>DATENH010000269.1:0-26161 GCA_035275145.1 Steroidobacteraceae bacterium | reverse complement strand
TTCGGGGTCGATCCGGCATCGATTCCGGACTATCTCGCGCTGGTTGGCGACACGGCGGACGGTTATCCCGGCATCGACGGCATCGGCAAGGCGGGCGCGGCACGTCTCGTCAATCAATATGGCCCGATCGAGAATTTTCCTTCTACGGTGCTCGGCGAGCAGCGCGAGCTCGCACTGTTGTTCAAGAAGCTCGCGACTCTGCGCACGGATGCGCCGTTGTTCGCGGACGTCGATGAGCTGCGCTGGCGCGGACCGCGCGACACATTCGCGGCGATGAGCGAGCGCCTCGGCGACCCGCGCGTGCTTGCGCGGAGTCGCAAGGCGACGCCGAGTTGAATCACGACACCTCGCTGAGCTGCGCGGCTCGCATCAGCAGATAGTTGCGCTCCGGAACACTGGTGGTCCGCGTCGCCGCCTCGCGATACAGCGGAATTGCCGCCTGACTGTTGCCGGCACGCTCAAGCAGATGGGCGCGCACCGCGACGAGTCGATGACTGCCCGCCAGGCGCTCGTCCCGATCGAGCGCTTCGAGTAATGCCAGACCGGCCTGCGGTCCGTCGACCATTGCTGTCGCAATCGCGTGATTGAGCGCGACCATCGGGTTATCCGACATCCGCAGCAACACGCCGTACAACGCAAGAATCTGCGGCCAGTCTGTATCCTCGGCGCGCGCTGCCTCGTCGTGCAATGCTGCGATTGCCGCCTGCAGCTGATATTCGCCGACCGCTCCGCTCGAGAGCGCCGTGCTCACGAGCGCGACACCTTCCGCGATGGCTTCGCGATCCCACAGACTCCGGTCCTGCTCGTCGAGCGGAATCAACTCGCCAACCGGTCCAGTGCGCGCCGCTCGCCGCGCGTCCGTGAGCAGCATGAGCGCGCGGACCGTTCATCATCAACATGTACTTCATGACATTGGCTCCTGTTCCGGTCAGCAGGCCGACATGGCTTGCTGTTACCCCCTAGTCGGAGCCGCGGGCGGCTTCTCGACATCGCCGCGAGGAATTTTAGCGGGCTCACCAAGGGGGGCCAAAATAGCTATCCATAGCGTGGTCCGCGGCGGCGCCCATTCGCCATGATCGTTGCATGGGCGCTGTGATTGCTGCCGTCTCGAAATATCGCGTGGACAACGTGCCGCTGCTGCTGCAGCCGTTGTTCATGCTCTATGGCTACGGCGTCGGGCTGGTGCAGTTCGCGTACTCGTGCCTGATCCACTGGACCTGCCGCATCCGCTACGAAGGCCGGGAGGCGCTCGCGGCCGACCGCAATTGCATCTACACCGTGTGGCACGGCGACCTGCAGTCCTACTTCTGCGTCTTCCTGCGTCACCGGCAGCACTCGTGGATCATGCATCCGAGCTGGCACCTGAAGCCCGTGCAGATCTGCATGCGACTGTGCGGCATCGATCGGATCATCCTCGGCTCGAGCGGCCACGGCGGCCGCGAGGCGGCAGAGCGGCTCGTTCGCGAGTTGCGCGCCGGCCGCTGGACCGGTATCGCGCCCGATGGACCGGCCGGCCCGCCGCGGGTCGCCAAGCGGGGCTTCGGACACATCGCGGCGCAGACGGGTGTGCCGATCGTGCCGCTGCGATTCACCCTGTCCCGCGCGTTGGAGCTGCCGACCTGGGACAGCAAGCGCCTGCCTCTGCCGTTCTCCACGATCTACGTGCGCTTCGGCGCACCGATTTACGTGGACCAGAGCAACTTCGAAACCGCAATCCGCGCCACTGCCGAAGCCCTTTGAGACGCGCCGCCCGTTCAATGGGCATGCGAGTCGCTGTCTGGTTGGGCGCAGCCCTGGTGATGGCCGTCGGGGCCTGCAGCCACGTGCTGTATCAGCTCCACGCTGAGCGTGAACGCACCGAAGCGGTCATGGAGAAAGTCGCGGCACTACACGCGCAAGTCGAAGCGCTGCAAGGACGATCGCCCGAGCTGGCAAAACAGGATACCGGGCGAGGCAAGTCTCGCGAGGGTTCGAATCCATAGGTTCGGGTAGTATCGGCGCTCCCTTCGTAATCGCCGGAGACTCGCCGATGAACTCCTCGCACTTCTCGCGCCGTGACGTTCTGCGTGCCGGCATTCTCGGCGGAGCTGCGGTGGCGCTCCATGCGACCTCGTCGGCACACGCTGCGGAAAACGCACCGATCCTGAAAGCGATTCCTGCGACCGGCGAGAAAATCCCCGTGATCGGCCTGGGCACGAACGCTTACGGCGTGACGGACGCGGCCGAGCTCGCCTCGCGCAAGGAAGTCTTACAACACATGTCCGGGCTCGGCGGGCGCGTGATCGACACCGCCGCTGCGTACGGCCGCTCCGAGGAAGTGATCGGCGAGCTGCTCGCGAGCCTCGGCAATCGCAAGGACTATTTCCTCGCGACCAAGACGCCGATGGGCTCGATCGGCGACATGAAGGCCGCGATGGATGAATCGTTCCGCCGCCTGCGCACGGATCACCTCGAGCTGCTGCAGGTTCACAACATGAACGACGCCGACAAGCAGCTGCCCGCGTTCGGCGAGTACAAGCAGGCGAAGAAGATCCGCTATCTCGGCGTCACCACTTCGCAGGACGGGCACTACGAGGAAATGCTGCGCGTGATGCGTGCCCACAAGCTCGACTTCATCCAGGTCGACTACTCGATCGGCAATCGCAGCGCCGAGGAGAAGATCCTGCCGCTGGCGCAGGAACGCGGCATCGCCGTGCTCGCCAACGTGCCGCTCGGGGGACGACGCGGCTCGCTCGTCTCCAACCTCGGCGACAAGCCTTTGCCGCCGTGGGCGAGCGAGATCGACGCCTCGTCGTGGGCGCAACTGCTGCTGAAGTACGTCGTGTCGCACCCGGCCGTGACGTGCGCCATCCCGGGCACGACCAAGCTGAAGCACGCCGAAGACAACCAGGCCGCCGGCCACGGCCGCCTGCCGGACGCGGCGATGAGGAAGAAGATGGAGCAGTTCTGGGAATCAGTCGCGTGAATACAGACCGGCTTGCTCCATCGCTCGCATCATCGCGGCGAGTTTGCTCGACGTGTCCGCGCTCAACTGCGCGCGTGCCGCAAAATCGCTCAGGTTGAGGAACAGACCCGCGCTGCGGCGACTCTCGAGCAATTTCGTCGCTGCAGCTTCGTCGACACCGGGGAGTTTCAGCAACTCGTCGCGCTCTGCCGTGTTGAGATTGATAGCGGTCTTCGCCTGCTTGTCCGGACCGCCCATTGGCGCGTCGCTGAGCAGCCAGATGTTGGGGCCGAGCGCGGTGCCGGCCTTCTCAGGATTCTTCAGCACTGACGCGCGCAGCTCGGCCATCGCCTTGCGACTAGCCGTCAGCTCAGCGACGAACGTCTTCATGTCCCCTGACCTGCCACGCGCAGCAGCGCTCTCGACGCGCGGTGTGAGACTCGCGTCGGCAGTCGCACCGTAGGTCGTGTCGAGCAGGATCGTCATCATCCGCTCGCTCTCGCTGGGAAAGAGCGTGCGATGCGCGGCGACGAGTTGCACCATCAGCGGCGAGTCCGAACCAGGCTTGAGTTTGTTGAGCGCTGCGAGCGCATCGAACATGTTGCCGTAGCGCGCGAGCAGCGCACGATCGTCGCCCGGCCCAGGCGCCAGCCAGCGGTAGAACAGCGTCGCGACTACGCCTTCGGACGCAAGCATCTGATTCCCGTTCTTGAGCCGCTCGACGTCGAACAACGTGCTGCGCTGGGTCGAAGGCTCGGCACCTTGCGGCACTTGCAACTGCACGAACCAGTTGCGCCGCACGCCGTCGGTGCGCGCGGAACGATCGAGGTTGCTCAGCCAGTAAGGCACGAGCGGCTTGAAGGTCAGCCCGAGATCCTCGTCGCGCAGGGCGATGTTGCGCGTCAGCCGACGCACCAGCGCCTGGAAGTGCGTGGCGAAGCCTTCGTCGAACGCCGTCGGGTAGTCGGTGACGTTGAAGCTCATGTGCGGCGTGCGCGAGTAGCCGTACGGCAGGTTCGGAAACAAGCGGCGCAGGAACACGTGCCCCATCTCGTGCGCGAAGATCTCCTCGAAACCGCCATTCGCGACAGTATCGGCATCGACGACCAGGTCGACGAACGCGTCGGGCACGAAGCGCTCGCCGCTGCCTTCGCGCAGCCAGAATCCGGAACGCGCAAAGCCGCCGTCCTCCACTGCGAGATACAGCCAGGTCGGAACCGGCGCGATCCCCGCGCGTCGCTGCGCAAGCTCGTCGAGCGCCAGCACTGTCGCCGTGAACCCTCCATGCGCTTCCTTCTGCAACTTGTCGTAGAGATCGCCGCTCCTGACGCGCGTGACGACCGGCGCAGCGCGATCGTGCGCATCGCGCTTCATCAACGGCTCGCCATCGACGATGACGGGAGTCAGCACTCCTAACTCTGCCGCCGCCGCGACAGGGGCACACAGCGCGCACAGAGCCACTATCGCGAGATGCTTCAACGCGTGCACGTGCTCATCCCCGGCGCCGGGCGGCGCCCTCGAGCAGGCGGTCGGTATCGATGATCGCGCGCGAGTGCTCGCCGGCGCCGATCGGGCCGGCGTCGTCGAACGCTTCGACCTTGAAGATGAAAAGCCTGCCGTCCTTGCGCTCGAACGTCGCGACGGCGCGGACCTTGCCGCCGACCGGCGTCGCCGCGGTGTGCTTCACGTTGAGCGAAACGCCGACAGATAGCTGCCCTGGCTGGAGCGCAGGCCGCATCGCGCGCGCGGCCGCCAGCTCCATCAGGGCGATCATGCGTGAGGTCGCGAACACTTCGGGGAACGAATCCTCGCTCGACAGCGCGAGCACCTTCGCGGTGTCACTGCGCTGAACGAGAATCTCCGCCTGTCCCGAATCGCCTGCAGCAAGCATCAGTGTCTCCCGACGACTTCACCGCACGAACGCACGCGGCGGCGGCCAGCTTTCCCACGGCGCTTTATCCGCAACGACGAGCCGGCTCGCCGACACGCGCAGCTCTTCCGGCAACGGACACGAACGCCGCGCGACCGTATCGATGTGCACTCCCTTGAGTATGCTCGTCGCAACGTGCTCACCCGTCTCGTCTCTCTGCATCTCGTGCACGAACCGCACGCTGCTGGTGCCGAGCTCGATGATCGCGGAACGCACGCTGATCACATCGCCCGCATACAGCTCGCCGCGATAACTGAGCCGCTGATCGACCGCGACCATGCCGCGCCGCTGCGCCCGCAGATACGAAGGCGTGATCCCCGCAGCAGAGAATAGCTGCCACGTCGCCTCATCGAACTTGCCGACATACCACATCACGTTCATGTGACCCATCTGGTCGCAGTGCCAGGGATAAACCGTGCCGCGATAGGCCACGATGTGCTCAGCCATTCCACCGACCTCCGGGGCTTCAGTGCCCCACCTTCGACATGTCCACGACCCGCCCGGCGCGCGGCGCCAGCCAGATCAGCAACGCCGCCACGCAGAATGCGAGCGAGCACGTCAACATGATCTCGTTGGTCGCGAGCATGACACTTTGACCCTGGGTCAGGCTATCCAGCACGCTGCGGACCGAGTCCATGTCCATGCCGGAGCCGAGCAGCGAGCGCGTCGCCTGGCCGCTGTTGTCGATCTGCCCCGCGAGCTCGGCGTGCATCACCGACGTGTTGCTCTCCCAAGCCGTCGTGACGATCGAGGTGGCGAACGCACCCGACAGCGTACGCAGGAAGTTCATCAGCCCGGCCGCCGACGCAGTCTCACTCTCGTCGACGCTGGCGAGCGCATGCGCCGTGATCGGCAGGAAGAAGAACGGCAGCCCCAATCCCAACATCATCAGCGGGACCGAGACCTGCCAGAACGTCATGTCCGTCGTCGCACCCACGCGCCAGACAGTGACCGCGGCGATCCACAGCAACCCGAAGCACACCAGCCGACGCGGATCGGTCTTGGCCATGAGCATGCCGGCGATCGGCGCCATGAAGATCGCGAGCAGGCCGGTCCACGCCGTCGCGAGCCCCGCCCAGGCGGACGTGTACCCCATATAGCTCTGCAGCCACAGCGGCGTGAGTACGTTGGCCGCGAAGAAGCCGCCGAAGCCGATGCTGATCGTGATCACGCAGGCCGTGAAGCCGCGATGACGGAACACGCGCAGGTCGACGATCGGATGGCGCTCGGTCGATTCCCAGATCAGGAATGCTGCGAGACCGATGACCGCGACGATTGCCAGCGCACAGATCTCCGCAGATTCGAACCAGTCATGCTCCTTGCCGAGGTCGAGCATGAGCTGCAGCGCGCCGACAGCGACGATGAGCAGCACCAGACCCACTTTGTCGATCGGCACGCGCTTGAGCTGGTCCTCGTAGCGCTTGAGCATGCGCCACGCGATCGGCGCACAGAAGAAGGCGAGCGGCACGTTGATGAAGAAGATCCACGGCCACGAATAGTCATCGCACAGCCAGCCGCCGAGGATCGGACCGACCACCGGCGCGACCAGCGTCGTCACAGCCCACAACGCAGTTGCAGCCGCCGCCTTCTCTTTCGGGAAAATCCGCAGCAGCAGCGTCTGCGACAGCGGGATCATCGGACCGCCGCACACGCCCTGCATGATCCGTCCGAAGACGAGCATGCCGAGCGAGCTGGCAAAACCGCACACCAGCGAGAAGACGCCGAACATGCCCATGCAGGTCGTGAACACGCGCACCGCGCCGAAGCGTGCCGCCAACCAGCCGGTCAGCGGCACGAAGATCGCCTCGGCGACCGCGTACGAAGTGATCACCCAGGTGCCCTGGCTGGAGCTGATGCCGAGGCCGCCCGCGATGTTGGGCACGGAGACGTTGGCGACTGTCATGTCGAGCACGGCGATGAAGTTCGCCGCGGCGAGCACGATGGCCGCCATCCAGAGCATCGATCCCTTCAGCGGGCCTTCTAACGTCGAGCCGGACATAGGTCCCCCTCAATTTGGAATGTTGGAAGAGCTCAGCCGTCCGAGCGCGTATCGATCGTCGCAGTCATCGACAGGCCGACCTGCAGCGGGCGCGCGGCCAACTCGGACGGGTCCAGCTGGATGCGCACCGGCACGCGCTGCACGACCTTGATCCAGTTGCCGGTCGCGTTCTGCGCCGGGATCGTCGCGAACGTCGAACCCGTGCCGCCTGCGAGACCCGCGACAGTGCCGTGATAGGACACCGAGCGGCCGTACAGATCGGACTTCACTTCGACCGGCTGACCGATGCGCACGCGCTCGAGCTGCACTTCCTTGAAATTCGCATCGACGTGTACTTCCTGCACCGGCACGACCCAGAGCAGCGACGTGCCGGCCTGGATCTGCTGGCCGACCTGCACGGAGCGACGCGCGATCACGCCGGCCTTCGGCGCACGAATGACCGTGCGTTCGAGGTTGACGAGCGCCTGATCGCGTTTCGCACGGGCGAGCGAGACTTCAGGATTGGTTTCCTCGGTCGCGTCCACGATCAGGACCGCATTCGCTTCGCGCGAGCTGATCGCCGCCGTCACGCTTGCTTGCGCGGTCGCGAAAGCGTTGCGCGCCTTCGTCAACTCGTCGCCGGAGACGGAGCCCGAAGCCGCGAGTGCTTCGCGACGTTCGAGATCGACCTTCGCGCGCGCGAGATCGGCGTTGGCCGCGACCAGTTGCGCCGCGAGACTCTTGTCGGTGGCGACGTAGCCGCGGACTCGGCGCAGCGCTCGGCCGAGATCCGCTTCGGCCTGCGCCAAGGCGAGACGAGCATCCGTGTCGTCCAGAACGATGATCACATCGTCCTTCTTCACTGCCTGCGTATCGGTCACTCGCACTTCGCGCACGATGCCGCTGATCGCAGGCGTGACCTGCGCATTCTCGGCAGCCGTGTACGCGTTGTCGGTCGAGATGAACTTCGAGCCGTAGTAGTGCGAATACAGGCCGTAGGTGATGGCAGTCGACAGCACGGTGCTGCCGAGGATCAGCAACCACTTCTTGCGCTTCGCGCGGCTGCGGGCGTCTTCGGCGGCGTCGGCCGCCGCATCGAGGGTCTGAGTTTCGAGCTTGGTCATAAAACCTCCGGATTAGATTTTCTTGAGCTGATACCCGCCGCCGAGCGCGCGCACGAGCGCGACGTCGAGGGCGAATGAACGGGACTGCAGGTCGCTCTGCGCGCGCAGATTCGCGAGCAGATCGTCCTGTGCGGCCAGCACTTCGAGATAGCTCGCCAGGCCACCTTCGTAACGATTGCTCTGGATGCGCCACGCTTCGCGCGCTGCATCGACTGCATCGCTGGTGCGCGCGAGCTGCGGCCCGAGCGCCTTCTGACCGACCGCGGCATCGGCAAGCTCTTGCAGAGCCTCGATCACCGTGCGGTTGTACTCGGCGACCGCAGCGGCGTAGTCCGCCTCGGCGCCGCGCAGATTGCCGCGCAGTGCGCCGCCGCTGAAGATCGGCAACGAGATCGCCGGGCCGGTGCTGCCGGTCGAAGAGCCGTTGTGCGTGAGCATGTCGAGCCCCATCGATTGCAGACCGATCACCGACGTCAGATTCACGTTCGGATAGAACTCGGCGCGCGCCTCGTCGATACGCCGCGCAGCAGCCTCGGCACGCATGCGCGCTGCGACGACGTCCGGCCGGCGCCCGAGCAAGTCGGCTTCCAGGTGCTCCGGCAGCGCAAACGAGCGCGCGACATCGACCGTCGGCCGCGTGATCGACAAGCCGCGATCCGGACCGGCGCCGACGAGCGCGGCAATGCTGTTTCTCTGCACCGCAAGCTGTTCTTCGACCGCGAGCAGATCTGCTTCGGCCTTCGAGCGACGCGCCTCGACCTGACGCACGCTGCCCAGCGTCTCCAGGCCGTTCTCGTGACGATCACGGAACAGCTCGACCGTCTTGGTACGAACTTCGAGCGCCGCCACCGCGGTGTCGTGCGCAGCATGCTGACGCGCGAGCTCGGCGTATGCCGATGCGATGGCCGTCGAAAGCATGAGCCGCGCCTGGGCCGCCTCGGCGTCCGCCGCCTTGGCTTCCGACGTTGCCGCGGCGATCGCGGCGCGATTGCGTCCCCAGAAGTCGAGCTGCCAGGAGAACGTCATCGAGGCACTGGCGTAGTCATCCCAGCCCTGCGGTGTCATCTCGCGCGGAGTGAGATAGTTGTAACTGTGCTTCTGCTGAACCGCGGAAGCGCTTGCACTTACGTGCGGCTTGTTCGCTGCGTCCGCGACCTGAGTCGCGGCGTACGCACGGCGCAGGCGGGCTTCAGCGACAGCGATGGTCGGCGATCCGGCCAGCGCTTCGCCGATCAGAGAATCGAGCTGCGGGTCGCCATACGACTGCCACCAGCTCTCGGCGGGCCACGTACCCACAGGTGCCGCGAGCGAATACGAGCTCGCGTAGTCCGCCGCGGACGCGATCTGCGGACGCGCACCTTCATGCGGCAGCGAAGCGCACGCCGACAAGACGGTGGCGATCGCGACGAAGAGCAGGCCCCGGGAGGCGGCTATGATGTGCCCGCGCTCCGCCGGGCTGGCCCGGTGCGACCCTCCGTCAAACATCGGTAGGGCATGCGGCACCGGGCCAACCCGCAATGCCGTGCCGTCGGTATCGGTCACAGGCAATTGCTGGCGATCGCTGACAGTCATACTCACTCTCCTCTGGTCGGCTGCTCGTGCAGCGTGGCGGCGTTGATCAGGCAGGCGAGCAGTTCCTCGCCCGACGCGAATTGAAACTGGTGTCCCGAAGCCACGTGTTCGAGCCGGCCGACGATCCGTCCGTGACGGGGGGAGGCGTCGCAGTGCAGCTTGAGCACGTAGGAGCGCTCGTGCGGGTAGCTGGAGTGGGGGCTCAAGACCATCGGCTGTTCTCTCTCGCGTGACGTTCGGGACGGGAGACAGGTTAAGGACGCGGCCGTCCGGAGTCGTAAGGGAGCGGTCTGGTTTCGGTCTGGATTCCGGGCGGTGGCGCGAATGCCGGGGCGGTTGCGTCTGGGTAGATAGAGCAACCCAGGAGCAATCCCATGCCCATCTCGAAGGCCGTGACGGCGGTATCGATTTTCTTGATTGCGAGCGCTACCGGCGTCGCCGTGGCCGGGCCGCCGACTCCGGCCGACGCCGGACAGCAGGGCGCCGCTTCCCGGAAAGGGAGTGAGCGGGTGAACCCGGTTCATCTGCCGACGGGACAGAGCGGGAATCAGCCTGTGCCTGAGAGGAGTGTGCCGTCGCGGCCGACGTCAACGACCTCGGGTACGCCGCTGTATCAGAATTCGCAGCGTCCCTCACCGAGAGGCGTCGCGAGCAGTACCTCGGGACGTCGGGACGAGGCGGCGCAGGGGCAGGAAGGTGCGAACAAGCTGGGACAAACCGATCTTCAGCACATCGTGAGCGAGAAGAACGAAGCGGAGCACTTGCAGGACAACATCCTGAAAGGACGTGACGCTCCCCCACCCAAACACACCGGCGACGCGATCTTCGGTCCGTCGGCGCCACGAGGGCCGACGCGAAGCACGAGCGGTGCGGCGCGGAGCTCCACGATCGGCGCGTCGGGGATCGTGCCGCCGGATGACCCCGAGGATTCGAATTAGCGCGTGACGCCGACCTTCCGCACGTCGTAGTGGTTGTTCTTCCCTTCATCGACATGCGTGTCGATGACGCAGAACCCAGCGCTCTCCAGAATCTCGACGTACCTGGCTCTACCGAGCGAGCGACACTCGGCGCCGGTGCCGGTGTCTCGCCATTTCCCGATCTCGATCGGCGCAGTGAAAAGAAAGCGACCGTCAGGCAACAGGACTTCCGAGACCCGGTGCAGCAAGGCGACCTGCTCCGACTCTTCCAGGAGGAAGAGCAGTCCAATGGCTATGGCTGCACCAAACTTTCGCCCGAAGTAATCGGACTCCAGCGCGAGCGAGCACTGAGTCGGAACACCGGGGAATCGCGAACGGAAGCGTTCGAGCAAGGTGGGAGACGCGTCGATGGCCCAGAGATCGAGGCCGGTCTCCACCAGTACGCGGCTGACCGGATACCCGCCGCCGCACGCGATCTCGATGACATCGGTGCCGGCCGGCAGCTCTCGAGCCCACTGCGCGACGATGCCTGCGCCGGTGGAACCTTGCTCTCGCAGATCGAGAAATCGAAGCGCGTGTTTTTCGTAGGCGCTCGCGGAATTCATGCGCCGGCCACTCAATCACCGCAAGCAAGCAATGGATGGGGGTGCTCGGCTTCGCACCCCCTGCTTCCGTAGGGCCGGGTGATTGCCTCGACCAGGAACGCGAAATGGCGCGGCCGGATCTCGTCGTCCGTCTGCACGAAATCCAGCGACGTCGGGCCCACCTGCAGGACAGTAAACGGTCCCAGTTGGCGAGGCGGGTCGAGCCCCAGCAGCTGCGCCAGGAATCGAGTCGTCTGCTGCGGGTCGTGTGCCCGCACGATGGTGTGGTCGAGCGTGATCGACATGAGGTCACTTGGCTCTTGCCCTGTCCTTCTTGAACTCGAACAGTTCGACGAGGTTGCCCGACGGATCCTCTACCAACCTTGCGCGACCAGCACCGGCCTCGCTCATTTCTCCACGGAATTTGACGCCGGCCTGGCGCAAGCGGCCGATGAGCGCGTCGATATCATCAGTCACCAGCATCAGGCGGTTCCATCCGCCGGGCTGCGGATTGCCGCCGGCGGTGCCGCCGCTGCCCGCTCCCGGCGCGCTGAGGTAGAGCGTGAGGTCGTCCCGCTCGAGCGCCGCGAACTTGCCAGGGTTGTGCATGTCGACCTTGAACTCGAGCCGATCCCGATAGAATTCGGCGCAACGGTCGACGTCGCTGACGATGTAGCGGATGGATGCCATGTGCAGTTCCTCCTGCGGATTGAGTGTCTCGCTGCGGCGTTTCGTTCCCTGAAGCCGGATCATCTGACACGCTGTCCATGCTCTGGCCACAGCAACCGGCCAAAAAGCGGCAGGAACCGCTACTTCGTCGCGGGCCTGGCGTCCAGGAAATCGTTGATCATCGGCGCGATGAGGTCGATCTTCTGCATCAACGTGACGTGGGTCGTGTCGGGCAAGACGGCCAGGCGCGATGCGCTGCGCGGACGCATGTCGCCCATGATCTCGTCGCCCTTCAGCCGGTACATCTCGGCGATGTGTTCCAGCCTCACACCATCCGCATCGCCGTGGATGAAGAACATCGGCGCTGGCGTCGCCTTGAGCTTCTCGGCGCCGAAATCGTAGGGTTTCAAGTCCATCGAGATCGCGCGCCGGATGAAGGTCGGGAATTCGTTCGGTGTCGGGCTGAGCTTCTTGTACTCGACTTCGATCGGCGAGCCCTTGAAAGCTTCCGCCGTGAAGTGCGGGTATGCATCGAGGATCTCTTGCACCCAGCCGTTGGCACGGAACACACCCGAGATGCTGACCACTTTGCGCACCTGGCTCGGATGGCGGATCGCCATGTTCAGCGCGACGCTGGCACCCATGCTGTAGCCGACGACGTCGGCCTTCTCGATCTTGAGGTAGTCGAGTAACGCTGCGATGTCATCCGCCAGATTGTCGTAGCTGAAATCGCGGCTGATGTCGGCGGTGCGGCCGTGCCCCTGCATCTCGACGGCAATGACTTGTCTCGATTTCGAGAGCGCCGCGATCATTTCCGGCCAGTTGAAGTTCGTGAGCGTCATGAACGAGCCATGCAGCAGGACGAGCGGCTCGCCCTTGCCGTGAATCTCGTAGTACATCTTGAGGCCGTTCACCGGGGCGTAACCGGTCACCGGCTGTTGTGCCCAGGAGGCGGCCGAGAACAGGACACCCACGAACAGGAGTGCGGCTTTGACCACTGCGTGTCGAGCTTGCATGCCGCGAGTCTAGCTGACTCAGCGCAAGTCGCGGCGCGTGAACAGCGCGATCGGCAACCCGATCAGGAACATGTGCACGAGGATGCCGGTGATCCTGATGTACGCGGGACCGCCGTCGCCTACGACGCCGATCGCCGAGAGTGGCATGACGACGTAGTTCATCACGCCGTACGCCACGAGGCCGAACGCGATGCCGCATGGCACGGCGCGATCGACGAGCAATCGAATGTTGCGCGCGGCCGTGTAGTAGATCGCTGCGATGATGATCGCCATGGTGAAATGCAGCAGCAGACCGAATAGTCCGGTCGCCGTGCCCCCACCCACTGCTGCTTCACGACCCAGCAGTCCCGACGCAACGCTCTGACCGATGCGAATCGGCGAGACGCCGCGCAGTCCCCAGATGATGAATGCGTACGTGATATCGAGTGCGCCTGCGACCAGGCCAGCGAAGACGATCGTCTTCAGCGGCCGGCGAGCGCTGCCGTGGAGGGTGTCGGAAGCAACCAGAGTCGATTCGGTGTTTGGCATGCGGCGGAGAATACGACGCGCATTGCCCACCCGCGCGGGGCTCGACTCAGGCAAGTTGGCCGATTGTGCTCGCGCGATCCGCGCGTGCCGACCTCAGCGATCCAGCATGCGCACCCAGCGCACGCGGCGGTGACGCCTGAAGTCCATTCGCTGATAGAGCCGTTCCGCCGCTTCGTGGCCGGCGTCGACTTCGAGATCGAGCGCGATGCAGCCGCTCTCGCTCGCGATCTGCATCGCCGCCTCGATGAGTTGCTTACCGATGCCCTGGCCGCGACGCGAGGGCAAGACGTACACCTCGTCGAGCCAGGCAGCGGGACCGCCGTGCTCCAGCGTCCATAAGAATGAGACGACCGCGACGCCGACGAGCTCACCTTCGAGCCGCGCAGTGAGAATCCGCCCGAGCGAATGATCCTCGACCAATCCGCGCGTGGCGCGCTCGAGTGCCTGCGAAGTGAGCACGATGTCGTGCTCCTCCAACTGCGTTCGCAGCAGCTGGAGTATCTCCTGCAGATCCTCGTTGCGCGCCGTCTCGATCATTTCGCCGCCGCGGGAAATGCCGGAAGCTTGTCGATGTCGCGCGGATCGTGCTGGATGATCACGGTGGCGTTCAGCGCCTTCGCGAGCTGCTTGAAGCGGTCGAACGACGCGAGCGTGTCGGCGCGATTGAAGTTGAAGGTCGGCACGCCGTTGTTGTCGTAGTTCTCGCGGAAGTGAGCCTGATCGCCCGTGAGCAACACGTTGCCCTTCTCTTTGAGCTTCACCAGCAAGCTGTGATGGCCCGGCGTGTGTCCGGGCATGTCGAGCATGACGACAGTGCCGTCGCCGAATACGTCTTTGTCTTTCGCGACGGGCTCGGACTTGCCGTCGCCATCGAGCCAATGCTTGAGCGGTGCCGCGTTCGTCGTGCCCGACGGCGTCGGACCCTTGAGCACGTCCCAGTCGCCTTGGCCAATCAGCAAAGTCGCTTGCGGGAACGAAGCTGCCTGGCCGGTGTGATCGCCGTGGTAGTGGCTGATACCGACATACTCGATCTGCTCGGGCTTGATCTTCAGCTGCGCGAGCTGATCGACGAGAGTGATCTTGACGGTTGGGCCGTTCGGCGTGGCAGCAGTTACCGGATATCCCGTGTCCCAGATCATGTAGTGATCTGCATGGCGGATGAGATAGCAGCTGGCAGTGAGCTGCAGCTTCTTGCCCTCGTACGCCATCGTGTCGGAGAAACGGGCTATGTCGGCGGGACCGTTGCTGCTGGCGCAATCGATGCGAGTCAGTGAGACCTCGGCAGGCGCCTGCGCGAAGGCGGCTGCTGCAGCCAGACACGCGACTGCACCAGCGATGGAGCCAAGGATCGACTTCGTCATACCGCTCTCCTCTACAATGGCGGCCCCGGAAAAGGCGCGCAGTATGTCAGTCTCTGAAGGCTATCGCACATACATCATCGAGCAGCTCACGACCCTGCCTGCGCTCAGCACGCGCCGGATGTTCGGCGGACTCGGCCTCTACAGCGGCGATTGGTTCTTCGCGCTGATCGATGACGACGTGCTGTACTTCAAGGTCGACGATGCGAATCGCGACGACTACGTGTCGCGCGGGATGAAGGCGTTCATGCCGTTTCCGGGGCAGCCGAGTCTCGGGTACTTCCAGGTGCCGGTGGATGTGATCGAAGAGGCGGAGGACCTGACGCGGTGGGCGCGGAAATCGGTCGAGGTCGCGCAGCGCGCGGGGTTGAAGAAGATCGCGAAGAAACGCAAGACACCGGCCCGCAAAAAGTGAGGGCCCCCGACTTGCGCCGGGAGCCCTCCGAGTCACTCGATCGATACCGCGTCAGCGGCCGAGCGTCAGAATCGAGCAGGTCAGAATCCCCGCCGCTTCCTTCGTCGTGATGATCCCTGCCTTGCGCAGGCGCTCTGCCTTGGTGATCGCACAAGCGAGCTGATGCAGCGGCTTGCCCGCGAAGTCGATCTGGCACTGATTGATGTCGTCGGCGACGGTGCAGCCGTTCGCCTGGACGTCGTTGCCCGCCTTCGAGTTGCAACCTTTGATGACGACCGTCGTTTTCGTATCGGAACCGATGCAGCTGTCGACGCCGTCGGGCACGCCGTCACGGTCCGAGAACCAACCGATGTCCGTCATCTGCGAGGACGTCAGATCCTCCGGCGGTGTCACCGACGAGGTCAGGTCGACGTTGATCGCCGGCTCCATCAGCTGGTTGCGCGTTGCCGCGGTGTCCCAGTGCGAAATCGACGAGCCGAGCGCCACCGGATTCAGCGCCGCGACCATCATCAGGCCCTTGACCCGATCGGTGCCCGCCAGGATCGACATGTCGAGACCCAGCGTGACGTTCACCGGCCCCGTGGTCAGCGCCGTCTTGATCGCGTTGCCGGCCGGCAGCGTAATGCGGCCCGACGGAATCGTGATCGTCGGATCGGCGCCGCCGAGTCCGGCGGGCGGATCGGCCAACACGTTGTCGGCAACCATGACGGCAATCGCGCCGGCGTCCTGCGCATTCTTCACCTTGACGACGAAGCCGCAGGTGCCGCGATCGACGAGCGCGATCTTGCCGGCAACCTCGGCAGCGTTGGTGAACGGACTGCAACCGTCGGTCGTGGTCGGGCTGGTCACCGGAATCGCGGCATCCAGGCCGACGACCACATCGCCCGTCACACCGGCAGGCGTCAGCGGATTGCCGAACGCCGCCGTGCCGAATGACAGGAGCTGCGGAGTCGCACCGTTGATGCGTGCGAACGGCTCACCCGGCGACAGCACCCCCGGGACGTCCTTCTGCACATTGATGCCGCTCCACGACACCTTGCGAACGTTGATCGCCGAGGCCTGGCGCTCCTCATTCGTCATGTCGTTCCACAACTTGTTCGTCGTGACGTCGAGCGTGTACTGCGAATAGATGTCCTTGCCATTCTGCAGCAGCGTGCCGGTCGCTTCGTTGGCGAAGTTCGCGAACCCGAGACCGTGACCCAGCTCGTGCAGCACGACGGGCAGCAGGTCGACCTTCACGCCCTCGTTGTTGTCGAACCCGAAGTAGAAGTCGAAGTCCGAGGAGAACTGCGCCTGGATGTCTGCGAACCCCGGATTCTGGTCCACACCGGCCAGGTGATCCGCCTCTGCCGACGTATACCAGGTGTCCGGGTACTCAGCGCCCGGGAAGTTGCGGAACACGAACGTCGCACCGGCCGAACCGAGCACGTTTGCGCCGAGCGGCGCGAACTGCGCGATCACGAAGATATCGGTCCGCGGCTGCAACACCTGTTCCCAGATGTTCGCTGCGAACGCGAATACGTTGAGGCGCTGCTCGCCCTTCGTCGTGCCCGGATTGCCGCCGACCGGCGCGGCCACCGTCGGATCGTTGAAGCCGACTCCCGGAGCATTGGCATTGACGATGATGATGTGGCCCTGAGCGAACGCCGAAGAGACGCCAGCCAGCGCCATGGTCGCAGCGGCGACCACGCTATAGATGAAGGTGCGCATGGCTTACTTCTCCTCGAGGACCGGCTGCTGCTTCGGTACCGGGCGCAGCAACGTCTTCGGTTCCTTGCCAGCCGCGACGTTCTGCGCGTGCTTCGCATGCTCGACGGCGGACTCGCCGGTCGCGCAGCCGAGCACGTACCCGCCGTTCGCGGCGGGAGTCGCGATCGCGACGCTCATGAACTGCCCTTCGAGATTGACTGCCTCGACGCCGTCGGCACGGCGCTCGATGGTCAACGCTGCGTCCGATTCGCTGGTCATCTTCGCCAGCTGTTTGTTGAGTTGCTCTTGGGTCGGCGTCGCGGCTGCAGCCGCTGCGTCCCCCTCGCCGGTCGCCACGACCTGTTGCGGAAGCTGAACCTTCGCCGCGGCTTTGTCCTGAGCGATTGCAGCGCCGCTCGACAAACCTATTCCCACAGCGAGAGCCAATAGCGTGCGTGAAATCCTGAGCTGCGAACTCATATCCCCTTCTCCTTTTGACGTCTTGGCGCATCACCCGAAGCGCTTCGTGCGAGCGCCGTGATTTTTCGTAGGCCCGCGGACGGTAGCACCGCTGCTATGGACATAAAACTACGATTGCGAATTTCGCAGCGGCGCTCGGAAAAGAGGCGACTCGCGCGCGTCACGCACCGTGTTGTTCGCTTGCAATTGCATACGCCGCAGTTCCGCCGACGATTTCCGGGAGCGTCTGAGCGCGTGCTCAGAAAAGAGTGCTATGCCTCGGGCGGATCAAGCGATCGGGCATGTCGCGCAAGTCGGCGACTTGTCGCTTATGTCATGCCGATCCGGACGTTTGTCTCGTGCACGCAAAACAGTGGATACAGCACGAACGCCGGTCGCTGCGGCGATGAACGTCGTGGTGCAAGCAGCGCCGTCGACGGTGCGAGTGACAAGCTTGGGTTGCGCGCGAATTTGCGCAAGAACGATCGGTGGAAAAGGCGCCGGCACCGTGGGGGTATGTGTGCCGGCGCCCCGCGGCCCGCTGGTCGCTCAAACTGCCTGGCGGCGCTGCACCCAGCCGGGAGCCGGTGCGGCCGCTTCGGGTTGCTCGGGGAAGAAACTGTCATGCGTCGGGCAGGCGGCCACTTCGGCAGCGACCTTCTGCTTCATCGACTGCATGACCTGCATGACTGCCTGCCAATCCGAGGCCTCCACGAGCGGATCGTAGGACTGCGGTCGCAGCCCCATCCCGTGCATGACGAAGAACCAGCTGAGCTCGACGAACATCTCGTGACGCTTCTGGAAGATGCGGCCGGTGCGCTTGTAGACCTCCATCCGCTCGGCCAGGTCGTCTGGCAGCTCCGTCTTCTGTCGCTCCTGCCAGTAGGGAGTGTCCGTCCGCTGGGTGGTGCAATAGTGCAGGACGATGAAGTCGCGCACGCGCTCGAACTCTTCGATCACCTGCTCGTTGTAGTGCGCGATGTTGACCGGATCGAAGGTGGCGTCGGGGAAGTGGTCCAGCAACGCATACACGCCCGAGCAGATCAGGTGAATGCTCGTGGACTCGAGCGGCTCGATGAATCCCGAGCCGAGGCCGAGAGCGACGCAGTTGCCGTTCCAGAATTTTTTGCGACGGCCGGTCGTGAAGCGAATGACGCGCGGCTCGGTCAACGGGTTGCCGTTCTCGGGCATGCTCAGCAAGTCGCGCAGCGCGTCTTCGTCGCTGATGTGCTCGCTCGAGTACACATAGCCGGTGCCGATACGATGTTGCAGCGGAATGCGCCACTGCCATCCTGCGGCGCGCGCAGTCGCCCTGAGGTACGGCGTGCGCGGAATCACGTTCGGCACCTGCATCGCAACCGCGCGATTGTTCGGCAGGTACTTGCTCCAGTCGACGTAGCCGGTCTGCATCGCACCTTCGATCAGCAGGCCGCGGAAACCGGTGCAGTCGATGTAGAGGTCGGCCTTCAAGCGATCGCCTTCCTTGAAGACGATCTCGTCGATGAAGCCGTCGGCGCGCCGCGTGACGCCCGTGACCGAGCGCTCCAGGCGCACGACGCCGGCTTGCTCGGCGTACGCGCGCAGATATCTCGCCACCAGCCCGGCGTCGAAATGCAGCGCGTATTTGAGATTCGGCGCGAGGCCGAGCGAGTTGCCCGGGAAGATGAACTTGTTCTGCTCGGCCATCGCAATCTCGAGACTGAAGTGACTGAGGTCGACGTTCAGCTGCTCGGCGCGCGCCTTGTGCCAGAAGTGATAGAACGGCAGCCGATCGACGAACACGCCGAACGGGCCGAACGGATGCCAATAGCGATGGCCGAGGTGATGCCAGTCGACGAAGCGGATCGCCAGCTTGATCGTCGCCTGCGTATGGCGCATGAAATCCTGCTGGTCGATCCCGAGGAACCGGAGAAAGTCGATGATCCCGGGGATCGTCGCCTCGCCGACGCCGATCGTCGGAATGTCGGGCGACTCGATGAGCTGGATCGAACACGTGCGCCCGACCTTCCTGGCCAACGCGCTCGCGGCGATCCAGCCCGCTGTGCCTCCACCGACGATCGCAATTCGCTTGATACGACCGTCGGTTTGCATGGACTGCTCAGAAGTTGCCGCGGATGCCGAACAGTATGCGCCTCGAACCCGACTCGAAGG
Source organism: Steroidobacteraceae bacterium (assembly GCA_035275145.1). Classification (GTDB taxonomy): domain Bacteria; phylum Pseudomonadota; class Gammaproteobacteria; order Steroidobacterales; family Steroidobacteraceae; genus Steroidobacter. The sequence goes on along the minus strand of DATENH010000269.1, from coordinate 6,827 downwards.
TGAACGGCAGATTCTCGTACTGCAGATACTGGCTCTGGTCCTCCTCGGTCAGGTTGATCGCTTCGAGCGTCACGCCGAGCCGGTCGCTGAACTGGTAGGCGAGCTGCGCGTCGATCTGGTAGTAAGAGCGATTCCAGATGCCGTACGTCCGGGTGATGTCCGTTCCGGTGCCGGCCGCATCGAAGGTCTGATCCGCGAAGCCGAAATTGCTGTCGAACGACTTGTCGCGCCAGCCGTAAGACAAGCGCGCTTCGAAGCCATAGTTCTGATAGTAGACCGTGGCGTTGAAAGCGTTCTCCGGCACACCGGGGATCGGCAGCGTCGAGTCGACGTCGTTGTGGAATCCCGATTCGGAGTCCGAGTACGTGTAATTGGCGGTGAAGCCGAAACCGGAGCCGAAGGCGTACTGACCGGACAGCTCGATACCCTTGATGTTACCGCCCTGGCCGTTGACCGGCACCGACACGGGACCTGCGCGACCGCCGGCCTGGTCGTTAACGAAGATCGACTGCGTCTCGACCACGATGAACGAGTCGACCTCTTTCCAGAAAGGCGTCACTGCGACCAATCCCTGACCGCCGAAGTACCACTCGTAGCTCAGATCGAACTGCGAGGCGCGATACGGATCGAGTTCCGGGTTGCCGGTGCTGCCGTTCGTGAACCGGAACTTGTCGGTAGTTGGATCACGGGTGAAGTTCTGCTCGAAGCCGCGGCCGAGCTGGAACAGATCCTGGCGAGCCATGACCCGCGCCGCCGAGAACCGCACCTTGCTCTCGTCCGTCACGTCCAGCACGAGGTTTGCGCTCGGCAGGATGTCGGTGTAGCTGCGATCGTTCTTGATGGTCGAGAAGTCCTTCAGCACGCCGTTCCAGCTGTCCGTGCCCCAGAACGTGGGGTTCGGGTTCGAGGCGGCGTTCTGGTCGACGGTGAGCTCGGTGTGAATCACGCGCGCGCCGACGTTGATGTGATAGCGGTCGCCGGGTTTGCCGGCGTCGGCCATCAGGTAGCCCGACGTCGTCTTCTCTTGGACCTTGAACGTCTCAAGCGGCGACGGGAAGAATGAGAACGGAGTGTCCGGGTACAGAGACTGGATCCACGCCCGCGCATTGGACATCTGCGAGCGGTTGTTCACCATCACGCTGTTGCCCGTGATGTGGCCGTCAGCCCAGAAACTGTTGATGGTCTCGACCCGGCCGGGGGTGCCCGTGAAGGTCTGATACGGCGTGATCAGCGCCGGCGAGTTGCCGAAGCGCTCGCACGGAGCGAAGCGGAAATTCGCGCCCGCCGACGCTGGGATTTCGCAGGACTTGAAGCCGATGGCGCCGTCCTGGAAATAGCCGAACGGCGTCCAGTTCTGACCGAACTGCGAGCCGTCCAGCTCGCCCTTGCCGGAGTAGTCGGCCAGGTAGCGCCCGAATTCGTAATCGATCTTGCGATTCGCGAGCCGCAGTCCGCCGCTGAAGCTCACGGCCCCGGATTCGATGAACTCCGGATCCCACTGCAGGTCGCCGCGCACCGCCCAGTTCTCGGCCTCGGTCGTGTCGGCAAAGGCCCAGTGCGACTTGAAGAAGCCGTTGTTGGGATTGGTGTAGAGATCCTGGTTGCCGACGAGCTCGAAGCTCGGCAGCGTGCCGTTGTTGTTCAGATAGGTGAACTGGTAGTTCGGCGGCGCGCTGGCATTCGGGGCGAAGCCGACGCCGTTCTGGCCACGCACGGTGTACGCGGTGTAGCGCACATCGTTGTTGGCGCTGGCGCTGTCCTGGTCCGCTTTGGAATACGCAGCCGCGGCGCTGGCGCGCAACGCACCGCCATTGTCCCACTTGAACTTGAGCTGGAAGTTGTCCGAGTTGATATCGGTGTTCTTGACGAAGGAAATCGCTTCCGCCGAATTCGCAGTGATCGTGCCGCGGATCAGCACACCGTTCGGGTCGATCTCGAAGGGGTGACTCGGATCGTTGGTGACCAGTGCGCCACCTTCCGTCGCGAACGGAAACTTTACCGAACCTTCCTCGGTCAGGATTGAGAGGTCGGAGTGGAACCACATCGCTTCGAGCTCGGTGGTTTCGGTCGGACGAAAGGCCACGGCGACCGACGCGCCCAAACGCTCGCGCTCCTCGTCACGATCGGTCGCGTAACGATATTCGGGCGCGAAGTAATTCTGCGGGACCGTCGTGCGGTCATTGCGATTCGAGAGGCGCCAGTTGCCGCGGTTCTGACCGCCGAGCACGTCGGTCTGGAACTGCTGCTTGTCGTAGGACACGGAGGCCATGACAGCCAGGCGCTCGTTGAACTGATGGCTCATCACCAGCGCGCCGAGCGGCTCCCAGCCCTCGCCGCTGTCGGCATAGCGCAGGTTGCCGGCGATCGTCGTGCCGTCGCCGAAGGAGAACGGGCTGCGCGTCTTCAGATTGATGATGCCGCCGAGACCGCTCTCGCTCTGCGAGGCGTTCGGCGACTTGTAGACGTCGATGCCGCCGAGCAGCTCGGACGGAATGCCTTCGAGCGAGTCCGCTTTGCGGACGTTGCCTTCGCCCTGCGTGTACAGCTCGAGGCCGCTCATGAAGATATCGTCATTGAGCAGCGTCACGTTCTGATCGAGGCCACGGATGCGCGCCTTCGTGCCCTGGCCGTTGGAGCGATCGATCGAGATGCCGGGCAGGCGCTGCAGCGACTCGGCCACGTTCTGATCGGGGAACTTGCCGATGTCCTCGGCAGACACCGACTCGATGATCTGAGTGGACTCGCGCTTGTTCTGGAGCGCGTCGGCCAGCGAGGCCCGGAAGCCGGTGACGATCACTTCCTCGAGGGGCTCGGTGGACGTGCTCGCCGGCGCCGCCGGTTGTGCCGCTGGTGCGGCGTAGACACTCATCGTTAGACACGAAGAAATCGCCGCGCTCAACAGCGCCGATCGGCGAGCTCGCAGACCCACTTCGTTGGCTGACATTCTGTCCCCCTGTTGTGCCATCGCTCGTACTGTCTGACTGCGAGTGTGCTCGCGCGTTGTGCGCGCTGCTCATCGAGCAATTCACTCGTCTGATTCGAGTCTGCGCACCGCGCAAGTGACGTGTCAACGAAAGTGCCGACAAGAAAGCGCTTTCACGAAAATGTTTTGGTCGGCCGCGAGCAGAAAGCGCTTTCAGGCAAGATGTGAGCGCTAGCATGCGGATCAGCGCAGAAATTTTTCGTCGGGGTCCGGCGTCAGCGTCCGGCAACATCGCAGAAGTGGCCGTTGCGCGCCGGGAAATCTGCGCGAGTGCCACGCGCCGAAAATGAAAGCGCTTTCAGCGTAAATTCCAGTGTTTGCGCAGTTCCAATCGCACGCGACTTCGCCCATGATCGCGCTCCGGTCACTTCTATTGCTTGCGCAACCAGGCACGCATAATCCCAATGCAAACGCGCATCGCCCAGGACGAGCTCGCAGCAGCAACCGCGCCGGCGCGCACGCTCCCGCTCTACAAGAATTCAGCAGCTGCGCTCGAGCATCGCGTCGCCGATCTGCTCGTGCGTCTCACACTGAAAGAGAAGTGTGCGCTCGTCGCCGGCGCCGATAATTTCTCGACGATGGCAGTGCCGCGGCTCGGTATTCCGGCGATGCGCTTTGCTGACGGCCCGAACGGCGTGCGCTCGACGCGCGGTGATGCTGCCACCGCATTTCCAACTGGCGTAGCGATGGCAGCGACCTGGAATCCACAGCTCATTTCGAGCGCAGCCGCGGCGATCGGTCGCGAGGCGCGCGCGCTCGGCGTGCACGTGCTGCTCGGCCCCAACGTCAACATCCAGCGCAATCCGCTCGCCGGCCGCAATTTCGAAACGTATTCGGAAGATCCGCTGTTGAGCGGCATCGTCGGCACGGCCTTCGTGCGCGGGCTGCAGAGCGAAGGCGTCGGCGCGTCGGTCAAGCATTTCGTTGCGAATGAGCAGGAGCGGCAGCGACGCACCGGCAGCTCGAACGTCGACGAGCGCACGCTGCGCGAGATCTATCTCGCGCCGTTCGAGATGATCGTGCGCCAGGCGCAGCCGTGGACGATGATGAGCTCGTACAACCGCCTCAACGGCGTGTTCATGACCGAGAACCGCCGGCTGCTCACGAACGTGCTGAAGCGCGAGTGGGGCTTCGACGGCCTGGTGATGTCGGACTGGAGCGCGATTCATACGACGGTCGAAGCGGCGAACGCAGGTCTCGATCTGGAGATGCCGGGCCCGGCGCGCTACTACGGCGAGATGCTGGTCCGCGCGATCCGTAATGCGCAGGTCGACATCGAGCAGCTCAACGACAACGTGCGGCGCGTCCTTCGCACCCTGTTCCGCACCGGAGTCATGGACGCTGTCCGTCGTCCTGCGGGCGAGCTCGGCAGCGATCGACATCACGGCCTTGCTGTCGATGTCGCGCGCGAGAGCATCACGCTGCTGAAGAACGACGATCAAATCCTGCCGCTGTCCCGTGAGCGCGTCCGCTCGATTGCAGTGATCGGCCCAAATGCGGACGCGGCGATCATTCAAGGCGGCGGCAGCGCCAACGTGATCCCGTCACGCGTCGTCACTGCGCTCGAAAGCCTGCGCGAGTTGTCCGGCATGCACGTCGAGTACGCGCAAGGCGTCGACAACGAGCTGGTAACACCCGCGGCGGACAGCCGCTTGTTGAGCACGACCTCGACACGCGACGTGCAGGGCTTGCAGTACGCGATCTATGCCAACGCGAAGTTCGCCGGCAAGCCTGCGAGCGCCGGCGTCGACACGTACTTCAACAAGCTCAGCCTCGGCGAGGGCCTGACGGCTGCGCAGGAGGATCCGATCTCCGCTCGCTGGACCGGCTACTTCTGGCCGCCGAAGTCGGGGACGTACGAATTCAGCCTGACGCAGGTCGGCAGCGCAGTGCTGACGATCGACGGCGTGCGCATCATCGACGACGAGACGCCGACTCGGCCGCCGGCGGGTGCTGAATTGTTTCCGATTCCAATGCGCGTCGTGCAGCTCGAGCTGCGCGCGGGCCGCGGCTATCCGCTTCAGCTCGACTACGTCAGCGGCACGCTGGCGTTTCACCTGTTCCGCTTCGGCATCCGGCCGCCGGCCGGCACGATCGACGAGGCCGTCCGCATCGCGCGCAACGCCGACGTTGCGATCGTCTTCGTCGGCGTCTCCACCACCTCGGAGACCGAAGGCGCAGATCGCCGCGACATGGAGCTGTACGGGCCGCAGAACGAGCTCGTCGAAGCCATCGCTGCGGTGAACCCGCGCACGGTCGTCGTGCTGAACAACGGCGCACCGCTGCGCTTGCCATGGATCGAGCGCGTCAGCGCAGTCGTGGAAGCGTGGCTGCCCGGACAGGAAGGTGCGCGCGCAGTTGCCGAAGTCCTGCTCGGCATGACAAACCCCTGCGGAAAACTGCCGCTCACCTTCCCGCGCCGGCTCGAAGACAATCCGAGCTACCTGTACTATTCCAACGGCCGCGATGCGCACTACGGCGAAGGCGTGTTCGTCGGTTATCGCTACTACGAGAAGAAGCGGATCGAGCCGCTGTTTCCGTTCGGTCACGGCCTGTCCTACACGACCTTCGAGTACGCGAACCTGCGCGCACCGGACGACGTCCTCGCCGGCCAGCCGATCCACGTCAGCCTCGAAGTCAGCAATACCGGCACGATGCCGGGCCGGGAGACGGTGCAGCTGTACGTCGGCGACGAGGTGACGCAGGATGTCGTCCGGCCGGTGAAAGAACTGAAGGGATTCCACAAGGTTGAGCTGGCCCCGGGGGAATCGCAGATCGTGCGCTTCACGCTGAACACGCATGACCTTGCCTGGTACGACGTGCACAGGAGCGCGTGGATCACGACGCCCGGCAAATATCGCCTGCATGTCGGCAGCTCCGCAGCCGATATCCGTGCCACGCGTCCCTTCAACTGGATCGCACCGATGGACGACCGCGCCCCGATCGAGCACTCGACCTTCGAGGACGACCTCTGATGGCAACCAACGTAGACACCGTAACTGAACCGCAAGCGAGCTCGGCGACCGAGCCGTCGAGCGCCGACCGCATCCCGTTGCCGCGCGTGCTCGGTTACGGCATCGGCGATTTCGGCTTCAACTTCTACTGGTTCTCGCTGCAGCTGTTCCTCACGTACTACTACACGGACGTGCTCGGGCTGAGCGGGGCACTCGCCGGAATGATCACCTTTCTGTCTCTGACCTGGGACGGCCTGGTCGATCCGGCCATCGGCATCTTCGCGAATCGCACGCGCACGCGCTGGGGCAAGTATCGACCGTTCCTCCTGTTCGGCAGCATTCCACTGGCCGTGAGCTTCACCTTGATGTTCGCTCCCACCGGACTGGCAGGCGCGGCGCTGATCGCCTATGCGTTCGCGACCCAGATCCTGTTCCGCACGATGTATGGGCTGGTGAACATTCCGTACAGCGCGATGATGGCCACGATGACGCGCGATTCGATGCAGCGTAACTGGCTCGCGGGCACCCGCATGATCTTCGCGTTCCTCGGCACCGCAGTCGTCAGCTATTTCACGCCGCGTCTGGTCACGTTCTTCACCAGCGGCGGCCGCACTACCGGCTACTTTGGCGCGACTGCAGTGCTGGCTGCACTCGCAACCGTGTTCACCATCGTGACGTTCCTCGCGACGCGCGAAGATTCCTCGATCACTCACGCGCAAGAGCAGCCGCCGCCGGTCAGCGAGCTGCTGCGCATGGTGGCGAAGAACGTGCCGTTCCTGCAGATCATCGCCGGCATCGGCTTCTTCAGCTTCGCGAACATGCTGGTGTGCTCGGGCCTCGTGTACTACGTGAAGTACTACCTCGGCTCGACCGAAGCGGTGGCAGGCGAA
>DATENH010000268.1:0-7660 GCA_035275145.1 Steroidobacteraceae bacterium | reverse complement strand
GCGATTGCATGGCGCGGATCTGGGCGAGGACTGCATCGACTTGCACGTTGGACATTCGTTAATCCCTCAAACTTCGACGCCGGCTTCGCGCAGCTTGGCGAGCTTGTAGCGCAAGGTGCGCGGGCTGATGCCGAGACGCTTCGCCATGGCCTGGCGATTGCTGTTGTCGGTGCGCAGGGCTTCGAGGATCAGATCGCGCTCGGCGGCGGATACGGATTCGGACAGCGCACCGGAAGGCGCGCTCTGCGCCGTGCTCGGCACCGGATCGCTCGCAGCTTCGATATGAATGTTCTCGGCCTGGATCACAGGACCGCTGGCCAGGATGAGCGCGCGCTGCATGACGTTGTCGAGCTCGCGCACATTGCCCGGCCACGCGTGCGTGAGCAGGACGTGCGCAGCTTCGGCGCTCAGAGCGGGGATCTTCTCGCCGGGGCGGCAACGCGCGTTGAGCACGTGCATCGCGAGCGGCAGCACATCGTCACGACGCTCGCGCAGCGGCGCGGTCGTCAGGGGAAACACGTTCAAGCGGTAGTACAGGTCCTCGCGGAACCGTCCGGCAGCGACTTCGGCGCGGAGGTTGCGGTTCGTGGTGGCCAGCACGCGCACATCGAGCGCCACGGGCACGCGGCCGCCGAGACGTTCGACTTCGCGTTCCTGCAGGACTCGCAGGAGCTTCGCTTGCAGACCGAGCGGCATCTCGGTCACTTCGTCGAGCAGCAGCGTGCCGCCCTGCGCCTGCTCGAACTTGCCGGGATGCGCAGCGTGCGCGCCGGTAAAGGCGCCGCGCTCATAGCCGAACAGGATCGCTTCGAGCATGTTCTCGGGAATCGCGGCGCAGTTGACGGCCACGAAGGCACGATCGGCGCGCGGCGAGTTGCGATGAATGAAGCGCGCCAGCACTTCCTTGCCCGTGCCCGACTCGCCCGCTATCAGCACGGTGCAGTCGCTGGCTGCGACCCGCCGCGCCAGTTCGGCCAGGCGGCGCGAAACCTCGGCGGTGGCAATGAGATCGGCCGGGAGCGGCGCATGGATGCTCGCGGCGGAGGTGGAAGCAGCCGCTTCGCCCTCTCGTCCGTAGTCAGCCATTCGTGAGATCACGCCCATAGTGGCCAGTAAGGGAGCAAGTTCTGTTCCAGTAACAGGGTCCGGGGGTCTGGGCAGGCGATCCTGAGGAACCGGTCACAGGGTTTTGAACTGTAGGTCGGGCTTTAGCCCGACAATCCGTGCGGAGTCGGGCTGAAGCCCGACCTACAGGCCAGTACCCCAGCCCTGGCGTCAAACCTCTGACGCCGCCGCTTCATTCAGCATCTGGAACTTGCGGAGCTTTTCGACCAGGGTCGTGCGGCGCAGCTTGAGCAGCCGCGCGGCGTGGGCGACCGTGCCGCCGGAGCGGCTCAGCGCCTGCTGGATCAGTCCGCGCTCGATCGAGAACAGGTGGTCGCGCAGGTCCAGGCCTTCGGCCGGAAGCTGCACGACGGTTTCGTTGGGATCCTGCTCGGTTAGCATCGCGATGACACCGCTCTCGTCGATCGCTTCGATCTCTTCTGCTTCTTCGGCCTCGTCGATCTGGGGCAGCTCGTCCGGGATCGCATCGAGGTTCAGTTGGGCCAGGAGCGCAGCCGGCCGATACTTGAGCGGCAGATCGGCGACGTCGACGCGGCGGTTCGGGCACAGGATCGACATGCGCTCGATCAGGTTGCCGAGCTCGCGGACGTTGCCCGGCCAGGCGTAAGCGCCCAGCACCTTCATCGTGCGGGCAGTCAGCTCGACCTTGCTGCGGCCGGCATCGACGTTGCGATCCGAGAAATCCCGCACCAGCAGCGGCAGATCCTCGATGCGCGTGCGCAGCGCCGGCATCTCGATGGGGAATACGTTGAGGCGATAGAACAGGTCTTCGCGGAAGGCGCCGCGGGCGATCGAGTCCTCGAGATTGCGATGGGTCGCGGCGACGATGCGCACGTTGCAGCGGATCGGCGTGTGATTGCCGACGCGCTCGAACACGCGCTCCTGCAGGACGCGCAGCAGCTTCACCTGCATCGGCAGGCTCATGTCGCCGATCTCATCGAGGAACAGCGTGCCGCCCTCGGCGATCTCGAACCGACCCTTGCGGGCGGCGATCGCACCGGTGAACGAGCCCTTCTCGTGACCGAACAGCTCGCTTTCCAGCAGCTCGGCCGGGATGGCGCCGCAGTTGATCGCAACGAACGGGCGCTGACGGCGCGGGCTGGCGTCGTGGATGGCGCGGGCCGCGAGCTCTTTGCCGGTGCCCGACTCGCCGAGGATCAGGACGCTCGAATCGTGGGCCGCGACCTGGCGGATCAGCGCGGACACTTCACGCACCGCCGGCGAGGAGCCGGTCGGCATGTTGACGTCACCGGCTTCTTCCAGCGCGGCTTCGACCGGGACGCGCAGCGCCGCGGCCAGGGCTGTGTGCTTGAACGGGAACTGCAGGCGCTGCAACCGGGGGCCGAGCGCGGCCAGCAACTGGTCAGCGACGGTGCTCGATCCATATGCGACGACCGGAACATCCGCGAGCTGCGCACGCAGCGCAGCACCGAGCTCACGCCAATCGTCCGCGACGTCGCCGATCAGCAGGGCCGGCGGAGTGCTCGGCGCCTGGATGACGGCGCGCATCAGAGCGCTGTGATCGATGAGCAGAGGCTCGAGGCCCAACGTCCGCAGGACGTCCGCCACCCTCTCCGCTCGCTGCGCGTCGCCGTCATAGACGACTGCGCGCTGCAGCGTGAGCGTTCTGAGTCTTGCCGTGTCGCTCAAATTCATGCCAGGGTCCCTGCGCTCGTCGCGCGAGTGCTCTTGTCTTGGCGGCATTCTGTCTGTCCGTGTAGGTTGCTCTATAAGACTCTCCCTGAACGCCTTTTTGCCGTGAACTACTGCCAGAAATTTGGCGCCACGCTTAAGGGAAGCACTGATCGCGCACTAGTGGAAGATGCGCGCGGAGCCTTAAAACATAGGGTTTTTCGTGCTGCACGTGCGCTGCGAAAAATGCGCGCGCGCAACTTTGCGGAAAACCGAAACGCATCAGACCTAAGTCTGATGCGTCTCTGTGAGACTGACTGCCGGTGCTTGTGCAAGCGCTGTAGGTCGGGCTTCAGCCCGACTCTGCTCTCACCCTCACGACCACTTCACAATTTTTGTTCTTGTTTTGCGCTTTCTGCGCTTACTTCTTCGGCGCGCGGATGCCCGCGACCTGCCGCCGATGCTTCCGGAACGCGAGCTTCTCCAGCAAGTCCGCAACGTTCTCGCTCAGCGCCGCAAATCGCACCTTCACCCGCCCGTCCGGACCGACCGAGGAGATGCGCCCGGCGAGGTGCAGCGGCTCCGCGATGCTGTCGCGGACGTAGATCTCCAGAATTCCCTGGCTACCCAACTCAGGGAATGGAGCAGCGGCCTGCCAGACGCCGCCGATCGCATTGAAGCGGATCGAAGCAGCACGCGGCCGCGGCCGGCTGGCGACCAGCAGCGCACCGACTATGTCGAGCAGCAGGTTGATCTTCATGTCCAGCCGCATGATGTCCGCGGCATGGGGCGAGTTCTCGTCGGTCTTCTCGGGCTGCCCGTGCTCGTCGAGCGCGGCCAGCGCCTGCAGGACCCGCAGGTTGCGGTCGGCGTAGCTGCCGATGAGAGCCGGGTCGAAGGGCTCGGGCATCTTCTTCCAGGCGACGGGGAGCACGTCTTCGTAGGCGAGCTCTTCGTAGAGAACGATCGTGTCGAGTCCTTCGTACATCGTTAGGGTCCCTTGCCGAGCATGTCCATGATGGTGGCGACGGCGTCCGGGGTTTCGACAGGTCCAGTACCAGGCGCCGCAGTTACGTTAGCCGCCTGTGCCATCTGGGAGACCGCCGCATCCGACTCACTCATCGCCTGGCGGAGGGCGTCGAGCCATTGCTGGTCCTGGGGGCGCGCGCAGGACGAGAGGCGCGCGAGCAGGTCGCGGCGTTCCTGGATCGTCTTCGGCACTTCCTGCCACTGGCCGGTCATGGCCTGCTGCACGAGCTTGTGCGTGGCAGCCATCACGCCATCTGCAATCGGGGCGCTCATCGCGCGCGCGCCTCGTTCGGGATCGCGACCCACGCGCTGCGGATCTCGGTGAGGAGCTTCGTAACCTCGTCGAACATCTCGACGCGGTTGTCCGCCGTCGCCTTCAGCAGGCGCCGGCACATGTAGTCATAGAGCTCGCCGAGGTTCGTCGCGATCTGGCCGCCGCCCTTGAGATCGAGGCTGCTGCGCAGCTCGCCGATGATCGAAACGGCGCGATTGATCAGCCGCGCTTTCTCGGCTGTCTCGCCGCGAGTCAGGCAACCGCGGGCGGTCGCGATGCGCTCCAGCGCGCCATCCATCAGCATCACGATCAGGCGATGCGGATCAGCAGCGGCCACTCCACCATGCGCCTGCGCGCTGCTGTAGGCAGCGAGTTTTGCGGCGTGGGACATGGCAGCGTTCTCCGTAAGCGATATTCCTGAGATGTTTAACGGCGTCCGACCCGAGTACTTAAGTGTGACTTGGGTCGTTACGAGCCGATCTTCGGGATGTTCGCCAGCTGCTGCGTCAGGTAGCTCGAAGTCGACTGCATCTGCGACAGCAGCGAGTCCAGCGCCGTGAATTGCTTGCGCAGGCGCGTCTCGACCTGCGCCATCCGCAGGTTCAGAGCTTCCTTGTCGCTGTCGATGCCCTTCAGCTCCTTCTTCAGGCTCGTGTTGCGAGTTTCGATGTCGCCGGCAGTCGCGAGACGGCTGTCGAGCTGACTGAACAAGCGGGCCGCGACGCCATTCTCCCCGCCGAACAACTCCGCGACGCCTTCCGGATCCGCGTCCAGAGCCTTCGTCAGCTTCGCCGGGTCGAGCGACAGCGCGCCCGTTGCATTCGTCGTGATGCCGAGACTCGCTAGCGTCGTGTACGTGCTGCTCGTGCCGCTCACCGGATTGCTCAACGCGCGACGCGTTTCGGTTTCGATCGCGCGCAGCAGCGAGTCGCCGAGCAGCGGGCCGCCGGTCTTCGTTTCAGCGTCGTAGCTGCCGAGCTTCGCCAGGACCGCCTGCATCGAATTGTATTCGGTGACGAACTTCTGGATGCGCGTCTGGACGGTGCCCTTGTCGAAGGCGACGTCCAGGCCAACCTCTTCGCCCTCCGACTCGGCCACGGCGGTGATCGTCACACCGTCGATCGCGTTCTCGAAGACGTTCGTATCGCTCTCGATGTCGAACGTGGCGACGCGGATCTTCGCGTTCTGCGCCGGTTCGAGCTCCGTCAGGCCAGGTGCCGGCGGCACCGGCGGCGAGAGCGGGTCGTAATTCAGCTTGTTCAGATTGCCGTCGCCGCCACTGGCGACGACTTTGATCACGCTGCTCTCGCCCGTCGCGTTCGCAGTCAAGATCAGCCGTGAGCCGTCGGCAGTATTCAGCAACGTCGCCTGCACTCCGGTGTTGTCGGAGGCGGCGTTGATTGCGTTGCGGATGTCGTCGAGCGTGGCAGCGTCCTGCTTGATGTCGACGTTGAACGTCTTGTCGCCGACGCTGATCGCCAGCGAGCCGTAGCCCACAGTGGCCGTGCTGCCGCCCAGGAAGGGCTGAGAAGCAAGCTGGTGCGCCTTGGCGAGCTGCACGACTTCGACGTTGTAATGGCCGGCAACCGCATCGGTATCGGCGGTCACCGTGAAAATCTTGTTGTCCGCAGAAGTCGCCTTCCGCGACTGGAACGCGTCCACGCTCTTGAGCGGCTCGAGCGCGGACTTGAATGCGGCCAGCGCGCCCTTGAGCGTAGCGAGCGCGGAGACTTTGGTCGTGACGGCAACTTCGTGGCGCGTGATGCGCTGTTGCAGCGGGGTCGCTTCAGCCGTGACGAGCTGCGACACCAGACTGTTGATGTCGAGACCCGAGCCGATGCCGTTCGCTTGAATACCAGCCATGCTGTTGCGCTCCGTAAACTAGACGCGCTCGTTCACCAGGACGATCGTCTCGTCATGCGCGAGCTCCGCCATGCGCAGGACTTCCTCGTTCGGGATCTGTCGGATCAGGTCGCCCGTCTCCGCGTCGCGCACGCTGCACACCATGCGCCCGCTGGACTCGTCGACGTGGAATTCGAGCGAGCGGCTGACGTTCTTCAGGAACGTCTCGAGCTGCTTCGCCACTGCTTCGATATCCACGACCGAAGCTTTGGGCTCCACTCTCGGCCGCTCGGGCGGCTGCTCCTGCGGCTGCGCGCGTACGGGCTGCACCGGCTGCGACTTGCCCTTCTGGGGCGGCGCAACCAGCGACTTCACAGTCATGCCGTCATCGCTCATGGACCTGGCTCCGATGAATCAACTCAAAAGCGGCGGGCGATGGAGGTCCTGCGACCCCCACCGCCCACCGCGTCCTGTCATCGTCCTGATGTCAGTCAAACGTCATCCCAAGCTGCCCGTTAGCGGAGCAGCGAGAGCACGTTCTGCGGCACCGCATTCGCCTGTGCCAGGATCGCCGTGCCGGCCTGCTGCAGGATCTGCGCGCGGGTCAGCATTGCGGTCTCAGCGGCGAAGTCCGCGTCCTGAATGCGGCTGCGCGAAGAGGTCAAGTTCTCAGCAGCAGTCGTCAGGTTGTTGATCGTGGACTCGAAGCGGTTCTGGATGGCGCCCAGCGTGCTGCGCAGGCCGCTGACCGCGGTCAGGGCTGCGTCGACGCGCGTGATCGCGGTATTGGCATTCGCCACCGAGGTCACGTTCGCCGTGTTCAACGCGCTGTTGCCGAGGGCCAGGGAGCCCGCCGCAAAGCCCGAGTTCGCCGGGGTGTTGCCGCCGACCACGATGGTCTCGGCAGACACGAGGCGCACCGAGCCGACCGCCGTCACCGCCGTCGTTGCACCAGCCGCCGTGTTGAAGGCCAACGCAGCGTTGATGTTGTTGTTGGTGCCGGCACCCGTGCCGTTGAAGCCTTCGTTCGCGCCCGCCGCCGAGCCGGCCGACTGGCTGATCGCGATGTCGCGACCGTCCACAGCCTGCAGGGTCATGCGGTTGTTGGCGCTGTCGAACGTCGCCGTCACGCCGGTCGCCGAGCTCTGGGCGTTGATCGCCGTGGCAGCCGCAGCGCCCGTGATCGAAGACGTCGCGTTCGTGTAGATCGCCACGCCGTTGATCGAGAGCGAGTAGGTGTCGTTCGCGGTGGCCGAGGCGGCCGCCGTGGCGAACCCGATCTGGATGGTCGTGTCAGCAACGGCCGTCAAGCCGCCGATGCCAGCGCCCGTGATCGCGGCCGCCTTGGCGTACGCGCTCGTGGCACCCTGGCCCGTCGCCGAACCGGCGTACGAAGCAGACGCGCCGACAGCAACAGCCTGGCCGCTGCCGAGAGCGACCGTCAGGTCGCCCGACGCGATGGCGCTGGCGCTGACCGTCGTGCCCTGCTGGCCAACCGCGAGGTTCGCGTTGTAGCTGGCGCCGTTCACGTAGTCAGCCGTCTTGCCGAGGGCGATCGTGCGCATGTTGGTCGAGAAGCCGACCGAGATGGTCTCGCCGACGTTCGCGCCGACCTGGAAGGTCGCCGTGCCGAACGTGCCGTCGAGCACCTTCTGGCCGTTGAACGAGGTCTGCGTCGCGATGCGATCGATTTCCGCCAGACGCTGCTGCACTTCCTGGTCGAGTGCCGCGCGGTCCGACGAAGAGTTCGTCGCGTTG
>DATENH010000267.1:0-22380 GCA_035275145.1 Steroidobacteraceae bacterium | reverse complement strand
ACGAGACCCGTCAACAACGACTTGTTCATCCAGTTTTCCTCAAATGGCTCCAGGAGCCAACGTCGCAAATTTTCGACTGAGCGGGTGTTGAGAAGCCAACTGAAGCCGTTCGGCGACAGAGAATTGGACATAAGCGCGCGGGTTCTGCGACGCACTCAAGTCGCGGGCGGCTGCGGCCGATAGGTGAGTGTGGAGCAGCGTGCAACAACAATGCAGGATCCGGCCGTTTCCGAAACCGACGGCACGATTTCCATCGAGCTCAACTTCAAGGCGTTCGCGGATAACGTTCCGACGTCGCAGCATGCGAAGCGGGCGCCGAGCCATGGCGATCCTTCGATCCAGGACTTCGCGGATCAGGCGCTGGAATACGCGGCACTGCGCGCAGAATTGAAACGGCTGACGCGCGACTACGAGATCCTGCAGCATCAAGCGGCAGCCCGCGAAGCGCGGGTCGATGAGCTGCGTCGTGAGCTGACTGCTGCGAGAATGGAGCTGCGCGAACAGCGGCGCCAGCAGCCCCAAGCGTTCGCAGAGGCCACCATCGTTCAAGAGCCGCCTCCGCTCAGCCCGCCGCCTGTCGGGCCGCAACTGATTCCCGTCGATCGGCCCGACAGTCCCGTCGCACTCTCGCGCGACATCGTCACGATCGGCCGCACGAGCAAGAGCGACGTCTGCATCCGTTCCAGCGCAGTGAGCCGGGATCATGCGCGCTTGCTGATCGCGCCGGGCGGCGTGACGCTCGTCGACGTGAGCAGCACCAACGGCTGCTTCGTCAACGACGCGCCGGTCAAGAAGCAGCGGCTCCAGGACGGCGATGTCGTGCGTATCGGCGATCGCTCCTTCCGCTACACCTTCCGCGCGGCCGGTTAGCCCCTGACCATAGGCGCTGAGGGCAACCCAGGCGCCCCAACACCGACGCGAATGCGCGGCACCCGCGGTCGTACGATCGCGAGCGATGATCCGCTCACTCCCATTTGCAGCTCTCCTGCTCACGGCAGCCGCGGCGACCAGCCAAGCCGAGGATGCCTGGCGCTACTCCGTCGGCATCCACGATTTCGCGGTGCCGGACGAGAATTCCGACACCTACGGCATCAACGGCGGCGTTTCGGTCGACAAGCACACCGGATCCGGGCGGCATGTCTATGGCTCCGCAGTCATCTATGTGGACTACGACCAGGATGACCTCGATCCCAGCCGCTATCCGATCTGGTGGCAAGTCCACCTGGGCACCGATGGCGATTTCTGGAAGAGCGAGCGCACGCGCCTGGGCTGGAACGCAGACCTCAACACTCGCATGAACACCGCCAGCTCCATCGAGCGCGAGATGACCGCGATGCCGGCGCTCGTGGCTGCCTACGACTCGAACGTCTTCGGGGCTTCGGCCCAGGCGTCCGCGGGCTGGTTCTTCCTGGAGATCGACGACGACGTGCCGAAGGAGCAGGGCTACGTCCGCGAGGACCGGGGTGCCTTCCGCAACAGCACGCTCGGCTATTCGCTTGCGGCGGACATGACCCTCAAGCTCGGATCGACCTTCTCGGCTTCCGGCGAGGCGCAAGAGTGGTGGGACAGTCACGACTGGCTGCAGACTCGCTACAAGGTGGCGCTGCGCATGGCGACCGGCCAATCGCACGGGCAGACCAGCGAGTTCGTGCTGAGCGCCGACTTCAGCGAATACAACCTCGACCCCTACTTCCGCCCGGAGGTCGGGGTGCCGATCATGCCCTGGGACAATGACGTGCTGATCCGGCTGTCGTTCGACACGGCCTGGAATAGATAACCATGCGTGCGCTGCTTGCAGCGCTCGTCGTCGCCGTGTCCTGGCCGGCGGCAGCGCAGGACAGCAACATCGCCCTGCCGATCGCAGACCTGGAGCGCATGCTCGGGTCGGAGCCGCTGCAGATCGTCGAGGCCGAGATCAGCCGGCCGAAGATGCAGAGCGGCGTCGACATCACCCTCAAGGCAGAGGTGTCCTTCGCCGGCCGGCCGCCGATTCGCGTCAAGGTTCGCAAGGCGGAGCGCGGCGCGCAGACATTCAACAACGTCCCCCGCTACGATCTCGCTGCGTACGAGTTGCAGAAGCTGCTCATGGATGCGGCGGAATACGTGGTACCGCCAACTTCGCTGCGCATGTTGCCGCTGGCGGAGATGAAGCGTTACTCGCCGGCGGTGAAAGCGACGTTCGGCGGTGCCGATGACGTGCTGTGTGTGGTGCAGTACTGGCTCCAGGCCGTGACCGCGCAGGAAGACATCCTGGTCCCCGCGCGATTCGAGAGCGACGCGCTGTATGCGCGGCATATCGGCCAGCTCAACGTGTTCACCTATCTCATCAATCACCGCGACTCGAATCTCGGCAACTTCCTGATCTCGACGGCGCCGGAAGGCGCGCGCGTGTTCTCGATCGATCATGGCGTCGCGTTCTTCTCCGAGCCCAGCGACCGCGGCGAGCTCTGGCGCCCGATGCGCGTAAAGCGCCTGCCGGCCGATACAGTGGCACGCCTGCGCAAGCTCACGGAGGCCGACCTCAATTCGCGGCTGGCAGTGCTTGCCGAATGGAAGCTCGAGAACGGTCACTACGTCGCGGTCTCTCCTGGCAAGAACCTGAGACCGAAGTCCGGCGTGCGGCGCGATGAGGGCGTCGTACAGATGGGCCTGACGGCCGCCGAGATTGGCGCCGTGTGGAGTCGTGCGCAGAAGCTCCTTAAGATGATCGACGATGGAGAAATCGCGACGTACTGAATGCGCGGTCGTGCGGGTGCTGTGCCTGATCCTGGTATCGCTCCTGCCGCTTGCGCGGGCACAGGCCGAAGCCGATCGATGGTCGAACGTCGAGCGCGTCATCGCGTTCGCCGATGTGCACGGCGCCTACGACGATCTCACGCAGTTGCTGCGATCCGTCGGCGTCGTGGATGGGGAGCTGCATTGGGCGGCCGGCACCGCGCATGTCGTGAGCACTGGCGATCTCATGGATCGCGGTCCCGGCTCGCGCCAGGTGATGGACCTGCTGATGCGTCTGCAGACCGAGGCTCGAGCCGCCGGTGGCATGCTGCACGTCGTGCTCGGCAATCACGAAGCGATGAACTTGCTCGGCGATCTGCGTTACGTGACGCCGGCGGAGTTTGCGGCGTACAAGGCCGAGGACCCAGCGGTTCTGCCCGACAACACGCACCCACCCGGCTTCTTCGGAAAGCGCGCCGCGTTCGCGCGCGATGGTCAGTATGGACGCTGGCTCCTGAGCCTCCCGGTCGCGATCATCATCAACGACACACTGTTCATGCATGGCGGGCCTTCGTCCGTGCTCGCTGGTCTGTCGATCGAGGAGGTCAACCAGCGCTATCGCGCAGCGCTGTCCAGCGTCGAGAGCCTCGAGGCCGCGGATCAGAATCCTCTGCTGGGCCATGACGGTCCCAACTGGTATCGCGGCGCCGCGCTCTGCAACGAAGCGTCGGAGACCGATGTCCTGAAACCGGTGATGGACGGGCTCGGCGTCAAGCGCGTCGTGATCGGCCATACGATCACTCGCAATCTGCGCGTGGTGTCGCGCTTCGACGGGACAGTCGTGAAGCTGGACACCGGGATGAATCGTCCGGTGTACAAAGGACATCCCGCGGCGTTGGTGCTCGATCGCGGGAATGTGCGCGTCATGTATGCGGAGGGCGGGCAGCCAGCAAGCGTGCCTGCCGAGCCGCTGTTCGTCGCTTCATCCAAACTGGACGACGCAGCCATCGCTTCGATCTTGACCAACGGTACTGTCACCGTCAGTGGGCCTCGCGGCACTGGAGCATCGGATGTCGTCGTAGAACAGGACGGCAAGCGCGTGCCCGCCGTGTTTGCGCAGAGCTCCGCCGCTGCGATTCGAAAAAACCTCGCGGCATACCGGCTGGATCGCGCGCTGCGACTCGGTCTGGTGCCAGCGACTGTGCAGCGCGAAGTGAACGGGAAGACCGGCATCCTGCAGGCGCGGCCGGAGCGCTGGGTGACTCAGGCCGAGGTCGAGCAGAAGTCGCTGCGACAAGGCGGATGGTGCGCGCTCGAGCCGCAGTTTCAGCTCATGTACGCGTTCGATGCGCTCATCGGCAACGAAGGTCGCACGCGCGATCGGATTCTTTACGACGACGCCGAGTGGATGCTGCTGCTGACGGGACACGAGCAGGCGTTCGGGACGAGCAAAGGACTGCCGCGCCACCTTCGGGAGACTCCGCCGCGACCTGGTCCGGAAATGCAGCGGCGGCTCGCGCTGCTCGACCAGGCAGCGCTCACGCAGGCGCTCGGCGATCTCCTCAAAGATCGCGAGCGCACCGCACTGCTCGCGCGGCGCGATCTACTGTTGGCGAATCCGAAAGTCGCTCGCGGCTTCCATGCCATCGACGTCGCTCGCAACGACTCGCACGGTGATGTCGGTGGCCAGATCGCTCGGGAAAGTGCCGATGAACGCGCATTCCCGCATCTCGAAGCGCAGCCATTTCGGCAATGGGCTGCCGTCAGCCATCAAGGCCCGCAGCCGTAACACGTCGCCGGGATCGTCGTCGCGGAACGAGTCGCCCGGAATCACGTAGCGGAAATCGCGCCCCGGCTCGCAGATGAGATCGTCGATCGGCTTGAAGGCCACGGGTGGGCGGCTGGTGACTTTCTCGCGCGCCATCTTGACGAACTCGCGTCCGATCGCGATGGCGAGGCCGATCCACAGTACGGCAAGGATGAGATTGAGCACCGCGAACTGCGCCGCCGACCAGTGCAGCCAGTTGAGCCCGGCGAAGACGACGCCCGCCTGGATCAGGTCGCCCAAGCGCCAGAAGAACGTGTCGATCGCCGTCTTGCCGTCGTACTTCGCATCGCGGCTCACCGGCAGGAACAGCGCCTGGCGCGTGGTGTTCATCAGCGAGTAGTCGATGCCGTTCTCGGCGATCTTCACCAGCTGGATCATCGTGAAGATCGGCACGAAGACGATGAATCCATAGCCGAGCGCAACGACGATGGGCATCACCAACAGCGCACCCGGCACGCCGACCCAGCGGTAGATGCGGGAGACGAGGAACAGCTGGACCACGACGCCGAACGACGTGAACCAGAACTGGAACTGACCGTAGAACTGGGCAATCAGGTCGCCCTTGTTCAGCGCGCCGCCGCTGGCGGCAACCTGAGCGTCCGCATTGCGGCTGACGACGTCCGCGAGGATGAACTCGCCGGTCGAGTTGATCCAGTTGAGCAGGACGATCAACAACGCGATCAGCAACAGATAACGATCACGCAGCACCAGGCCGATGCCGCCCATGACGTTCATCGCTCGCTTCTCGTGTTCGGGGCTTGCAGCTCGCGATTCGGCCGGCGCCGCCGCCGCGGCGGCTCCCGCGATGCTGACCGTGACGAGCAATGCAGCGGTCGCAACCAGCATCAGCCCCTCGGGCGTCAGCGCCGCGACGGTGAGTTGCGCGCACTTGGCGCCCGCGAGTGCGCCGAAGTTGCCGCCGAGCATGATCATCGGGAACATGCGCTGCCCGCTCTTGAGGTTGTACGTGTCGGCAGCGAAGCCCCAGAACTGCGCCGTGACCATCACACCGAAGATGCTGACCCAGACGAACAGCGCGACGCCGATACGGTGCTCGAAAAAGGCGAAGGCAGCGAAGATCAGGATGTTGGCGGCGAAGAACCAGCTCACGACGCGCAGCAATCGCGCGCCGTCTACGCGCCGACGCACTCGGCTGTACAGTGGCACGACGACCATCAGCAGCAGCGCGATCGCGGCCAGCGAATAGGCGCGCACGGCCGCACTGAACTCAGACAGCAGAAACGCTTCGCGCAGCGCCTTGAGAATGTAGTACGAGAACAGGAACAGGAACGCGCTGACGAAGAACAGCGCCAGGCTCCGGCCCTCACCGGGCCGGATGCGCGTGAACAGCGTCAGCGCGCGCTCGAGGGGACTCAGACGACTGTAGTCGGTCAGCACGACCCCTAGTCTGGGGGAACCGCGTAAAGCCCTGAATGAGGGGCCGGGGCAATCAGTTGCGGGCGCGCCCAGACCACAGCCAGTACAGCAGGCTCAGCAGGCCCAGGAACGGAATCCCGAAGACCAGCGTCATGCGGAACGGTTGATTGAACAAGGTCGTCAGAAGCACCGAGGCCATCAGGCCCGCTCCGAACAGCGTCAGGACCGGAAAGCCCCACATGCGGAACCGAGGGCCCGACTGCGCCGCCCGTGTCTGCTGTGCTCGCCGGAAAAAGTAATGCGTGAGGAAGATCATCATCCAGACGAACATCACGGCGAAGCCGGATATCGACAGCATCACCAGGTAGGCCTGGTCGGGCCAGAGTGCGCCGAGCACCGCGGCAATCGCCACACCGGAGCTCGACAGCAGCAGCGCCTCCAGGGGCACACCGCGCTTGTTCAGCACGCCGAAACGCCGCGGCGCCTGGCCGGCACGCGACAGGCTGAACATCATGCGCGTGCACACGTACAGGATGCTGTTCATCGACGAGAGGGCCGCGACGAGAATCACGAAGTTGATGACGCCGGCTGCGGCGGGAATGTGCGCCGTCTTCATTGCGCGCACGAAGGGACTCTCGCCCGCGCCGGCAGCAGTCCACGGCATCAGGGCGAGCATCAATGCGAGTGTCAGCAGGTAGAAGAGAATGAGCCGGACGATTGTCGAGCGGAACGCGCGCGTGATGGCGATCTGCGGCTGCTCGGCCTCGCCGGCCGCAACCGCAATCATCTCCAGGCTGAGGTAACTGAAGACTGCGACCATGACCGCAATCCAGGCACCCCACCAGCCGTGCGGCAGAAAGCCGCCGTGCGCGGTGTAGTTGGCGAAGCCGGTGGGCTCCGCAGTGCCGAACACGAGCCAGCTCGCGAGCACGATGAAGGAGATGATTGCCGAGACCTTGATGACCGAGAACCAGTACTCGATCGTGCCGAAGACGTTGACGGCGAGTGCGTTCGCGAGCACCAGGCCGCCTGAGAACAGGAAGATCCAGAGCCAGCCCGGGGCCGTCGGGAACCAGAACTTCATGTAGACGGCAACGGCCGTGACTTCCGCGCCGACCGCCAGCACGTTGCCGGTCCAGTAGCACCAGCGCACGAGGAAGCCGGCGAGCGGCCCGACGTAGTGCTCCGCGTACGCGCCGAACGAGCCCGTCAGCGGATGCGTGACGGTCATCTCCGCCAGGCACCCCATGAGCAGCAGCGCCACGACTGCGCCGATCAGGTAACTCACGAGCACGCCGGGACCGGCGAGACTGATGGCGAAGCCGCTGCCGAGAAACAACCCGGTGCCGATCGCGCCGCCAATGGCGATCATCGATAGCTGGCGTGCGCTCAGGCTCCGCCGCAGACCCCGTTCGCGCTCGATGATCCCGTCGAAACCCTGATCGGATGTGCTCATTGCAGCAATATAGCTAGAATGCGCGCCCTCATGTCAGCCGACCTCCCTGCAACTACCACGTTCCGCGACCTGGCACTGAATGAAGCGCTGGTCCGCGCGCTTGCCGATGTGGGCTACGAATCCCCGTCGCCGATCCAGGCGGCGACCATTCCCCACATGCTCGAAGGCAGGGACGTCGTCGGCCAGGCGCAAACGGGCACCGGCAAGACTGCCGCGTTCGCACTGCCGATCCTGTCGCGCATCGACGTGCAGCAGCGCTCGCCGCAGGCGCTCGTGCTCGTACCCACCCGCGAGCTGGCGATCCAGGTTGCCGAAGCCTTTCAGCGCTACGCGGCGCACCTCACCGGCTTTCACGTCGTGCCGATTTACGGCGGACAGAGCTACACGCCGCAGCTCCACAGTCTGCGCCGCGGTGTGCACGTGGTAGTCGGCACACCGGGTCGTGTGATGGATCACATCAAGCGGGACACGCTGCAGCTCGCGACTCTCAAGCACTTCGTGCTGGACGAGGCCGACGAGATGCTGCGCATGGGCTTCATCGACGACGTCGAATGGATCCTGGAACAGGCGCCGAAGCAGCGACAGATCGCGCTGTTCTCCGCGACCATGCCGGCCGAGGTGCGCCGGATTGCGAAGCACCATCTGCACGATCCCGCCGAGGTCACGATCAAGAGCAAGACCGGGACGGCGAGCAAGATCCGGCAGCGCTACTGGGTCGTCAGCGGCATGCACAAGCTCGATGCGCTCACGCGCATCCTCGAAGCGGAGCCGTTCGACGGCATGCTGGTCTTCACGCGCACCAAGATTGCGACCGAGGAGCTGGCCGAACGTCTGGAAGCGCGCGGCTTCGCAGTTGAAGCGCTCAACGGCGACATCGCCCAAGCGCAGCGCGAACGTACGATCGCGCGACTCAAGGCCGGGCAGATCGACATCGTCGTCGCGACCGACGTCGCGGCGCGCGGCCTGGATGTCGAGCGCGTCAGCCACGTCGTCAATTACGACGTGCCGTATGACCCGGAGGCTTACGTGCACCGCATCGGCCGCACCGGGCGTGCTGGACGCAGCGGCGAGGCGATACTTTTCATCGCGCCGCGTGAGCGCAACATGCTGCGCGTGATCGAGCGCGCGACGCGGCAGACCATCGAGCAGATGGAGTTGCCGAGCATCCAGGATGTGAACGATCAGCGCGTCGCACGCTTCAACGATCGCATCAGTGCCGCGCTCGCCGCCGGCGAAGGCGCGGCGTTTCGCGAGCTGATCGAGCGTTTCGAGAGCGAGCACAACGTGCCGGCCGTCGAGATCGCCGCGGCGCTGGCGAGCCTGATGCAGGGGAAGAAGCCGCTGTTGATGGATGCGGAGAGCCGCAAACGCGAGCCGCCGCGCGAGGAAACCGGCAAGCGCCGAGAGCCGGAGCAGCGCGAGAAGCCCGAGCAGCACAAGCATCGTCCGCGCGAGTCGAAGCCGTCAGATGCGGAGATGGAGACCTATCGCATCGAGGTCGGTCGCGCTCATGGGGTCCAGCCCGGCAACATCATGGGCGCGATCGCCAATGAAGCCGGTCTCGACGGCCAGTTCATCGGCCGCATCGTCCTGCGTGACGATCACAGCTTCGTCGACCTGCCCGCCGGGATGCCGAAAGAAATTTTCCGGCAGCTGCAGAAGGTGCGCGTCGCGGGTCAGCAGCTACAGATCAGTCGCGCGCTGAAGACGCAGAAGGAGCGGCTGCGCAAGGGCAAAGCACCGCGGCGCTGAGCACGGGATGCAGATCTGGGTCGACGCCGATGCCTGCCCCGCCGCGATCAAGGAAATCCTGTATCGCGCGGCCGATCGCGCGCGCGTACGAGTGACGCTGGTCGCGAATCAACCGCTGCGGATTCCAACTTCGCCTTTCATTCGCTTCACGCAGGTCCCGGCGGGTCTGGATGTCGCCGATCGACGCATCGTCGAGCTGCTCGAGGCGGGCGACCTGGTGGTGACTGCCGACATTCCGCTGGCTGCTGCAGCGATCGACAAGAATGCGCACGCGCTCAACCCGCGCGGCGAGCTGTACACCAAGGACAATATCCGCGAGCGGCTGGCGATGCGGAACTTCATGGATGAGCTACGCAGCAGCGGTGTCGCAACTGGCGGTCCCGCAGTGTTGAGTCAGCGCGACCGACAGGCATTCGCGAACGCGCTGGACTCGTTTCTGGCAAAGGCCGCGACGCCGTGAGCGAGCATCAGAAGTGTGCCTTCGCCGCGAGGGCAAACGATCGAGGCTCGCTCAAGGTGCAGCGAAGCACCGTGCCGCCGGTGACCGGATTGCGCAAGCCAAAGGCCGCGTCATTCGGCTGTGCGAATCTCGTGCCGCACGCGAGCTCGTCGCTCAGGTTCTGACCGATGAGCGCCAGCTCCCACCGAGCGTGCGCACCGATCAGCGCGATGCGCGCGCCGAAGATCGAGTGCTCCGGCTCCATCGCATCGGGACTGTTGTCGCCGGCGGCAGAAAGACTCATCTCACTGCTGTAGCTCGCATCGCCGCGCAATTGCAGGCTCAATCCCTGCCACGGCAAGTCGACTTCGTACTGCACCGCGGCCGCGGCCGTGAATTCCGGCGAGAACGGCACTCGTTCACCGGTCAAATCCTGGACTCCGCCAAACGCCGGCAGCCCCGGCGCACCGGTGAAGTCCAGGTATTCGGAATCCAGCCAGGCGCCGGATAGCGAGAGCGTCAGCGGCCGTGCCGGACGCCCGACGATGTCGAACTCCACTCCTTGCTGCCGGATCGTGCCGTTGTTACGAACGCGGAATGAGAAGCCGTCGAAGGTACGAAACTGCAAGTCCTCCACCGTCATCCGGTACAAGGTGGCGTTGAGCACCAGGCGGCGATTGAACAATACGGACCTGGCCCCGAGCTCGTAGCTCTCCGTTGTTTCCGGCTGCACGATGCGCGCCTGGCCCAGGACGGTATTGCCCCCGCCGCTGTCGAAACCGCCCGACTTGTAGCCGGTCGACCAGGTTGCAAACAGCATCACGTCGGCGAGCGGTCGGTACGACGTCCCCAGGCGATACGTCGCCCTGCCGCCGGCAAGATCGAGGTCGGTGCTTTCATCCGCACGCTGCGTCGTCACGTTGAACGACTCTTGCAGGAAGCCGGCCTGCTTCTCGTCGTGCGAATAGCGCACGCCGGCGGTCACGTCCCAGCGATCCGCAAGCAGATACGTACCCTGAACGTAACCGGCAAGGCTGGTCGTCGTCTGGTCGAACTGCAGATTGACGGCGTCGCTCTGCCGGCCGGTCTGGCAGGCCGCAACGCGCGTCGGCTGCGTGTTGCGAATGAAGACCTGGCAGTAGGCCGGTGCCAGACCGAGATCCTCGCCGATCGCGAATTTCTCGTCGTAGTAGTAGAGACCCCCGACCAGGCTGGCGCGGTCGTCGAGCAAGCCAGTCGGTGAGATGAGCTGCACCTCATTCGAGAAGCTGCGGCTGTCGAACGACCCGAGCCGGCTGGTGAGAGCGAGCGGAATGAAAGCAGTACTGCTCTGAAGCTGCTCGTCGCGCCAATCGCGATAGCCGGTGATCGCGCGCAGCGACCAGCCCTGCGCGAGGCTCCACGTCAGATCACTGGCAAGACCGTACTGCTCATCCTGCAGCGAGCCAACGGACTCCTGCCGAACACGCCGGTTGTACGTGTCATCCAGCAGCGGCAGATCACCAGCCACCGGCCCTGCGCCGTCCGGGTCGAGGCGCGCTCGCCAATTGGCGGCTGCGGCTGCCGTAACCGTCTCCGCGACGACCGACACCGCTCCAAGACCATCGCCCTCCAGCGTCTGGTAGTCAGCACGTAGCACCCAGGTTACGGCGGGCGTGATGTTCCATCGTGAACTGGCGCGCGCCGAGAGCGTGTCGCTCGCGCCAATCGCCCTGTCAGACAGTTCTTCATGCGCTGCTCCGTCGCCATGCGCGCGCAGCACCGACAGACGCAGCGCGAAATCTCCGGAGATCGGCACGTTGATCATGCCGGCGCCTTTCCAATAACCGTAGGAGCCGGTTTCCGCGCTGAGGCTCGACTCGAGCGCGTCACGCGCAACGGCAGTGCGCATGCTGATCGCGCCGGCGGAGGCATTGCGTCCGAAGAGCGTGCCCTGAGGCCCGCGCAGGACTTCGACTGCCTCGATGTCGTTGAGTCCGGCGAGCATGCTGCCGACGCGCGGTGCGTAAACGCCGTCGACGAAGAACGCGACGCTCGGCTCGATTGCAGTGTTGCCTGAAGTACCGATGCCACGTATGGCCACGCGCGTGTTGGTTACCTGCGGCGCGGTCGCGATGTATAGATTGGGTGCGATCCTGCGCAGCTCGCGGATGTCGTCGACACCGGTGTGATCGAGCGTCTGAGCGTTGAACACAGCCATCGAGATCGGCACGTCCTGCACGTTTTGCGTGCGCTTCTGCGCGGTGACCACGACTTCCTCGAGGACTGCAGATCGATCTGCAGCGGCTGCACTGTGCAGGGCTGTCGCGAACGCCAGCGACGAAGCTGCAATCGCTGTCGCCCCACTCCTGGTGCGCACGAGTGCTCCTCAGCTGTCCGGCAATGTGCGGTGATAGATCCCGAGCCGCTGCACGAGCGCAGCAAACCGCGGATCCCCATGCAACGGATCGAGCGCGGGGTCCTGCGCGAGAAAATTGATGGGCGTCGATCGATCCTCCATGGCGCGCTCGAGCCATTGGAACGCACTCTCTTTGTCCCCGAGAACGACATAGATCATCGCGATGTCATACGCGGCGACGTAGCGCTCCTTCGACAACTTCAAGATGCGATCCAGCTCGGCCAGCGCTGCATCGCGTCGCCCGGACAATGCAAGCGCCTGCGCGCGGAACGCGTAGCTGCCCTGTGTCTGCAGCGGGTGCTGGTCGAGCTCGTCGAGCGCGCGCGCGTAGTCGCCCCGGGCGATGAGGCCACGAATCAGGAAGCCGCGCGCACTGTTCACACGATCGTCGAGCGCCAGAACCTGTTCGAGGATCTTGATCCCTTCGTCGTAACGCCGGGCGTAGTAGAGAATATGGCCAGTAAATGTTCTCGGCGCGAGCCACAGCGGCTCCAGCTCTCGTGCCCGCGCTGACTCCGCCAACGCCCGGTCAGTGTCGCCCTGCACTGCGTACAGGATGCTGCGCCGGTGATAGGTCAACGCCAAGGAAGGATCGAGCTGCTTGGCGCGTGCATATTCTCGTGCGGCTCCCTCCCAATCATGGTCGTACTGCACCATGATGTGCCCCAATGCCGAATGCGCCGCCGCGAGATCGGGATCGATGGCGAGCGCCTTCTCGACAGCACGGCGTGCGTCCGGGAAGACATCGCGTGGAGCGCGCATGCCGAAGACACCGAGGACAGCGTGGCTGTCCGCGAGACCGGCATAGGCCAGTGCGTAATTCGGATCGCGTGCGATGGCCTGCTGGTAAAAGTCGATCGCCTGCAGCAGGCTGGCCTCGGTCTGGCGCGTCCACGCGAATCGGCCGCTCGCGTACAGCGCATACGCTTCCGGATCGTGCGTGTACGGGGCGCCGCGCGTGACGCCATCCACTACACCGCGCAACTCCAGAGCCCGCGCGACCTTGGTGGCGATCGCGTCCTGCACGTCGAAGATCGTCGTGAAGTCCTGGTCGAAATTCCCCGCCCATAGCTGCCGTCCGTCCGCCACGCGCAGCAATCGCGCCGAGACTCGCAAGCGATCGCCACGACGCTGCAGCGAGCCGTCGAGCACTGTTTTCACGCCCAGCTCACGACCCGCGCTGATCGCATCCTGATCCAGCGCCGCATAGCGGCGCACCGAGGTGAGCGGCGCGATCGCTTGCGCGCCTTGCTGACCAAGACTCGCGATCAGCGATTCCGTCATGCCCAGCTCCAGGGACTCGTTGCGCTCGGCCGGTACCAACGGCTTGAACGGCAGAACAGCCAGCGTCTGGCTCGTCAGCGGCGCCGTCGGTCGCGCTCGGGTTGAAACCAGGGACAAGGAAATCGCTGCGATCATGATCGTGAGCACGCCCGCACCGGCGCAGATCTGCAGGATGCGGCGGCGAGAGGGAGGTTTCGTGGCCGGCGCTGCTGCCGGCACCGGCGATTCAGTCGACGCAGCGAGCTCATCCAGCGTCGTGACTTGCGCCACGAAGCGATAACCCTTGCGTGGAATCGTCAGGATGTAGCGGTTCTCGCCCCGGGCCTCACCCAGCACCTGCCGCAGCGTCGAGATGTTCTGGCTGAGACTGTTCTCCTCGACGACCACGCCGGGCCAGATCGCGCGCAGCAGCTCGTCCCTGTCCAGCGTCTGCGCCGCATGCTCGACCAGATAGAGCAGCGTGTCGAACGCCTTTGCAGTGAGCGGGATGACCTCGCCCGTAGTGCGGCGAGTCAGGCGCTGCTGGCTGACGTCGAGCGCGAAATCGCCGAATCCGTAGCGCGCTGAGGTGCGAGTCATGGCGATGCGAGCCTCGAATCACGACAAATCACAACTCTTCATCGACCCGCCAAAGACTCTTGCACAGATCGACAGCCACAGTCAGGTCCGAAAGGGCGGGCCAACTGGAGAACATCATGGACCCATTACGACTCCGCGCGTGTCTGCGGACCGCGCTCATCAGTATGTCATTCATTTCCATACCTATGATCAGCTTCCCGGCGGGAGCGGACCCAGCGGCGGCGAGCGCCGATGGCGACCGTCGCTGCGGCGGTGAGTCTTGCGCAGCGGTCGTTCGCGGGCTGTTCGGCTTTTTTGATCGCGACCTGGGACTGAGCGGCAATGGCCGCTCTTGCGCCGACTGCCACATGCCTACGGAGCAGTTCAGGCTGACCCCGGCGGCTGCCGAAAGCCGCTATCAGCACCTGCTGAAGCGGCGCCAGCGCTCTCCGGGCGCGGACGATCCGCTGTTCCGGCCGATCGACGCCGATGACTTCCGCATCAACGGCGAGCAGGCAAGCGACTACAGCAACTTGCGAGAGAACGGCCTGATCCGGGTGGTCTTTGCACTGCCTGCCAACATCCGGCTGATCGACCCGGCGACGAACGCGCCGTCAGACGAGCGTACGGTCGACATCTGGCGTTCGGTGCCCGGCGTGGCCGATGTAAAGCTGACAGGGGCCGACGGCCTGAATCCGTGGCCGCGCGGCCCGAATCCGAGCGGTGGCTTTCAACTCGATGCCCGGTTCCTCACCCTGCAGGAGCAAGCCTTGGGAGCGCTGATCAGTCACGCGCAGATTCAGAGTCCACCCCCGCAACGACTGCTGGACGATCTGAATTCCTTCCAGCGAGTGCTGTTCACGAATCCACGCGTCCGCGCGTTGTCGGAGGCGATCGACGCCGGGGTCGGTCCGCTTCCCGATGTAGACCCGCCGCTCGATGAACTCGAGACTCAGGGCAAGGCGGTGTTCATGCGCGCCTGCGCTCAATGCCACGGCGGCCCCGGACAGTCGACGCCCCAGGCACCGGTCGTTCGCATGCACGACATCTCTACTCAGTGCCCGCGACCGGTCGACGTCGTGACGCCCGCCCGCTTCAACTTCAAGCCCTGCCCGCCGCGCCTCGCCCGCAACGCGCGCACCTATGAGATCACGCAGGCGAACGGCACCATCGTGCGCCGGACATCTTCGGATCCTGGCCGCGCGCTGCTGAGCGGCTTCGTCGGCGGCCCGGCGCCGGCAGACGACTGGAACAAGCTCGACATGCCCGGCCTGCGCGGCCTGCGCTCGACCGCGCCCTATTTCCACAACAACAGCGCCGACACGCTCGAAGAGGTCGTCGATCACTACATCGAATTCTTCAAGCGAGTGAAAATCAATGCCGCGCCAGGCGTGGTGCCGCCGATCGCATCGACCGACGGTGTGAACTTCGATCGCGCGCCGAAGCCGGAAGAAAGAGCAGCGCTGCTGGCGTATCTGCGCAAGTTGTAATGCGCACGGTCTTCCCTCTTCCGATCAAGGGAGAGGGAAGACGGCGGGTCAACCTCGGAGCGCCACCGCGAAGAAGGCGATGGCCATCAAGACCGCGGCGATCTGCATGAACCGCGCAAGCTGAGACATGGACTGATCCTTGAGCATCCGTACGACAGTGAGAACTGTACGGGGCCCGTGCGAGCAGACCAACCCTGTGGGCGGAATGAGACTGCGGATTTCAGGTCACTAATGAATCGGCGCAACCGTCGCTACGACGCAGGCCTTTCCTGCTCGACCCAGTGCAGGGCGTCGTCTATGTCCTGCATGAGCTGATCGCGGGCGTCGCTGAATCCGTGGTCTTTGGCTTCGACCGTGTAGAGACGCAGAGTCGCAGTATCCGCGCCGAGGAGCTGGCGCGACTCGGCTGCGGGAACGTAGTCATCGTTGGTCGACTGGATCACTGCGAGGCGCGCCGAGCCCATGAACTTCAGCGCCGGGTAAAGCTGGATCCGCCCCTGATCGTCGACCTGGACCTTGGAATCAGGATCGTCTTTGGGCGCATGCAGGTAGTCGGCTTCGCGCGTCAGCGCAATTGCAACCGCGCCGCCAATGCCGTCGCGCAGGTCCGGATGCACTGCCGTGAACGCGACGACGGAAGCGCCGCGCGAGAATCCGACGATGACGACGGGCGTCGTCTGCGGCAGTCCGAGATCGCGCTTCGCCTGCGTGTACAGGTCTTTCAGTTCCTGCGCAGCTCGTGCAGTGCTGATGCGCTGTCCGGAGCGTGCGATCTCCTGCAGAGCCTCGGGCGAGCTGAAGCCCATCATCGTGTAGCCCGCTTCGGCAAGATGTTTGAATACGGCGTGGCTGGTACCCAACCAGCCATCGTCGCCCGTGGCAAATACGACGAGGTAGCCGGGATGCCGGTCCTGTTCCGGGCGAACGTAGACCGCGTCGATCTCGCGACCGAGCGTATGGACCGGCTGGACGGTCACTGCGTACACGCCTGGCTCGGAGGTCAGACGTGGACCGAGACAGCCGGCCAGGACAGCCAGGCACGCAGCGGCGAACGGTACGCGTGTGCGCATGGTGCGCATGGTGCGCAGCGTACGCCCCGCGACCGGGATGTTGCTAGGTGGAAACACTCGGACCCGGCCCGCTGGGCTC
Source organism: Steroidobacteraceae bacterium (assembly GCA_035275145.1). Classification (GTDB taxonomy): domain Bacteria; phylum Pseudomonadota; class Gammaproteobacteria; order Steroidobacterales; family Steroidobacteraceae; genus Steroidobacter. The sequence goes on along the minus strand of DATENH010000267.1, from coordinate 5,934 downwards.
ACGTCAACGGGTTTGAATCTCCCGCGTTTAGTCGCTTCAGTAACAACCACTCCACGGGGAGTCTTTATGTTCACTGCAGGATTTCGCGCAGCGCTGAAGAGCTGCGTCTTCACGCTCGCCCTGTTCCTGGCCGCCTGCGGCGGAGGCGGCGGCTCGATGTCTGCGAGCAACGCGCCTGCCGCATCGTCCACCTGCGCCGATTGCGGCACGACGTTCGTAGCCATCACCGATGCCGACGGCGACTTCTTCAGCTACTCCGTCGACGTCACCTCGCTCAAGCTGAAGAAGGCCAACGGCACGCTGGTCGAGACGTTGCCGGCGACGACCCGTATCGACTTCGCACAGCTCGTCGACCTCACCGAGTTCTTCACCGCCGCCACCATCCCCAATGGGGAGTACGTCGCGGCCACGCTGCGTCTCGACTACTCGAACGCCGACATCAGCGTGGAGCAGAACGGCGCGCCGGTGGCGGCGCGCGCGGTGGATGCGAGCGGCAATGCACTTGGCGCCATCGACGTCACCGTGACGCTCGACAACCGGCACCACCTCTTCGTCGCGCCCGGCAGACCCTCGTTGTTTACGCTGGACTTCAATCTGGCTGCGACCAACGCGGTCGACCTGACCACAACGCCGGCCACGGTCACCGTGACGCCAGCACTGGTCGCGTCGCTCGACCTGGTCGATCAGAAGGACATGCGTGTCCGGGGTCCGCTGGTGAGCGTGGACAAGACCGCTGGCACCTACGTTGTCGACCTGCGTCCCTTCGACATGCGGGCCCAGCGCTTCGGTGAAGTCACCGTGCACACGGATGCGAGCACCACGTTCGAGGTCAACGGCACGAACTACACCGGTAGCGCCGGTCTCGACGCATTGGCTACGGCGGGCGCAGGCACCGTCACGGCCGCCTTCGGCACGCTGACGACAGCGACGCGCGAATTCGACGCGGCCTCTGTGTTCGCGGGCACCAGCGTGCCCGGCGCCGGGGTCGACACAGTGATGGGCGAGGTTCTCGCGCGCGCGGGCGATGTCCTGACCGTGCGCGGCGGCACCGTGATCCGCAACAGTGACGGCGCGCACTTCGCGCGCGGCAACGTCAAGGTGACGATCGGGCCCGACACCAAGGTGGTGAAGGGCGGCACGTCGCCGGCGACGATGGCAGCACCCGAGGACATCTCGGTGGGTCAGTCGATCGAAGCGTTCGGCGCCGCTACCCCCGTGGTCGCTTCATCGATGTCGGGAGACTGGACGCTGGATGCAACCGCGGGCCGCGTGCGCATGCATCCGACGTCGATCTACGGCTTCGTGAAGTCCGCGTCGACCGGCGCACTGACGCTGCAGCTCGACTCAATCGCGGGTCGCAAGGTGTCGGCGTTCGACTTCGCGGGCACCGGCACGAGCACGGCGATGGATGCAGATCCGGCCAACTACGAAATCGCTGCGTCGGGCCTCGATCTCTCGGGCCTGTCGATCGGCGAGCCGACCAAGCTCATCGGCTTCCCGACGCCGTTCGGCATGGCGCCGCCGGATTTCACCGCGCGCACCATGGTGGATTTCCCGCGACTGCCGGCGATGCTGTCGCTGACGTGGATCCCGGGCGGCACCACGGCGCCGTTCATGAGCCAGAATCCAACCGGTCTCGTGCTCGATCTCGCCAATCCGGATATCGGTCGGTTGCACGTACTGACGATCGGGCCGCGAGTGCTGAACCTGAAGACGCTGCCGGCGTCGCCGAGCATCGTGCCGCCGACCAACGGCGCGAGCGCGTATCTGATCGTGATGCGCGACGAGTCGCACGCATTCCGCGACTTCGCGGATTTCGTGGCCGAGCTCGGCACGCGGCTCAACGGTTCGAGCGTGATGCTGAGCTTCAACGCCACCGGTTCCTACGACGCCGACACGAACGTGATGACGGCGCGTTCGATCACGGTGGTCCTGAGGTAGACGAGGCAGGAGACGGATCCGCGAGGGTCCGCCTCCTCATTTCAAAGCGTTTGCCTTCTCTGCGCCAGCAATTCACGAAGGCCGGGATCGCCGGTCTGCTTCGCGAAGTCCAGAGCGGTTGCGCCGTGGTAGCTGATCCTGGCGTAGTCCGCGCCGAACTGCTGGAGCAGCTTGACCATCTCGAGATCCCTGCTCAGCACCGGCATCAGCGCGACTGGCATGTCGTCGTAGCCGACCGGAGTCTCCGGCTTTGCGCCGAGGCGCAGCAGGCGCCCCGCCGCCTGCAGATCGTCGTTGCTGATCGCGTGCGCCAGCGCATTCAGCTTCTCGTTGTCGCGCTGATCGATCTTTTCGCCAGCCGCGATGAGCTGAGCCGCGATGCCAGCGGTCCTTTCGCTGCGAGCGAGCAGGTAGAGCGACTGTGGGCCGGGCGGCAGGTAGATGCGAGCCTGGTTCAGCGCTTCGGCACGCGCGGCTCCTTCGCTCTTCGCCCAGATGGTGTATTGCGCAAGACCGACTATCTCCCGGCCACGCACACATGAGCACTGGACGTCGAGTGCGCCGCTTGCGTGCTGAATAGCGCCGGCGGCGTCACCGCGTTGTGTCAGCAGGAAGTATGCGTACCGCAGGTTGTAGGAACTGGCATCGCCAAACTCCGCAACACTTTTCTTGTAGAGCGCCTCCAAGCCGTCCATATCGTTCTTGCGCTCCAGCAGTGCCAGTAGACGGATGTATGCGTCGTTGCGCGCACGATCATAGGTATCGTGCGTCATCGGACGCTCGACCGCCTCGTGAAACTTCGCAGCCGCTTGGTCGACCTTGCCCTGCATGGCAAGAAGTTCGCCCCAGTTCGTCCAGAGCCAGAGATTGGGCGGATTGGTCGCGGCCGCTTCCACGAACAGCTTCTCGGCCGCCGGGTAGCGCTGCTGATGAGCGTAGACGTACCCCAGCAGGATCTTGGCATTGACATCGTCCGGCGCGATCTGCAGCGCGGAGGACAGCAGGCCTTCGGCATGATGCAGGCCCTCCGGTCCCCAATTGCTCTTCATTGCCAGGCGTGCCAGCTCGATGTAGGCCTGAACCAGCGAGGGATTCTGTGCGACCAGTTTTTCGAGGATGGAGCGGGCCAGCGTCCGTGCAGCTTCGTTGTCGGCGTCGATGAACGCGATCGCGCGCTGGAGATTCTCCTGCGATGAATGGCGTGAGAACTCCTTGTTCTCCTCGTATTGATCCCAGTTCGGCCACACGATGGGCTGATCGACCTCTGCGCGCGTGGCGGCCGGGTCCGCTTGTGGCGCTGCCATGTTCATGCTGGCGACCACCTTGCGTGTGGTTCCAGCTCCGCTTGGATAGGGAAGATCGACTGTCACCGAATGCGCGCCGCGCTCAGCCGTTATCTGAGTCATCGGGCGGAAGGTGCTCGGGTTGCGCGCGTCCGCGTCATGGGGGACCGTCACGTGCAACGACACCCAGCGCGGCTCGCCGGTGTAGTAGTAGTCGAAAGTCGCCTGCCACACGCCCGCGTTGTCGCGGCGTACGACGAGGTTCGAGACCGAGTTCTTCCCCGGCAGCGGCGGCACATAGGTCGTCAGCGAACCCGTGGGCTCAGGGTCGAAAAAGGCCATCAGACTGGGACGGACCTGATAGGCGGCGATCAGAACCAGCAGAACGGCCATCAGGGTCAGCAGGCGGCGGGACATCTTGCGCGATCCTCCGTGAGATTCGCTGTCATCGTGGGCAGCGCATGGTCTCTCACCCGCTGGTCTTGCTGGGTGATCGAAGTCACGGATCGGGAACGGAGCGCAGTCGCGCGGGGCGCTGCTAAGTGGCTGTTTGGGAAGTGGTGGCCAGGGTCGGAATCGAACCAACGACACGCGGATTTTCAGTCCGCTGCTCTACCAACTGAGCTACCTGGCCAGCCGCGAGGGAGGCGTATTAAATCGGCGAGCCCCCAGGTCGTCAAGAAAAGCCCGTTCCAGCCTCCCCCAGCCATCCGGCCGGGACCAAAACCTGCCACGAGCCGTCACATATTGATGGTTGACTCTCTCCCCCCTTCGAGGCATCCGCGGGAGCCCTGCCCCTCGTAGAGTCGACCACAGCCGGTCGGGTATGACCGGTCGCAGAGGCATCGCTGCCGCCCGGGTCTGCAACCTTTTCCGATTGCGGGCCGTTTGAGCAGGGCGGTGCCTCGTTCTCCGCACGAACGCAAACCAAGGAGTCCCGATGGCGGCCCCGCAACCGGTCTTAGTTCTCCCGCAAACCCGCCCCGCAGAAGTCCTTGCCGCCCGCTATTCGCACGTTCGTCGCGTCTCGCTGGAGATCTGCGAGCCGTTGCAGACGGAGGACTTCGTGGTGCAGAGCATGCCGGACACGAGCCCGGCCAAGTGGCACCTCGCGCACACCAGCTGGTTCTTCGAGCAGTTCCTCCTCAAGCCGCTGCTCAGCGGCTATCGTGCGTTTCATCCGGATTTCGAATACCTGTTCAACTCGTACTACCAGAGCGTCGGGCGCATGCACGCGCGTCCGCAGCGCGGCTTGCTGACGCGCCCGACGGTCGAGGAAGTGTTGCGCTATCGCGAGCATGTCGACGAGCACATGCAGAAGCTCTTCGCTGCACGGCCCGAGGACGACAAGCTGCTCTGCGTCGCGACGCTGGGCATGAATCACGAGCAGCAGCACCAGGAATTGATACTCACCGACGTCAAGCACCTCTTCTCGCGCAATCCGCTGCTGCCGGCGTATCGGCCCGGTGGCGCCGACGAATCGAACGATGGCGCAGCGCCGATGCATTTCATCCCGTTCGACGGCGGCATTCGCGAGATCGGCGCCAGCGGCAAGCACTTCTGTTTCGACAACGAGCTGCCGCGTCATCGCACGCTGGTCGAGCCGTATGCGCTCGCGGACCGGCTGGTCACCAACGGCGAGTATCTCGAGTTCATCCGCGACGGCGGTTATCGACGGCCGGAATTCTGGCTCTCCGATGGCTGGAGCACCGTCGTGCGCGAAGGCTGGACCCGGCCGATCTATTGGACTGAATCGCTCGACAGCGAATTCACGTTGCACGGTCTGCAGCCGCTACGCACGGCTGCACCTGTGTGCCACGTCAGCTTCTACGAAGTCGACGCGTTCGCCCGCTGGGCCGGCGCCCGGCTGCCGAGCGAAGCGGAATGGGAGCTTGCTGCGGAATCGTTGCCGGTGATTGGCAACCTGCTGAACACCGGCGCGCTGCATCCGGTCGCAGCCGGCGTGCAGCCGGGAATGAAGCAGATGTTCGGCGACGTCTGGGAATGGACCGCATCGCCGTACAGCGCATATCCCGGTTATCAGCCGCCGCCGGGCGCGCTCGGCGAATACAACGGCAAGTTCATGTGCAACCAGCTGGTGCTGCGCGGCGGCTCGTGCGCGACGCCGGTGGATCACATCCGCGCCAGCTACCGCAATTTCTTCTACGCCGACGCACGCTGGCAGTTCATGGGCGTGCGTCTCGCCCGCAATCTGTGAGTCCGAGGAACCCTCATGGCAAAGCACCCGAGCACGATCCCTGCACCCTCGCGAACGGACGCCCTCACCAACGGCGTGCTGGAAGGCATGCGCAAGCACCCGCGGCAGCTTTCGCCAGTGTGGTTCTACGACGAGCTCGGCTCGTTCCTGTTCGACAGCATCTGCGAGCTGCCGGAGTACTACCTGACTCGTACCGAGGCGCAAATCATGCAGCTGCACGCTGCCGACATGGCGCATCACATCGGGCCGGACGCGGCGATCATCGAGTTCGGCAGCGGCACCAGCACGAAGACACGCCTGCTGTTGAATCATCTGGAGAAGGCGGCGGCGTATGTGCCGGTCGACATCGCACGCGATCATCTGCTCGATGCCGCTAGCGCCATTGCGCGCGACTATTCGACGCTGCGCGTGATTCCGATCTGTGCGGATTTCACGCGCCCGTTCGATCTGCCGATCTCCGTGCATGCCGCGCGCCGGCGCGTCGTGTATTTC
>DATENH010000266.1:0-22502 GCA_035275145.1 Steroidobacteraceae bacterium | reverse complement strand
CGTGTGAGAGCCGCAAAGTGAGCGAACGCTTGGAACTCAACGACGAACTCTTGTGTGCGTACATGGACGGCGAGCTCGATCCCGAGATGCTCGCACGCGTCGAGCAGGCGCTGGTCGACGACGCGGGTGCGCGAGTGCGGCTCGAAAGAATGCGCGCCGCGGATGAGCGCTTGAAGGTCGAGATTCCGCTTCCAGCGGTGCAGCCGAACGATCCGCTGTCGAGTCGCATCCTCGATGGCACGCCGGTGCCGGGCACTAAAAGAGCATCGAGGCGATGGGGAGGTGTCGCCATCACTGCGTTGGCTGCAGGGATTGGCGGCGTGATCGTCGGATTCGTGCTTTCGCGATCGCAGAAGGTGCCAGAGACGCCGGTAGTCGCGACGGCCGTGCCAGCTCCATCGTTGAGCGGAGCATCCTCGAATGCATTTCTGCTCGCGGCTTTGGATAGCGGCGAGAGTGGCAAGACTATCGAGCAGCCTGGACACTCGGCGCAAGTCATCCTCACGTTCGAAGCTGAAGACGGTCGATACTGCCGCGCGTTTCGCGTGCACGAAGCGAATGACGCAGCCGAAGGAGTGGCGTGTCGCAGCGGTTCGCAGTGGCAAGTGGTTGCATGGGACGGCACTGTAGATCCGGACGAAGGTTTTCGAGCTGCCGGCGCGAGCGAGCTGCTCGACGATGTGATGGACCGGCTCGGCGGTGGCGCCGCGCTTGAAGCTGCCGACGAACGCGAGCTCATCGAGCAGCATTGGCCGGCGGCGCAACGATAGTCAGCGCTTCGCGTTGCGCCAGATCATCGTGAGTCCCGCAGTGTAGTCGGCGCTCGCGTCGGAAAGACCCACGCCACCGTTCAGCTCGATTTTCCACGCGTCATTCAAACGCCACGACACGTACGCTTCGACCGAGCTTGGATCTTCGCCGTCGCGCACGGATGAATTGCGCCAGTCGTAGTAGGCGCCGACAACAGCCGAATCGCTGACGTTGATCCAACCACCGACAGACGCCTGCCAGCCGTCGACGCGCTCGATGTCGTCGACGGCGCCGAGGAAGCGGCGGCCGGCGCTCACGAATGCGCCGCCGGCGTCGCCGTCCCAGCCGACCTCGGAGAGCGCGACATAGTCGGTCGCGCCGACCCCGAGGCCGTCTTGCTCGCTGCCAGTCGGCAATCGCACGCGACCCGTGAAGTCGACATACGCGGGCGAATCGCCGATGGCGTCGAGTGTGTAGGTCAGCGCGATGCTCGCATCGCCGATACCCGACACGCTGCGGTCAGGGTTGCCGAGGTCGACCGGGCGATCATCGCTGCCACTGCCACTGCCGCTGCCGCCGCTCTCCCCACTGCCACTGCCGCTGCTGTCGTCGCGGCCACTCGTGCCGCTGCCGGAACCCGAGCCCGAGCTGCCGGAGCCGCTGCTCGTTCCGCGGCCGCTGGAGTCGTCGATGATCTCGCTGACATCGGCGGGTCCGTCGACCATCACGTAAGGAACCGAAGCGCGAATCGACCACGCTCCGAACGTTGCGCGAACGGAGAAGGGCACGACCAACGCGCTGGTGCTCGTGGTGTCGCCGTACTTGCCGTCGGAGTACTGCAGTCCGCTCGAGGCTTGCACGCGCGTGTCGGCGTAGGCGGCATTGCACTGCGCGAGTACGGCGACGACTGCCCCGGCCAGTAGCGATTGAGTGGCGGTCATGAGTTGCGATCTTACTCGTTGCCCTGCTGTCCGTGCCCGGAGCGTCCTTCGTGGTTCTCTCGATCGGCGTGGCTCGGGCCGCTGCGATCGTGCTGGCGGTCTTCGCGACGATCTGCATGCCGATCCTCGCGACGGTCTTCTCTACGATCCTCGCGGCGATCTTCGCGGCGCGGGGGTTCATTGGGCTCACGAGCCGCCGCGGCGGCGGAGAGCAGGGTGCTGGTAACGAACATCGCAGTCCACAACTGTGAAAATCGGGTCATTGCAAGCTCCTGAAACTGAAGACACAGCGCCCGGCCGGGCGCCGCTTTGACAATAACGATCCGCAGTCGCGGTTATTCCGCAGCGCGCGCGAAGGAATATTCCGGCGCCTGGTCCGTTGTCGCTTCATCCCAGCGGGAGTCAATAAGATGACACGACAACATCTGATGAAGGCGCTATTCATCGTGGCCGCCGCGCTCGGCCTTGCTGCATGCAGCGGCGGAGGCGGATCTTCGGGCGACAACGCGCCGCGGTCCGCAGCGCAGAGTGTGCCGGTCATTTCGAGCGGCGCCGTCACGGGATTTGGCAGCGTGTTCGTCAACGGCGTGCGCTTCGAAACCAGCAGCGCCGCGTTCACTATCAATGGCAAGCCCGGGACGCAGGCGGATCTGCGGGTCGGCGATGTGGTCAAGATCCACGGCCATCGTGACGGCGCGGGCAATTGCACGGCCGATCGCATCGACTTCGACGATCTGGTGAAAGGTCCGGTTACGAGCGTCGATGCAGCCGCGGGCACGCTGGTCGTGCTGGGTCAGACGGTGCTGGTCGATGCCGATACGTCCTTCGACGACAACATCCCCGGCGCGTCGCTCGCGGGACTTGCAGCCGGTGACATCGTCGAAGTGAGCGGTATGCGTCGCGCCGACGGCGACATCCAGGCAACGCGAATCGAAGCGAAGCCGGCCGGCAAGATCTTCGAGGTCACGGGCGTGGCGTCGGCAGTCGACACGGCTGTGCACAAGCTCAACGTAACTGCGCTCGTCGTGGACTATTCGGCTGCTGCGGTCCAGAACTTTCCAACCGGCCAGCCGCGCAACGGCGATCTCATCGAAGCGCGCGGCAACTCCGTCAATGCGGGTGGCGATCTGGTCGCGAGCACGATCGAGTTGAAGCGCGACGACGACGATCGCGACGCGGGCATGGAAGTCGAGATCGAAGGTCTCATCACGCGGTTCGTATCGGTGAGCGACTTCGACATCGCCGGCAAGCCTGTGACCACCACGTCGACCACGCGCTTCGAGAATGGCACGGCGGCCGATCTGGCGCTCAACGTCAAGGTCGAGGCGGAAGGGCAGGTCAACGCGAGTGGCGTGCTCGTCGCCACCAAGGTGCAGTTCAAGCGCCAGGCTAGCGCGCGCATCGAGGCCCGAGTCGATTCCGTCGACCGCGCTGCGAACAAGCTGGTCGTGCTCGGTATCGATGTGACCGTGAACGCGAACACGCGCGTCGAGGACAACAGCGATCAGCGCGTGACGAACTTCAATCTGAGCAACGTCACGGCGGGCGACTTCGTCGAAGTGCGCGGTGCGGAGCTGCCGGCCGACAGCAATGACGTCGTCGCGTCGCGGCTCGAACGCCGCCGGGCGGAGAGTGAAGTGCGGCTGCGCGGAATCGTCGACACCGCGACCAGCCCGAGCTTCACGATCCTCGGCGTGACGATTCAGACGACTGCGGGAACCGAGTTCGAAGACACGACTGCGGACGACTTCTTCGCCGATGCCGTCGGTCGTATCGCGGAAGTGAAAGGCACCGTGAGCGGCGGCGTGTTCACCGCGCGCGCAGTCGAGTTCGAGAACGACTGAGCCTGAACGTGGTGGCAGCCTCCTCCCGGTTGGCTGCCATTGCGCCCTGGGGGAAGGCCGCAACCCGCGCGAGTTCGCCTCTTTGCTCGCGCGGGTTGTTGTTTCTGCCATGAGGTATCGTGTGCAGCATGCGTCGATTCGCTGCTGCGATTCTCCTTGCCAGTGCTGTGCTTTGCGCGTGCTCGTCGTCGACGGAGCGCGCGCCGACCGACCCGGAGCGATCGCGGGTTGTCTATCTGGTGCGGCGAGGTCATCACACAGGATTGGCCTTGGACGTCGCCGATTGGCCGAGCAGAAAGTGGCCAGTGCTCGCGAGTTTCCCGCAGGCTCGCTATTTGGAGTTCGGCTGGGGCGATGCTGCTTACTACCAGGCGCCGGACCCGACGCTGAGCATGACGATCGCCGCGATCTTCTGGCCTACGCCGACCGTGATGGAAGTGGTGCCGTGGCAAGTCGTCGCGGCGGGTGTCGAAGACAGTGAGACGGTCGCTTTGCATGTCTCCGATGCGGAGCTGCAGGAGATTGCCAAGTCGATCGACGATTCCTTCGGGCAGCCGATCAGCGCGACCGGAAATGGCTACGAGACGGCAAGCGGCCGCGCGCTGTTCTATCACGCGCGCGGCACGTTCCACTTGTTCAGGATGTGCAATCGCTGGACTGCCGAGCGGTTACAGCTCGCAGGCTGCTCAGTCCGCCCGCGATTGATCATGACGGCGACGCAGGCTGTTACTGCCGCCGAGCGCTGCGAGTCCGCTACGCGGTAGCCGGCGCCGGTGCCGCGATCGCCTCCAGCCGGGTCCTCATCTGCTTCTGGAGCAGCGTGAAGCTGACGATCGTCTGCAGCATGACTGAGCCAACCGACAGGAACCACAGATGCTCCAGACGGAACCACGGCTGCGAGGACACCCAGAGCAGCGGCAGACTGTACATGACCAAGCGGGTCGCAGAGCTGTAGAGCGAGGGCAACGTGTTGCCGAGCGCCTGAAACATGCTCGAGCACGTGAAGATGATCCCCGACAGCACGAAGTTCCAAGAGATGATGTGCAGGAACTGCGAACCGATGTCGATCACCTGCGGCTCGTGCGAGAACAGGCGAATCATCGCATCCGGCCGCCACTGACACAGCAACATCAGCACGAGCATGAGACCGGTGCACAGCTTCACAGCGGCGCGGAACGTCTCGCGCACGCGCTCCGGCTGCCGCGCGCCGAAGTTCTGACCGGCGACCGGTGCCGCGGCGAACGCGATTGCCATCACCGGCAGGAAGATGCCTTGCATGATGCGGCCGCCGATACCGAACGCAGCCTGCGCAGCCGCGCCGAAATTGCGGAGCGCGTAGTAGGTCACCGCAGTGAAGAGGAACATCAGCGCGAACTCACCCCCTGCGGGCAAGCCGACGGTGAGCATGCGTTTCCAGACTGCGACGCGCGGCTGCCACTGCTCCTTATGGAAGGAAACATATTTCTCCAGTCGCACGAAGTAGAAGGACAGCAGGATCACGCCGACAGCGACCGCGATCGTGCTCGCCAGGCCGGCGCCGGCGACGCCCAGCGGTTTGCCGATGCCCCAACCCGCGATCAAAACCGGTGCGAGGACCGTGTTGATCACCAGCGTCAGCACTTGCACGATCATCGTCGGCTTCACGATGCCAGTGCCGCGCAGGGCTGAGCCCATTGCCACCATCGCGAACTGCAGGGCCATGCCGGGCAGGAACCAGTATAGATATGTAACGCCCGCCTGCACCGTCGCCGCGTCCGCGGCGATGGATCTCACGTACGCGGCCGAACCTGTGTAGCCGACCAGCAGAGTCAGCACTCCGCACAGAGCCGCGATCAGCAGCGACTGATTGAAGATGAGGTTCGCGTCCGCCTGATCCTTGCGACCGACTGCGTGCGAGATGAGCGCGACCGTGCCGACACCGAGCACCTGCGTCATCGCCATGATGATGAACATCGCATTGCCGGCCGTGCTGACGCCGGCAACGGCTGCGTCGCCGAGCCTCGACACGAAATAGAGGTCGACGAAAAAGTAAAGAGTCTGGAAGATCATTCCCGCCGCCATCGGCACCGCCATGGCGACGAGATGGCTCGAGATCGATCCCTTGGTAAGATCCTTCATAAAGCACGAAACCTGGGTGAGCCCTGTAGGTCGGGCTTTAGCCCGACTCCGCAGCGGCGGTAAAAATTGAGAGAAACAGCGGGAAAAGATGAGCAAGCCAACTATAGCACTGGTCACAGCCGAAGCCGCACGCAATCTGGACGAAGACCTCCCTCCACTCGAATCCGCCCTGCGCAACGCCGGCGCCGACGTTGTGATTGCAGAGTGGGACCGGCCGCATGACTGGAGCCGGTTCGACATCGCCCTGTTGCGCTCGACCTGGGACTACCCGCAACGCCTGCCGGAGTTCTTCGATTGGGCCGGGCAGGTGAGCGCGCAGACGAAGCTGCTCAACCCGTTGTCAGTAGTGAAGTGGAGCTCGGACAAGCACTACCTGCGCGAGCTCGTCCGCGCGAACGTGCCGACCGTGCTGACCAGGTTCATCGAGCCCGGGGAGAGCGCGCCGGCGCGGATTGCCGAGCTGCTCGGCGAGCCGAGCGTCGATGAGTTCGTGGTGAAGCCGGCGATCGGTGCGGGATCGCGCGACGCGCAGAGGTTCGCGCACGAGGAGAAGGGCGCGGCAGCCGAACATGCTCAGCGGATGTTGAGTGAGAAGAGGAGCGTGATGCTGCAGCCGTACCTGAGTCGCGTCGACGAGCACGGCGAGACGGCGCTGATCTACTTCGAAGGTCAGTTCAGTCACGCGATCCGCAAAGGGCCGTTGCTGAAGCGGAAGGAAGGACCGACGCAGGATTTGTTCGCGAAGGAGACGATCACGGCGCGAGTGCCGGATGCGGCGGAGCTGAGAGTTGGTGCACGAGCGATGCAGGCGCTGCCGTTCGAGACGCCGCTGTATGCGAGAGTGGATTTGATCAGGGATGAGAAGCACGAGCCGGTGGTGTTGGAGTTGGAGCTGATCGAGCCGTCGTTGTTCTTTCCGTTTGCGGGGGGGTCGGCGGAGAGGTTCGCGGCGGCGGCGGTGAGGCGAGCAGGCGCCGGTTAGTGACGACACGATGAGCAGCGTCTAGTGTTACCCTCTCGCAATACGAAGCAGAGGGAACGATCATGCGATCACATCTTGCGAACCTGTGCTGCGTCCTCGGGCTATACGTAGCAAGCTGCTCACTCGCAACAGCCGCGCCCGGCTATCAATACACCGTTGTCGGCAATCCAGCCGACGTCGTGACCTCAACTAGCGGACTGCTCGTACTTCAGGGCGGTGGCACTGACGTCGATGAAAATTTCCGGCGCATGGGTGCACGCTCGGGCGGCGGCGACTTCGTGGTGATCCGGGCCTCCGGCACGGACGCTTACAATCCTTACATCTACGACCTGTGCTCGTGCGACTCTGTCGCCACCATCGTCTTCAAGAACCGCAACGCAGTCACCGATCCATTCGTGATCGAGACCATTCGCAATGCAGAGGCACTCTTCATCGCCGGTGGCGATCAGTCCGACTACGTGAAGCTCTGGAAGGGCACGCCGATCGAGGATGCCATCCATCACGTCGCCGCGAAGCCTGCGCCAGTCGGCGGCACCAGCGCTGGCATGGCGATCATGAGCGAGTTCCTCTACTCGGCGATGAGCAACAGCAGCTTGACTTCTGCGGAAGCGTTGTCGAATCCGTTTCACCGCGACCTCACTCTGGACCGGGATTTCCTGACTTTGCCGAAGCTCGGCGGCTTGATCACCGACCAACACCTGCAGGAGCGTGACCGGATGGGTCGAACGGTGACGTTCCTCGCGCGGCTGGTCAGGGACGGATGGACGGCTCAGGGTCGGGCAATCGCCGCGGATCGCGAGACCGCGCTGCACGTCGATCCAACCACCGGTGCCGCGCAGGTATTCACGACTCCCACGCATCCGACACCGTTCGTGTACTTCCTCACGACTCCGGGGCCGCCGGAGATCTGCGAGCCCGGCATTCCACTCACCTTCCGCAACGTCGGCGTTTATCGCATCGGGCCGGGCAACAGTTTCGACCTCACGCGCTGGCGCGGAACAGGTGGCATCGCCTACACACTCAGCGTCGAAGCGGGTGCGCTCTCGTCGTCGCGCGGCGAGATTTATTGATGCCAGGAAAGCGTCGAGCTGCGGCGCCACGACAAGTCCTGGGGAGCCCGTTTCTCACTCACCTCTCACTGAGAGAGGACCGGGTTCAGGCCGGCGTTCATCCATTCACAATTCCGCTCATCAAAGATGGCGCGCTCGATCTCACCTTCACTACCCCGGTCACGTTCCTCGTGGGTGAGAACGGCTCGGGCAAGTCCACTCTGCTAGAGGCGCTCGCGTGGGCTTTGGGTTTCAGCGCGCAAGGCGGCAGTCGAGACAATTCATATGCGGAGGGCGCAGACGGTCATCCGCTGGGCCGAGCGTTACAGCTTCAGTGGCGCCAGCGCGTGACGGACGGCTTTTTTCTGCGAGCCGAGACCTTTTTCAACTTTGCTACGTATTTGGAAGAGGCGAACAGCACGTTTCTCGCCTATGGCGGCAAGTCATTGCACCAACAATCGCACGGCGAAGCGTTCTTGGCGCTGTTCGAGAATCGAGTCGAGGACGGAATGTATCTGCTCGACGAGCCGGAAGCCGCGCTATCGCCTGGACGCCAGCTCACGTTCCTCAGCATCCTGCATCAGCTCGCATCGATGAAGGTGGCGCAGTTCGTCATCGCTACACACTCGCCCATTCTCCTCACGCTGCCCGGCGCAACAGTCTTGAGCATTGACGAAGGCCAACTGCGAGAAGTGAACTACCGTGACACTGAGCACTTCCAGCTCACCCGCGACTTCCTGAATGCGCCGGAGCGCTATCATCGTCATCTGTTCCGCAGCGAGCGCACAGAAGACGACACCGACGAATCGTAAACGCAGAAGGGTACGACCATGGCCATTCGTGGCAGCTGCCTCTGTGGCGGCGTTACGTTCGAGATCGATCGGGCTTGCGGACCGGCGGAGTACTGTCACTGCAATCGCTGCCGCAAGGTGTCGGTCAGTTCGTCGCTACTGAATATTCAAGTCGCGACCAAGGACTATCGATTTCTCAGCGGGCGCGAACTCGTCAAGACATACGCCGCACCCATCCTGTATTCGCCGCCGGCGTACCACTCGTATTTCTGCTCGACCTGCGGCAGCCAGGTGCCGCCGCCGTCGCCGGAAGGCGAGTCCTTCGAGATTCCTGCCGGCTTGTTCGACGATGACTTCGGCATTCGGCCCGACAAGCACATCTTCGTCGACTTCATGCCGCCGTGGGACGATCTGCGCCAGGAGTTGCCGGCCTACACGCTGAGGCAGATTTACGGGTTGCGGACTGGGCGCGAGCTCCCAGGCGATTTCCAGCCTCGCTTGCACGCCACGGCGCGCTGATGCGACGCTCGCCGCATGGCGGGCCGCGAAGCCGAACTCCTCACCATCGCCGGGCGCGAGGTCTCAATCTCGCACCCTGACAAGGTGCTGTTCCCCAAACCGGGCTACACCAAGCTCGACCTCGCGCAGTACTACGTCGCCGTCGCGGACGGTGCGCTGCGCGGCGCTGGCGGCCGTCCGAATATGCTCGTGCGCTTTCCCGACGGCATCGAGGGCGAGCACTTCTATCAGAAGCGCGCGCCCAAGAGTCGGCCGGCCTGGATTGAAGTCGTCGAGCTGCAGTTCCCGTCGGGCCGTGGCGCGGAGGAGGTCGTTCCGCGCGACGCGGCTGCGCTCGCGTGGCTCGCGAACCTCGCGTGTCTCGAACTGCATCCTCACCCGGTGCGCGCCGATGATCTCGATCATCCCGACGAGCTGCGCGTCGACCTCGATCCCGTGCCGGGAGTGACGTGGAAGCAGGTCCAGGAAGTTGCCAAGGTGTCACGTGCCGTCCTCAGTGACTTCAAGCTGGTGGGATGGCCGAAGACCTCCGGCTCGCGCGGCATCCATATCGTCGTGCGCATCGAACGCCGCTGGGACTTCGATGAAGTGCGCCGCGCAGCACTAGCACTCGCGCGCGAAGTCGAAAAACGCGCCCCGACGCTCGCTACCAGCAAATGGTGGAAAGAAGAGCGCCAAGGTGTATTCGTCGACTACAACCAGAACGCGAAGGATCGCACCGTCGCCTCCGCATACTCCGTGCGACCCAAGCCCGACGCACGCGTCTCCGCGCCGCTCGCGTGGGACGAGGTCGACGACTGCGACCCGGCGGATTTCACGCTCGCTTCCATGCCGGCGCGATTCAAGAAGCTCGGCGACTTGCACGCGGGGATCGACGAGCAGGCGGGCTCGATTCAAGGTCTGCTCGAGCTCTTCGAGCGCCAGGGCCTCGGCGATGCACCTTGGCCGCCGCACTACAGGAAGCAGGAGTCGGAGCCGCCGCGCGTCCAGCCTTCGAAGCGCAAGACCGCGAAGCGCCAATCATCCAAGCCGCTGATCGAGATCGGCCGCGCTCGTCACAAGGAAGACGCCTTGGCTGGGCTCGAACGCTGGAAGGCACGACATCCGCAGGCGGCTGCACATCTGCAACCAGCCGATGTGCTGGTCGACGCCATGCGCGGCCGCTACACCACCTGGACGCGCATCCGCGTCAATCTTCAGAACGTGCCCGAAGATCTGCGGCCTGCTCAGGAGCCGCTCGATCCTGACGAGAAGATCTTCTCCAACTCGTAAGGCTTCGTGACTTCGAGCTGATCGTAGCGGCAGTCCTGCGGACGCTTGTCCGGCCGCCATCGCAGAAATATCGCCGCGTGACGAAAGCGATCGCCCTGCATGTGGTCGTACTTCACTTCGCAGACGCGCTCGATTCGCAGCGGCTCCCATGACAGGTCTTTGCCAGCGCTCCAGCGGCTCTGCCCGCCCGGCATGCGGCTCGACTCGGCAGCGGCGCCGGCCCACTCCCGCCACGGGTGATCGTCCATCGCGTTCTTGCGAAGCGGCTCGAGCTCCTTCGCGAGCTGCTTGCGCACAGCCATCGTGAACGACGAGGTGACGCCGACATGTTGAAGCATCCCTTCATCGTCATACAGACCGAGCAACAGCGAGCCGACCGCATCCTTGCCACTCTTATGCCAGCGAAACCCTGCCACGACGCACTCAGCCGTGCGCGCGTGCTTGACCTTGATCATCGCGCGCTTGCCCGGCTGATACGTGCTCGACACCGGCTTGGCGATCACACCATCGAGGCCTGCTCCTTCGAATCGCGTCAGCCAATCGAGCGCGGTCGCACGGTCACGCGTGACAGGCGTGAGATGAACCGGCGGCTTCACTTTACTCAGCAGCTTCTCCAATGCGGCCCGTCGCTGCGCCTGCGGCTCCTCCATCAGGCTGCGCCCATCGACCTCGAGCAGATCGAAGGCGACGAACGAGGAGGGCGTTTCTTTCGCCAGTTTCGCCACGCGAGATGCTGCAGGATGCAGGCGCAGTTGAAGCACGTCGAAATCGAGTCCGTGCTCAGTCGCGATCACGATCTCGCCGTCCACCACGCACTCCTTCGGCAGGCGCGCGAGCAGCTCATCGTGCAACTCGGGAAAGTATCGATCGAGCGGCCGCGAGTCGCGGCTCTGGATATACACGTCGTCCTTGCCGCGGAACACGATCGCCCGGAAGCCGTCCCACTTCGGCTCATACAAATACTCGCCGGCCGGCAATTCGTCCGCGAGCTTGGCGAGCATCGGTTCGATGGGTGGCTTCATGGCAGTCGCCCCTGCAAGGACACCAGTTTATAGTCAGAGCGCATGTCTTCGGTCACGGAACATTACTCGACGCACCTCGGTCCGGTGTATGCCTGGATGGCCGGCGGCGTCGACGCGGCCATCGCCCGCGGCGCCAAGGAGATCGAGACCCTCGGACTCGCGCTCCGGCTCACCGGTCAGGTGGTCGCGGCAACGCGTGAACAGTTACCGCAAGCTGCGTATCGATCCAGCGATCGCGCTCGCAATGCTGGAGTCGCGCGGATTCACAGTGGCGCGCTCTTCGGGACCCGCCGGAATGGTCTGTCTCGTCGCGTCAATCTGAGCGGGGAACCTCAGGCTCTTTGAAGAGCCTCTGCGCCACTTCGGCGTAGCAGGCTTCCTTCCGTAGCGGATCCATCCGCGGATCGAGCCGCAACCAGCCGAGCGTCTGCGAATGATCGTCCGGCGCGTGCCGCAGCGCCTTGCACGCTTCGTCCAGTTGCCCGAGCGCTGCGTGGATGATCGCGATCTCGTACGACATTCCGTAGCCGTCGAGCTCGTGACGGTGCAGTCGTTCCAACTCGCGCAGTGCGTCCTCGCGACGTCCAGCGTGTGCGTAAACCAGGCCGGCATCGCTCAGCATCGGCACGTCCGAATATCTCAGCGGCAATTGTTCCAGCGCGCCCTTGATGTCGCCGGTCTCGACGAGTGCGCGGATCAGAACACCGCGAGCCTGATCGAACCGCGGTTGCGAAGCGAGCAGCGGACGAACGTACTCGATCGCTTCCTGATAGCGGCGCGTCTGATAGAGCAGGCTGCCATAGCTGTATGTGTACAGCAGCGTCATCGGCTCGAGCTCGCGCGCCCGGCCGAAGTACTTGAAAGCTTCATCGGTGCGATTCTGATAGCCGCGCAGCAGGCCGAAGGTGTGCCAGATCCGTGAGTAGCGATCGTCCGCCGCGCGAGCTGCGATCAATTCCTTCTCCACGCCCGCGTAGTCGAAATCGTAGTGAAGCTTGATCGCAGCGAGTGCTGCATGGCCCGACGCGAGCTTCGGATTGAGCTCTATCGCTCGCAGCGCCGCTGTTCGCGCTTGCTTGATCGCCTCGTCGATCGGCATCCACTGCGTGATTCCTGAGCCGGTGTAGGTCTCGGCGAGCGCAGCCCAGGCTTCGGCGAAGTAGGGGTCTTCGCGCAGAGCCGCCTGGAGGCTGGCGATTGCGGCAGGGCTGCCGTTCACATCGCGACGCGAGCGCTGGAACTTGCCATCCAGATACAGTTCGTAAGCGCGCTGATTCGTGCTACGGCCGCCGCTGTCGCCGAACTGGGCAACAGGCCCCATGAGTATCTGCGGCCGTTGCGCCTGCCACCAAACAACGCCCGCGACCATTGCCACCAGGCTGGCAATGGTCAATATCATCCAGCGAGGCCAGGAAGCAGTCGCTGTCACCGCCGGTGCTCCGATGAACCGATACCCGATCCGCGGCAGGGTCTCGATGTATCGCGGGGTCTCCGAATCGTCACTGAGCGCGACGCGGAGCTTGCGCACCACCGCGTTCAGGCTGTTATCGAAGTCGACGATGCCTTTCGGCCAGAGCACCTGCACCAAGCGCTCGCGCGTGACGACTTCGCCGGGGTGCTCGAGCAGCTCGACGAGCATCCGCAGCGGCTGCTGGGAGAGCCGTTGCAGGGTTCCGTCGCGCAGCAGCTCGCCGGAGCTCGGACGCAGCACCCACCCGTCGAAATGAATGTCCTTTGCTTCAGTCACTTGGACGCGATCATAAGTAAATAAGCCGCAAATAATCACGCTTTCATTGTCGGCTGCGGCGTCGCGACTAGGGTTGCCCGCCATGAACACAGTCATCGCGCGCTACCGATTCCACCCCGCCGCAGTCGCTGCGCTCGCCGCTGTGGTATTCGCCGGGTTCGCCAAAACCTACTACTTCAGAGTCTTTTTCGGCAGTCCGCCGCTGGCCCAGGCGGCGCACCTCCACGGCATGATCGCGACGGTGTGGATCGTTCTGCAATACACGCAGGCTCGCATGGTCGCGGCGCATCGAGTCGACCTGCACCGCCGCCTCGGCATCTTCGCCGCGTTCGTGGCGGCTCTGCTCGCCGTGCAAGCGGTGACGATGGCGATCGGCAACGCCGCGGCGGGACACGGCCCCGCCGGTCGCGATCCGCTGCAATTCCTGTCCGTTCCGATCGGCACGACGACGATGTTCACGTTGTTCGTGGGCAGCGCGCTCGCGCTTCGTCGCCGGCGCGAATGGCACAAGCGATTGATGTTGCTCGCGACGATGACGTTGCTGGTGCCCGCGGCGGGGCGCCTCGACGCCCAGATCATGCAGCCGCTCGGTTTGCCACGTCTGGTGCTGGCGCCGGGGATCACTGTTGCGTTCATTGCCTGGGCGTGGCTGCACGACTGGCGCCGTCTCGGCCGAGTCCATCCTGCCTACATGGTGGGCGGCATCGCGCTGCTCGTATCGCTGCCGCTGCGACGCTGGATCGGTTTTACAGACGCCTGGCTGCCGATCGCTCGCTGGCTCGTCGGTCAAATTAACGTGCGGTAATTGCAGTCCTCGCCCGGCGGCGCTACTGTCCGCCTCCCGCCCTTCAACCGACCGAGCTCATTATGGACACACCAATCTGCCGCGCTTGCGCGAAGCCTCAGCGGGGTGTCGTGGAGTTTCGCTGGTCCGACGGTGACGTCGTTTACGAGTGCCATGAATGCGGCGCGTTCAACGTGGTGTCGGAAATCATCCGACCGGTGAGCACGCGGCCGTCACATAGACATCATCTAAGAGTCACGCGGGAGTTCGAAGCACCTGTTTTCGGGGCGATTCCCCGCAGCAGCAGCCAAGAAAAGCACGCACGCTAACTGCCGCCTCGGGCGGGCAGCGGCTGACCGGGAGGAAAGGCCGTGCCGCGCATCCGCTATCACGTCGCCGCGAGTCTCGACGGGTACATCGCCGGTCCGCGCGGCGAGTTCGACTGGATCGTCCACGAGCCGGCGATCGACTTCAAAGCGCTGTTCGCCGAGTTCGATACTTTCATCGTCGGCCGTCGTACCTTCGAGTTGATGCTGCGGCCGGAGGCTCCGCCGCGGCCGCCTGACACCCGGACCTTCGTATTTTCCCGAACGCTGCCCGACACCGTACCGGTTCCGGCCGCCGAAGTCGTTCGTGAGATCACGCCCGCGACTCTGGCGGCCATCAAGGAGCAGGCGAAGAAGGACATCTGGCTGTTCGGCGGCGGCGAGCTGTTCCGCAGCTTCCTCGAGGCCGGGCTGGTCGACACAGTCGAAGTTGCTGTGATCCCGATTCTTCTGGGTCAGGGCTTGCCGCTGTTGCCTCAAACCGGTACGCGAGCGAGGCTGCTCCTCAGCAACCATCGCATCTATCCATCGGGGATCGTGTACCTGGAGTACGCATGCCACTCGCGATAGCGCCGGTCGGTCCGCGTCAGCATGGGGTCCCGGGCAGGCCGTAAGACTTCTTCTCGCGTTTCGAGAGCTGTCGCTTCGACACCGCGTACAGGTCGTGCGATCCGTATTGTCTTGCCCGCTCCTCCCGACCGTCGCTGATTTCGCGCGGGACCACGCGCTTCGTGATGACGTCGAATAGTTGAGCGTCGCCACGCGCGCGCGTTGGTAGACGAGCGAGACGAACCTCATACCATTCGCCGTCCAACAGGTGCAGCTGGGTGAATTCGTCGAGAGTGCGACGGCGAGCGTCGATCTTCGCTTGGCACTCGAGTGCGCGCTTGCGCAAGCTTCTGCGCCACCCGCCGTGCTGCTCGTTCACACGGAGCAGTCCGGTGCGAGGGTCGACGTACAGCTCCTGGTGCAGCGAATGTCTGTCCCAGCGCCAGAATCCGCTGGAAACGTCGACGAGGCGACCGTCTTTCCACACCACTGTGATCGCGACGAACTGGTCCAGGTGTTGATAGATATGCTGCTGGACCGTGTTGCGACGATCGATGTTGTGCGCGATCTCGCTGTAGACCTTGCTCCATGGGCGCCCGACCTGCGCGCGCAGGTAGCGTCGCAACGGATTGAGATTCTCGTTGAGTGCGCGATAGTCGTAGCCCGCACGCATGCCGAGTTGCGGCGGTCCTTCGAAGTCCCGCCGTTGTCGATCCGCAGCGCCATCGCCGCCTTTCCACTTTCGTGGACGCTCGACGATGACTTTGAACATATCTGCACGCATAACCGATCCCCAGAAAGCAAAAGCCCCCGGCAACAAATTTTTGCCGAGGGCTTCAGTGCGCTCGGCCTGGCGAATGCGCGATTCGCCGGGCCTGCTGCCTGGGAATCAGCGCGTCATGTGAACGACGAGTTCGAAAATTTCACGGGGTGCTCCATCGAGAGCCGCGCAGGATACTCGCGGCCATTCCGAAGTCAAGCGTCGGCGCGCTTGCCATTCGCCCTTACAATCTCCGGCGAATCGATCGACGGAGATCGCAGTTGTCGAACCTGACCTCGCGCTACGCAGCGCTGCTCGCCTTGGGATTGGTCACAATTTCCATGGTCGCGACAACGCGCGCTGAAGCGGCCGAGAAGTACTGGCGCTGCGAGCTGGGTCGCGTCGCTGTCGTTGCCAACAGCAGTGCGACACGCTGTGAGCTCCTGCTGCGAGCGACTCTGCGCTACGAGCAATTGTTATCGGAGCTGATCGGAATACAGCTCGACGAGTCGCTCACGCCGGTGCGGTTGTATTCCGTGGCGCACGCGGATGCGCGGGAGTACATGTTCACCGAGAAGGAGCTGAGCGAGCAGGTTCGAACCCGGCAGGCCATTCACAGTCGATCCATGCCCGGCCTGGAGCTGAATGTGCTCAGCATTGTCGATCTCGGCGGCGATGAGCCACTGCAGTCCGTGTTCAATTTGTATGGGCAGTTGGTGCTGTCGAGCGGACCGACGCGAAGCTATCCGGCGTGGTACCAGGTCGGCATTGCCACGTTGCTCAACGGGCTGTTGATTCGACCCGACGGTACGGTCCTGCTGAGTCGGAATCCGGCGTTTCTCGCCGTCGTCGACAACAATCAGCGCGCCAGCAACAGTGCTCGAGTCGACCTGGCGGCGCTGCTCGATGCGAATCCGAGTGGCTTCACGCCCGCCGATCAAAATGAGTTCGCGCGTCGCGCGGGTGTCTGGGCGCAGTTCGGCTTGTTGACGGGCGAGCAGCGGCGCAAGCAGTACCGCGATCTGGCAGATCTGATGCGCCAGGGAACGCCGGCAGAGGAAGCCGTTTCGACCGCGTTCGGAATCTCTCTGAAGGAGCTCACGGAGCGGTTCGAGGGCGGCGCGTGGCGCAAGGACGCTTCTTATCGACTGCCTGCGCCTGACAAGCCGCCCAGCATTGCGACACCAGTCGAGTTGGATGCCGCGGTCGTCGATGAGCAGCTCAAGACGCTGAAAGAACGCGTAACTCAGTTCGGAGCCCGGTAGGATTCGCCGATGGCTTCCAGAACCGCTGCG
Source organism: Steroidobacteraceae bacterium (assembly GCA_035275145.1). Lineage (GTDB taxonomy): Bacteria > Pseudomonadota > Gammaproteobacteria > Steroidobacterales > Steroidobacteraceae > Steroidobacter. Next base: position 5,753 of record DATENH010000266.1, on the reverse strand, counting down.
CGTCGGCGATCAGGGCGCGAAGTTTCTGTTCCGGTTTTGTCCAGTGTGCGGCACGATCGTGTTCCACACCGAAGTCGGCTACGACAAGTCCGTGAGCGTCGCGGTGGGCGCGTTCGCCGATCCGCAGTTTCCCGCACCGGGAGTTTCCGTTTACGACTGCCGCAGACAGTCCTGGGTTCACCTGCCGGAAGGCATCACGAAGTTCGAGAAAGATCCGCCATGAAAACGCTTGTGCTGCTGCTTGCCCTTCTGGCACCCGCGGCGTTCGCTGCTGCCGACGATGCGAAGTCCTCAGCGGACATCCCGGAATCCGTGCGCGCGAAGCAGGATCTGCTCTGGGCGCGCATGGAGGACTCCGTTCGCAGCATCGTGCACGAGACGGATGCTGTCGTCGGCGTCGCGATTCTTGATCTGACCGATCAGCGTGCGTTCTATCTGAACGCCGATGCGATCTATCCGACGGCGAGCACGATCAAGATTGCCGTGCTTGCGGAGCTGTACCGTCAGCACGAGCGCGGCGCGGGCGCGAAGCTCGGCGATCTCTACACCGTCAACGCCAAGGACGGAGTCGGCACGGAGGGAATTCTGCAATCGATGTCGGCGGGCGTTTCGCGCATCACGAATCGCGACCTCGCGTTGCTGATGGTCTCGCTGAGCGACAACTCGGCGACCAATGTCCTGATCGATCGCGTCGGCATGGACAACGTCAACACGTGGCTGGCGCAGATCGGGCTGGAGCGCACACGCCTGCGGCGTCACATGCTCGATGTGAAGGCCGCACAGGAAGGGCGAGAGAACACATCCACACCCCGCGAGCTCGTGACCCTGCTGCAGACGATCCACGAAGGACGCGTGTTCGGCAAAGCGACTACGGAAGAATTCTTCAAGATGCTGAGCACGCAGAAGTCGAGTTACCTTCCACGGCACCTGCCCGAAGGCCTGATGATCGCCAACAAGCCCGGTAACCTCGATGCCGTGCGCAACGACGCCGGCATCGTCTTCGTCCCCGGCCGCCCCTTCGCAATCGCAGTGATGACTACCTTCGCAGCCGATGGCGTCGAAGCCGAGGAGAGCATCGGGCGCATCGCGCAGGCCGCCTGGAGTTATTTCGATCGCGTCGGCAAGAGCTCCTCGCTCGGACGATTAGTGCGCTGACTTCGAGTCCTTGCATCCGCGCGCGCTCATCTGTTACGGTACGTAACACTACGGAACGTCACAGAGCCGGAATGAAGCGAATCAAGGGCGGACTGGGCGAGCTCGAGCGCGAAGTAATGCACATCCTTTGGGTGCAGCCCGCGCTTACGGCGGAAGACGTTCGCGCCAAGCTGCAGCGGCCGCTCAAGGAAGCGACCGTGCGGACCGTGCTGCGCCGGCTCGAAGAAAAGTCCTACGTCACGCACGAGGTGCGGGATCGAACCTTCATCTACTCGGCCGCGGAGCCGCGGATGCAGGCGGCCGCGAAGGCCGTCAAACGCGTCGTCGATTGGTTCTGCGACGGTTCGGTCGATGAAGTGCTCGTCGGGATGGTGGAAGCGAAGATGCTCGACCAGGAGCACCTCGACAAGCTGGCCGCCCGCGTCGCGCAAGCAAAGCGGCAGCCGAAGAAAGCTGCGCGCTCGAAGAAGGAGGGGTGATGCTCGTCCTGTTCGAATGTGCCGTTCGCTCCGCGGTGCTGCTCGCCATCGTCTGGCTCATGCTGAAGCTGCTGCGGGTTCGGAATCCGCGTCTCGAACGCCTCGCCTGGCTCGCCGTGCTCACAGCGTCCTTGGCGATGCCCCTGCTGACGAAACTGGCTGCGCTGTCTGCGACGCCTGTAACCGACATCGTGTGGCTGCAACCGGTGCAGGTTGCCGCCGTGGATGTCTCGCACTCGAACAACGGGTGGTATGCAGCTTTGCGCGCGGCTGTGATCGCGATCGCGGGCGTGCTCGGCCTTCGGCACACGCTGGGTATTTGGCGCTGGTGGCGCGTGCGCGACACGGCCGCAGCAGTCTCCACACCGTTATGCATCGACGCCGACGTACGCATCACTCGTGCAGTCGAGTCACCAGCGACCGTGTTCTCGACGATTCTCGTACCTGTCGAGTTCGAAGGCTGGACAGCGCAGGTTCAACGAGCCGTCATCGCACACGAACGAACGCACGTTGCGAACCGGGACTTCTACGTGCAGTGGGCGGCGCAACTGCATCGCTGCATCTTCTGGTTCAATCCGCTCGCCTGGTGGCTTGCGAGACGTCTGGCCACGCTCAGCGAGCACATCAGCGACGATGCCGCAGTCGACGTCACCGAAGAGCGGGCGGAATACGCGGAGTTGCTGCTCGGATTTGCCGGCAAGGTAACGCGTAGCGAGCACCTTCTGCAGATGGCCGGAAGCAGGACTCTGGCTTCGCGCATCGAAAGGATCCTCGGCGATCGACAGCCGCCACGTGCGGGCGTGACGAAAACGCTCGTCGTGACGGCAACCTTGCTCTCCGCCGTCATCCTGGTTGCGGGTAGCTGGCCGGCAGCAGCGTTGAGCGGCAATTTGGTGCTGCCCAAGAGCAACCCGCAGCGGCCGCTTTCGCAGCCGATCTATCCCGCGGCCTCGCAGCGGCTCGGAGAACACGGCACCGTCGTTCTGCGCCTGCACGTTCTCGAAGACGGCAGCGTTGCGGATGTCCGCATCGACCAGTCCAGCGGCTATCCGGATCTCGACTACGCGGCCTACTACGAATCGTTTCGTTGGCGAATCGATCCCGGCACGGTCGACGGTGTGCCGTCGAGAATGTGGGGGAAGTTCGCGGTCACCTTCAAACTCACGGACTGACCGATGCGAGCGGTGCTGCTGGCTATACCGCTGACTGCGGTCGTTCTAGGCGCTTGTTCAGCACCGCCGCATCGTCCCGAGTTCAGCGCCGGTTATCCAGTACAGGACTGTCCGGACACTCTCGAAGGACAAGTTCAGCTGCGCGCCGAGGTACGTCCGGCTGAGCTGTCCGCAGCCGACCTTCACGACAACAGCATCGCGACCGCCGGATCTCTCGCTCGACGGCTGCTCGTATCCGTCGTGCCCGCCGGCTTGAGCTCCGACGATCGCATCGTTTGGAGCACGTTGAGCGTCGACTCCTTCGGCGGGACGTTCCTCGGCTGGGACAGGCTGCAGACTGCGTCCAATCCGCCACAGCCGCAGTTGGAGATCGCAACCGTGGCACTCTCGCCCGGACAGTTGAAGGTCACGCGTGTCGCGCAGCGCAAAGCCAATCTTGCGGGCATGCATTCGATCGATGTTCTCGTGATGCCGGGCGGTGTCGTCGTGGACGACACCGTCGTTCGCATTCCGAATCTATGGCAGGAGAACGGAACTGCAACGCCCGCGGCGACCCTCGCTCCGCAATTCGTACCAGTGCGGCATCCGCCGGGACTCGACCGGGTCGAAGCGACGCTGCAGCTCGATTTCGTCGTGATGATCGGCAAGACACGTGAGGAGTGGAGCTGCTCCGCGGACACGCGCGTGACACTGGTCGATCAGGACTCGCTGCGACAGCCGTTCTGGGACCTCGGACTGGCGCCGCCGAATTCCGCGCGACGCGAGTGGCTCGCCGTGTTCGCTCCCGATCGCGGCGGCATCCGACTGACATTTGAGAGTCCGGCGAGCGCGCATGCGCTTGCCGAGTGGTTGCGCGCGACGCACTCGACGCGCCTGGGCCCGTACGAGCTGCGCGTGTTTCGACAGGCCGATCGCCGCGGCGGCCGGCCATTCGGTTCGCTGACGGAGGAGGCGATGCAGACTTTCCGGCCGCTAGCGAGCGAAGACATCCGCGCGATCACAGTCGGCCCGGTCGGCGAACCGTAGAAACTATACACTGGATATCCACACAGTATCCAGGATACTGTGTGCCCCATGGCCGGCCGAGTCCGCGTTCGCTACGACCCGCAAGAAACCGGGTGGATCGGGATCAGCAATTCCTGGGGTGTGCTCGCGTACATCGATTGCCGCGGCGGCGGCGCTCAGCGTGCTTTCACCGAGCTGTGTCAGAGCTTCGCGCGCGCCGGCTGGCAGCTCGAAGGGCGCAAGTTCGACTGGCAGTTCGTGAACAAGGGCAGCCTGCGGTGGGAGCTGCGCATCGGCGTACTCGGCCCGGGAGAAAAAATGCGCAGGGGGTGGGGTAACCCTGACTAGCGGCTTCTGTCACGCGCACCGCAGCCGCATCGTCTTCTTCGGTAACATGCCGGCCATGATACCGATCGTCCTGATGACCGTGAGCGCACTCGTGATAGCGACGCTGGGCGTGCTGCACCTTGTCTACACGTTCCACGGACCGAAGCTCACTCCACGCGATCCTGCTTTGCAGGCGCGAATGGCCGAGGTTCCCATGGTCATCACGCGGCAGACGACCGTGTGGCGTGCGTGGGTGGGATTCAACGCCAGCCACAGCATGGGTGCGATCCTGTTCGGACTGATTTACGGCTTTCTGTGCAATGCGTATCCGGAAATCCTGTTCGACTCGCCGTTCCTGCTCGCCGTCGGCCTCGCGATGCTCGGCGGGTTGGCCGTGCTCGGCAAAGTCTATTGGTTCCGGATTCCGTTCAGGGGCATCGTCATTGCGTTGATGTGCTATCTGGCCAGCATCGCGACGTGGTGGTGGGCTTAGCGCGGTTCGCGCACGAACTTCAGATTGAGCTGCTCGCCGTCCCATTCGCGGACGCTCTGCTTCGCGTAGCCTTCCGCCCAGAAGTCGATGGCGGTGCCCGCGAGCGCGCCGGGAATGGAGCCCGTGCCGTCTTCGTCGAGCGGAACTGAGACCTGGAAGGTTGGACGATCGCCGCGCATTTCACTCGCGACGACTTTCTGCAGAGGTTTGCCGGTTGCCGCGTCGTGCGCGCGCACCTCGACTCCCGCGTCGCGCCGCAGGCGTATCGTCATGTCGAGCGTCGGCGCCGTGAATGCGAGCCGCTCGCGGTACAGCGCGTAACCCGGTTTGTAGACGGTCATGACGAAATCCGTCGGCTCGAGTCCCGCCATTGCGAACCGCCCGTAGTGATCCGAGCGGTTGAACGCGCGGCTCTTCCAGGTCTTCGGGTCGGCGGGCCAGACCGCCAGCTCCGCGTCGGCGATCGGCACTTTGCCGTTGTCCTCCAGGATGCGACCGGCGAGTTGCGGAGATGCGTCGATATCGAAGACGGTGTCGCCGGCAACCTGGAAGGGACGACTCTTGAACCCGTCGATCCAGATCGTGTACTCGCCGGGCGGCACGTCGTCGATCACGTAGTGCCCGGTTGCTTCAGTCGCAGCCCCATACATATAGAAGTCGTCCCGAGCGTCGGTCGGCCGGGGGTCCAGCCACGCTCCCGCCACGGGTTTGCCGCGCTGAGTGACGCGGCCCGAAACGCGCGCGCCTTTGGGGAAATCCAGGTCGACCGTCAGGTCGGTGTTCGCGGGCACGTCGATCGTCCGTGCGAGCTGCTTGCGCATGGTCACGTCGGCTGAGAGCCGCCCGCGGCCCGGCGGCGCGTTCCGCAACTCGTACTCGCCGCGCTCGTTGATCGTTGCTGTCGTGCCGAGACCCAGATCGCTGTCGGCCGTCAACGTGATGGTGAGCCGCTTCATGTCGTCGGGTCGCAAGCCAGTGACCTTGCCTCGGATCGTACCTCCCGCGCGCAACGCGAGGATGACACCCTCGATGCGCTCGCCCTCGCCGAGCGTGAAATCGCGAGTGGCGCTGCCGCTCGGCCCGCGGCCGACCAGTCGATAGTTCCCGGGCGCGAGACTATCG
>DATENH010000265.1:0-25130 GCA_035275145.1 Steroidobacteraceae bacterium | reverse complement strand
TTTGATGTCGTACCTGCGCTACGCGACCGGCTATCGTCCTGGCGGTCCGAACGTGGTGCTCAACGACTTGAGCGGTCAGCCGCTCGCGAGCCCGACGTTCGCCGCCGACGAGCTGCGCAGCTACGAGGCTGGAATCAAGACGAACACCGCCGACGGGCGTTTCGGCGTCGATGCTGCCGTGTACTTCATCAAGTGGGATGACCTGCAGATCAATGCCGTGCGCAACGGCCTCGGCGTCGTCGACAACGCGGCTGCTGCCGAGAGCAAGGGCGCGGAGCTGACGCTGACTCTGGTCCCCACGCCGCAGCTGGCATTGGTGGCGGCACTCGCCTACATCGATGCCGAACTGAGCGAGGATGCACCCGACCTCGGCGGCCTCGAGGGCGATCGGCTCCCGGACACGCCGAAGTTCACCGGCTCGCTCTCCGCCGACTACAACTTCGAGCTCGGCGGTCGCGAGGCGTTTCTCGGTACGACCGTGCGGCACGTGACCGATCGCGTGTCGAGTTACGACGCCAGCCCGGGCGTTCCGCAGTATGAGCTGCCCGAGTACACGACGGTGGATTTCCGCACCGGAGTGCAGCTCGGCGCGGCGCGGCTCCAGCTCTACGTAAAGAATGCGTTCGACGAGCGCGGCCAGTTGTCGGCGACGACAGGCTTTTCTGCGCTCGGCGGGCCAGCCTGGGTGAGCCTGGTCCAGCCGCGGACGATCGGACTCAACTTCATCACGCAGTTTTGAACAGTGCGAAATCGTACCGTCCAACCGTTGTCCTGGCCGCTCGTCATCGCCGGCGAGCGCCGGGCGCCGGCTCCTCTACAATCCCAGCCACAACGCGAAGAGAGCCTTCCATGCAGAAAACTCCGGATCGATTGACCCGTCGGCGCATGTTGCAGGCTGCAGTAGCGACCGGCGTCGCGACCTTCGGCTTGCCGATGCTCAACATCGGCCGTTATCGCGCGTTCGGCGCGGATGCGCCGCGCTACTCGGCGCGGGCGATGAAAATCGTCGAGCGCTCGCTGGTGATCGACATGCTCGCGCCGCTGAAGATCGACTTCAAACCGGAGGCGTACGCCGGCCCGATCAGCGAGCAGACCGCTGCGGACTTTCGTGCCAGCGGCATCACGGGTTTTCACAACTCCATCGGCACCGGCGGGCCGAGCGCCGTCGAGGAGACGCTGGCATTCATCGCGGCATGGCAGGGCTATGCCGGTCGCAATGCGCATGTGTTCTCGCTCGTCGGCACGGCAGCAGACATCGACCGCGCGAAGAAGGAGCGCAAGATTGCCGTCATCATGGGCGTGCAGAATGCCGAGCACTTCCGCGAGCCCGGCGACGTCAAGAAGTTCTATCAGCTGGGGCAGCGCTGCGCGCAGCTCACCTATAACAGCCAGAACCTGCTCGGCTCCGGCAGCACGGACCGGGTCGATGGCGGCGTCAGCGATTTCGGTGAAGCGGTGATCAAGGCGATGAATGAAGTGGGCATGCTGGTCGATGTCTCCCACTGCGGCGACAAGACTACGCTGGATGCGATCGAGCTGTCGCCGAAACCGATCGCGATCACGCATTCGAACTGCCGCGCGCTCAACAATCATCCGCGGCTCAAAACCGACGAGGCGATCACCAGGCTGGCGGCGAAGGGCGGCGTGATGGGCATCACCGGCGTGCGCATGTTCGTGAGCGGCAAGGAGCCGACCACGATCGAGAACATCGTGGATCACATCGATCACGTCGTGAAGCTGGTCGGCGTCGAGCACGTCGGCATCGGCTCGGACTCGGACTTGAATGGCTACGACGACATGCCGCCGGACCAGTACAAGCAGCTCAAGGAGTCGTACAAGGCGAGCTACGGCTTCCGCGACAAGATCGACATCGAAGGCTTCGACCATCCGCGCAAGACGTTCGACCTGACGGAGGCGCTGATCCGGCGCGGCTACTCCGACGACAACATCGGCGCGATTCTCGGCGGCAATTTCCGGCGCCTGCTCGGTGCCACCTGGACTTGAGGGAGCTCACGCGTGGAGTTGCCGCAGCCGTATCTATTGTTCCTCGGCGATGTGACCGAGCCGACCTATGCCAAGACGGCATTCGGCTTGCGCGATTGGGCGCGCGAGCGTTGCATCGGCGAATGGTCGTGCTCGGACGGCACGGTGACGCTCGGGCTGCCTCGGCTGAGTCCTGCGCAGGCGCGCGCATCCGGCGCCCGCGCGATGGTCATCGGCGTTGCCAATATCGGCGGCAAGATCGTCGACAGTTGGCTGCCGCATCTGCTCGGCGCGCTGGAAGCGGGACTCGATGTGGTGAGCGGCATGCACGCACGGCTCGGCGACACGCCGGCGTTGAAGGCGGCTGCCGATCGGCATCGACGGCGACTGATCGATGTCAGAACGCCGCCGAGCAACATACCGATCGCGAGTGGGCGCAAGCGCAGTGGCAAGCGGCTGCTGACGGTCGGCACCGACTGCGCGCTCGGGAAGAAGTACACGGCCCTCGCGATCGCGCGTGCGATGAAGGCGCGCGGGGTCGCTGCGGATTTTCGTGCGACCGGGCAGACTGGGATCATGATTGCCGGCGCCGGCATGCCGATGGACGCGGTGGTGGCGGACTTCGAGGCGGGAGCGGCAGAGATGCTCAGCCCGGATGCGGCGCCCGATCACTGGGATGTGATCGAGGGGCAAGGGTCGTTGTCGCATCCTTCTTATGCGGCGGTCTCGTTGGGCCTGCTCCATGGCAGTCAGCCGGACGTGATCGTCGTGTGTCACGAGCCGGGACGTGAGCATTTGATCGGACATCCCGAGCTGCCGGTGCCGAGCATCGAGCATACGATCGACCTCAATGTTGCGCTCGGACGTAGAACAAATGCGGCTATCCGCTGCGGCGGAGTCAGTCTCAATACTTCGCAGCTTTCGGATGGAGAGGCGCGGCGTTTGATTGCCCGCGAGTCGCAGCGGCTGGGCTTGCCGGTTGCAGATCCGGTGCGCGGAGGCGATCAGTTGGAGAGGCTGCTCGACAATTGTCTGCGAGGGTAGGCGTCATGAAGCGATTGAGTGCACTGAGCATCACTTGGGCAGGTGCGCTCGTCGTCGCAAGCGCGTGCTTCGCCGCGCCGCCCGCTGATCTCGATCGATACGCCAAGCGGACGCTCGATACGTTCGGCGTGCCCGGCATGGCGGTAGCGATCGTCGAGCAGGGACGACCGGTCGATATTCGCAGCTACGGCGTACGCAAGCTGGGCGAGCCGGCAAAGGTCGACGAGCACACGCTGTTCGCAATCGGCTCCACCACGAAAGCATTCACGACGGCGTTGCTGGCGATGCTGGTGGACGAAGGCAAGTTGACGTGGGAGACGAAAGTCGCCGACGTGCTGCCTGGCTTCAAGATGTACGACCCGTACGTGTCGAGCGAGATGACGGTGCGGGACATCGTGACTCACCGTAGCGGCCTGGGTCCCGGCGCGGGTGACTTGTTGTTCTTTCCCCCGACGAGCTTCACTCGCGCCGAGATCATTCACAAGCTGCGCTTCATCAAGCCGGTGACGAGCTTCCGCAGTGCGTTCGCGTACGACAATCTGCTGTACATCGTGGCCGGCGAGGTAGTCGCGACGGTGGAGAAGTCGACGTGGGAAGACGTCGTGCGCAAGCGCATTCTGGTGCCGCTGCAGATGAACGAGACCACGACCACGTCGGCACTGCCTGCTCGCGCGAATCGTGCGTGGCCGCACGCGAGAGTTTCGACGGAGGTGCGTGGATTGGGAGAGATGAGCGCGCTTGCCGAGGTCACGAGCGTTGATGTTGCAGCCGCTGCTGGTGCGCTGAACTCGAACGGCGTGGAAATCGCGCGGTGGCTGGAACTGCAGCTCAATGGTGGGCAGGACGCGAAGACGAATACGCGACTGTTCAGCGAGGCGCAGGCTCGCGAGATGTGGAACCCGCAGACGTTGTTGCCGCTGTCACCGCCGATCAAGGGGCTGGAGTTGGCGCGCGCACATTTTCGTGCGTATGCGCTGGGCTGGAATGTCAGCGAGTATCGCGGGGAGATGATCGTGTCGCATGCGGGAGGCGTGCCGGGAATGGTCACGCTGTTCACGATTGTGCCGGAGCGACACGTTGCGTTTGCGTTGTTCACGAATGCGGAAGAGGCGGGGGCGCTGTCGTCGATGCAGTTTCGATTGCTGGATCACTATTTGGGCGTGAAGAGTCCGGATTGGATCAAGGCGGTTGATGAGACGTTCAAAGGGAGATTGGAGAAAGCGAAGGAGCAGCTTGCGGCGAGCAAGGAGGGAGGGAAGGAGGAGCAGGGGAGCAAGGGGCCGTCGCTGGAGATTGAGAAGTACGCGGGGCGGTATCGGGATGCGTGGTATGGGACGGTGACGATCGAGGGGGTGGGGGATGGGATGAAGATTCGCTTTGATCACACGCCGGCGCTGACGGGGAAACTGGAGCACGTGAGGTACGACACGTTCCGGACGAGGTGGACGGATCGGAACGTTGAGGATGCGTATGTGACGTTCGCGCTGAATCCGGATGGGTCGATTGAGCGGATGACGATGCGGGCGATTTCGCCGTTGGCGGATTTCAGTTATGACTATCAGGATTTGATGTTCGTGCGGGAGCCTCCGCCCTGAGCGGAATATGGTAACCGGCCGTTTCGCCTGACCGGTGCGACCCCAGCTACATATATATATGTGGGCTAGGTGGGCGCGTCCCCTCCCGCCCGGCAGATTTCCCCTCGATCCGCAATAGCGCCCTTCGCGTCAGCGAAGCGCTCGTTCTTATGCCGTCATGGGTTAAGTCACACCCGTTAGGCGGTCAATCTGGGCAAGAGAGCACGCGTGGCAGGGAGGCTGGCAAGGCCTCGCGTGTGCTGTTCTCATACGAACAAAAGGGGACAACATGAAGACGCTCCTGGCTGCCGTGGTCGCCGCGACACTCGCCTTGTGCGCTATCGAAGCCAATGCAGACGCGATGCCTGGTGAACGGAAGGTTGCCCTTGCGATCGAATCGACGAGTCTTGCAACTGCACTCGACAAGTGGGCGCAGCAAAGCGGGTTTCAGATTTTCGTGGATGAGGGGATCACCAAGGACCTGATCGCCCCGGATCTGAACGGCACCTACACGGCGCGAGAAGCACTCGAGAAGTTGTTGGCGGGGACGCCGCTCGCGGCTTACTGGCTCAGCGACAAGGCAGTGTCGATTCGCAAGAAGCGACAGGCAGCTCCCGCGGCGCCGGCAGCGCTGCAGCGGCAGTCGAGCTTGGACGGGTCGCAGGCTCCGTCAATTTCCAACTTCAGCGGCGACGATACGCGGGCTCGACAGCGCTTAGCTCAGTCAGGCGGCGGTGCAGGCGAGGATTCGGGGCCTGGCAGTCGAGACGCGCGGGCCGCGCTGCTGGCCGGAGAACTCACGGAGGTCCTCGTCGTAGGGACGCAGATCAGAGGCCAGGAGAACAAGACGGTATTGGTGGATGTCATCGATCGCAAGCAAATCCAGGACTCCGGTCATGCCACGACGCAGGACCTGTTCCGGTCGCTGCCACAGAATTTCGCAGGAGGGCAGAATGGCCTGAGCGATGATGGCCGATATGGCGGCGGTAGCAAGGCGGGTCAGAATTTCACCGCCAGCTCAGCAATCAACCTGCGCGGGCTTGGCGAGTCGTCCACATTGGTGCTGCTGAACGGTCACAGGATCGCCCCCGCTGTCTTCGGGACCGCCGTGGACATTTCGACGATTCCGCTGGCGGCGATCGAGCGCATCGAGATTCTTTCCGACGGCTCGTCGGCGCTGTACGGCTCGGATGCAGTCGGTGGCGTTGTCAACATCATCCTGCGCAGCGATTACTCGGGTGCAGAGACGTCGCTCCGGTACGGCTCGGTTACGGATGGCGACCGCGATGAGAAGACGGCAGCCCAGGTCATCGGCGGTCATTGGGATGGCGGTGGTTTGGTCGCCGCCTTGCAGTATCAGAGCCATAGCGCGCTGTCGGCGAGCGAGCGGGACTTCAGCTCGCGGTTAACCGTGCCGAACGAGCTCTTGCCCGACTCTGAAAGCTATGGAGTCGCGCTCAATGGACGGCAGGAACTCGGCGATCGCTTCAGCGTGTACGGCGACGTGCTTTGGTCACGGCGCGACACCCAGCGCGACGCGAGTCAGCTTCAGCCGACTCTTACCGTGTTCGACTTCGATGCGAAGTCCGAGACGTTGTCTGTGACACCCGGCATGCGGATCGAGCTGGGTAGTGAATGGTCGATCGATGTCACTCCCAACTACAGCAAGCAGACTTCGACGCTGGACGAGAAGGTGACGCCGCACCCCTTCACCGGCACTGGAGTGGGCCTCATCTCCCAGGAGGTGACATTCGAGCAGAAGTCCGCAGACGTGATCGCGAGTGGACGTCTGCTGGAAACCGCTGCGGGAGGGCTGCGAGCAGCCTTCGGTGCCTCGTATCGCGAGGAAGAGCTGGACCAGGATGCGTCGCAGTTCGGCACGCCGATCCGGCGACAGACCGACCGGCATGTAAGTGCCGCTTTCGCAGAGTTCTACCTTCCATTGGTGACGCAGTCGGCTCATGTCCCGGGACTTGCGGCGCTCGATCTGTCCGCGGCGGTGCGCTACGACGATTACTCGGATTTCGGCTCCGTGACCAATCCGCAGTTCGGAGTGCGCTGGGCCCCCGTCGATGGACTCGACATTCGCGCTCGGTATGGGAAGTCGTTTCGTGCGCCCAACGCATCGGAATCGCTGGTCGCCTCGAACGCATCGATTTCCGTGTTCCGGTTCCTGAATCCGAACGCGCCGGGACTGACGCCGACCCTTGCATACACAGGCGGTGCGTTCGATCTTGCTGCCGAACGTGCTCGAACGACCGAGTTCGGTATCGAGTACAAGCCGAGTGGCCTGACCGGACTAAGTCTGAACCTCGACTACTACTCGATTCGCTACGAGGATCGCATCGTGACGCCGCCGTTTAGCCCGCTGGCGTTGCAACGGCCTACCGTTTACGGATCGCTGATAACGCCCCTCGCGGACGACGCCGCAGCACAAGCGTATGTGAACGAGGCGGTTGCGAGCGGCGCGACATACACGGATTTCGTGGGAACCGGAGTCACGGGCGTTCGTAATGCCGTCGACTTCCGCCAACAGAATGCGGCATCGGTGCGGCAGTCGGGTGGCGATGCCGGGGTTACCTATGTTGCTGCCCTTGGCTCTGGAAATCTCTCGACTCGCCTGATCGCAACATACATTCACGAGATCGAGACGCAGCTTGCCGCCGGCACGACTCCGCAAGACCTGGTCAGCACTTACTACAATCCGGTCGACTGGAGGTTCAGAGGAGAAGCTGGGTGGTCGACCAACGGCTGGGCGTTCAACGGTGCCGTGAACTACACGAACGACTACGAGAACACGAACCAGGTCGGCAGCCCATCGATCGGCTCGTGGACGACCGTCGATCTGCAGGCGCGGTTCGAGCCCGACGCGTATTCCGCCGCACCGCTCTGGCATGGCGTGGAAATCGCTCTCAGTGCGCAGAACGTCTTCGACAAAGACCCGCCGTTCGTCAATTCCGGCACGCCATTTACTGTGAACTACGATCCCGCGAATGCCAGTCCGCTGGGACGCTTCGTAGCGCTTGAGCTGAGAAAGTCCTGGTGAGGCGAGCGTCGGCCGCATTCTGCGGCAGATCGAAGTTGTGCGTGCTGGCGTGCGCATTGCTTGCAGGGTCTTCGACCGTGCGAGCCGATGAGTCCGGGCTGACAGTAGCCGGTGGGATCGAGACGTCGCGTCTTATTACGAGCCAGGATGGTCAGGCGGTCTTTCCATCGCCCGACGGGCGTCACTACGTCACATTGAAGGTTCAGGGCGACGTGGCAGCAGATGGTATCTGGCTCGAAGTGCTGTCCGGGCGTCTCGATCGGGACCTCGACGGTGCGACACCTCGTGTCAGCGCCCGGCTGTTCACGCGAGGGCTCGGTTATCCCCATGGCTTCGGCCAGATCGCCGGATCCCCCTCCCTGACGACCTCCATGAACGTTCCGAGATGGCTGAACGACAGTCGGGTGGCACTCCTCTGGGAAGACCAGCAAGGAGTCATCCAGGTCTTGGCAATCGACGTGCTCAGCGGCAGTGTCGAGTTTCTGACGCACGAGACGGAAGACGTCATCAACTTCGTTGGCAGTCCCGCTGGCGGACTCGTCTATGACGTTCGAGCGACGCATTCCAAAGCCGAGTCGGAGCGATTGTTGGCGAATGGTTTCGCAGTCAAGAGCAGGGACGCTCTTGCGCTGCTGGCAGGAAATGTCGACGGTTCGAGCTTCTACGACGCGATGCTGTGCGACCGGTACGTTTTGCCGCCATCCTTGGAGCGCAGGAAGGTGTCGACCCAACCGATCATCTGTCAGTTGTCGTTCGCTGCGGCTATGGCGAACGTCACGAACGACAGACTGTTTACGCGCGATGGTACACAGGCATTGCTCAACGCCCCGGTCACCAGTGTTCCACCGAAATGGGATCGATTCACGAATCATGACGTGCTGACTTCGCTGCGTCAGTTGACAACAGACAGGACGCAGCTCGAGGCAAGGTGGATCGCGGAGCTCGGCATATTGAGCATGACGGGCAGCTATCGGTCGCTGCAGATACCCGTCAATCGTCTGGCGCGACTGCGAGTTTCCTGGTCCCCAGACGGGAAAGCGATCCTCCTGTGGCCCGCGTTCGTCCCACCGGCCCAGGCCGACGCGGTAGGTCTGGATGGCCGGGCGGTCGTTGCGGTGGACGCGTCGACTGGAACGATCGCGCAACTGCCGGTTCCGCCCGACGTGCTGGGCCGCTTGAAGGACATCGATCTGCCGACTGCCGATCGGGCGGAGATCGTCCTCACCGATGGCTCTTCGATCGGCTACATGAAGAAGCGGGGTGCTTGGAGCGTCAATCCGTCGGCCAAACGCGCGCAAGCTCCCGGCGAAGCTACTGTGCCCCACGAAGGTGTTCGAGTGGAGATGAGAGAAAGCGCACGGGTTCCGCCCGCGCTGTACGCCGTCGACCAAAAGGATGGTCGCGAGCGTCAGCTGCTCAAGCTCGATCCGCAGTTGGGCGACCGCATCGCGTTGGCAACAGTGGAAACTGTGCGGTGGAGCGACGCCGAGAACAGGCCATGGACGGGGCGGTTGTACTACCCATTGCACTATCGGGCAGGCGACCGCTATCCGCTGGTCGTTCAACTGGGCGCACCTCCGCGCGATGCGCAATTCTCGATTTATGGTCCCGATCCCGTGTACGAGTCGCCCGCAACCGGACCCGGATTCTCCGTGTATCTGGCGCAAGCGATAGCGTCCAGCGAGATTGCAGTCCTGCAAACACAGGGACCGGACGGCGGCTATGGCGGGGACTCGCAGTTGCAGCGCATGAAGAACGTGTCAGCAGGACTTACTGTCGCAGTAGAGAGGCTGATCGCGAGAGGAATGATCCGGCAGGATGCGGTCGGACTGATGGGACACAGTAAGAACGGCCGCGTCGTGGAGTATGCATTGACGCACTCGGATTTCGGTTACGCCGCTGCCATCGTGTCCGACGCGGCGGATGGCAATTACCTTCAGGCAGCGTTGGCAGGCTGGCCCAGCTACGGTGAAGATATGAATGGCGCGGCGCCCTTTGGTAAGGGCATGGAAGGGTGGCTCGTGAATTCGCCGGCCTTCAATGTCGAGCGCGTGCAGGCTCCGCTGCAGTTGATCGTCAGCAGTTCGAGCGACGGCTTGGCGCTGATTCTCGCTACGGGTTGGGAAATGTTCAGCCGCTTGCGACACGTCGGCAAGCCCGCCGAACTCTACGTTGTGCCGGACATCCGGCACGGCAGCCATTTCTTGCAGAATCCGCGGCAGTTGAATGCCGTTCAGACGCGCGCTTTGGATTGGTGGCGCTTCTGGTTGAAGGGCGAAGAACGAACGGACGAGGCGGTTGCCGAGCAGTACGCCGACTGGCGACGTCTCCGAGAATTGCACGAGCAGGCGCTGACACAACGATAGCAGCGAGCGCTTCATGCCCCGCGCTTGCCAAATGTGCCTATTGACTCAATGACCTCCACCGGCGCGAGCCCGTGAGTGTGCTCGACCACTGCCCCCAGATCGATCAGGCGGCTGCGACGCATTGCACGCTGCGTGAGAGTTTGCCGAGCCATATTTCCATATCGAGCAGATTCAGCAGCTCGCCGACGTTTACGTCGTTGTTTAGCGAGTCATCACGCAAGGCCTGCTCAATGGCGGGTTTGTTTGCCAGCCGCCGTTGCACCAGCAAGCCGTCGAGCAGCACCGATCGCAGTAAAGCCAGGTTGCGACGCTTGAGACGCTGCAACGATTCGGGGGCGCGATCCTTCCATTGCCGCGACAGGATCGGCTGCGGGACGTCGGACTTGAACGCCTCGCGTGCCAGTCCTCGTTCGCGGCCATCGAGAAAATGCAGATAGATGGGAATGCGCAAGCACAGCTCGACGAACGGTTGGGCGAACATCGGCGCGATCTGCTCCATATCCGGCTGCTGCGGAGGCAACAACGGATCGTAGAATCGCGGATGGATGACGAGCACTCCCAACCGATGAATCGTCTCCCACGGCACGTTGTCTTCGTGCTCGAACCACGGATGCGGATAGCGCCGCTTCTGCAGCAGGGTATTCGGAAGATCCGGCGAGACGAGCTTCCGAGCACCGTACAGCGTGGTGGCATAGTCGCTCATCATCGACCCTCGCCACCACCTGCGCAGAGCCCGCGACAGGACGTGCCCTATCGACAGGTCGCGGAAGGAGGCCACTTGTTCGGCGATACGAATCATGCCGGGGCCGGGTCCGTGCAACCGCAGGTAATCGTCGACGGAAAGTCCGATGCATTCGCTTCCGAGCACTGCGTCACCGCCATCGCCGGAAATCACTGCCGAGCACCCGTACGTGGCAGACAGTTGCCGCTCGGCGGGTCCCCTGATGACGTATCCCATGGAGAATGTCGGTTCCGTGGAAGGCATGACATCCAGCATGGGCTCGAGGTTCACTTCGCTCGGATCGAAGGCGCGCTCGAGATGCCTGCAGCCGACTGCGTGCGCGGCGAGGCGAGCCCATCTTCGTTCGCCGGACTTGCCGCGCGGATTGAAGTAGGTGTAGGCGGTAATGTTGGGATTGCCGCCGCCATCCGCCAGGCAGCTGAGAATGATGGAGGAATCCAGGCCGCCGGAGAGACGCACCAGCAGGTTGCTGTGATTCTCCGTCTGCGCGCGCGTACAGCCGCGTAAAGTTGCTCGCAACAAGCGTGCAGCTTCCTTACTGTCGGTTATGGCGCGTGAGCGCGACACGAAAGCCGAAGGATTCCAGTAGAACTGCCGCGCAAGTTCCGCGGAGTCGACGCTCTGATCAACGCGAGCCGCCTCGCCGCGATGGATCGGACGGACTTCCCGCAGCGAGTTCTCACTGAGATCGAACGCTCCACCGGCGATGCGAAGTCGAACATAGTCCCAGTTAATGGAGAAGTGGACGAGCCCCAGGCCGAGGCAGTCGCTCAGGCATGAGAAAAAGATGTGCACGCCGCGGTGCGTTGTGTGCAGGCATGGCAGCTCGCCGGTCGGATCCTTTAGTACGGTGGCGCAGTTGGAGCCGGCGTCGCGGAGAAATGCCACATAGTTTCCCCAGTAGTCCTCGACCAGTCTGCGACCGTTCGACTGAGCGATCGCGTCGCATTCCGAGTCGGCTAAGGTCCTGCACGCGGATGTGGTTTCCGGCGCATCGCGCTGTGTACGAAACAGAGTTCCCACGATTACACCGCGACCATGCGACAGCACGTGCGCTCGGAGAGAGCTCTGGGCGACGTCGGCGCACAGGACCTGCATGCCTCCGCCGCTGCAGGCCGTATGCCACTGAGCCGATCCCAGCTTCAGCGTGCGGGCGATTGTCTCCGCGGTTGCGGCCTTGACGCTATCGGTCGGATTCCATACGAGCGCTAGGTAGCGAAACACGAGCGATCCCTTTCTCAAACACCCAGGATGGGCGTGTACTCACAAACCTTCTCCGGATTCGTATCGAGCAAGTACGGGCCCTCTTGCACCCAGCTGTGCGCATCCCATGGCGCTGTCTTTACGCCGAATGCCCAGGTGGCGAATACGCCGTAGCGCCTGAGGAATAGCGCCAACGTCAGAGCGTGGAGCAGGCACTGCCCCTTTGCTGCAAACAGATACGGACGCAGGCGTCTGAAGACTGCAACCAGCACGCTTGCATGCTCCAGGTCAAAATCCTCGTACTGCTCGCGACGGTTCAGCCGGGTGTCGCGGATGTCCTGCGCGATCCGCAGGATTGGGCGGCGTTTCAGCCATCGCCTCGCGGTCGCGTGTGCAACCAGAAAATTCCAGACATGGTGAGCCCTGATGGCGGCGGCTGGGCGAATCTCGTCGCCAATCGAAACGAGATCCTGCATGAGGTCGAGTGTTCTCGAAGCGAGCCGGACATCGCGCGTCTCTTCCGGCACGAGCACTTGCTGCTCCAACAACGTACCCATGATGCGCTCGAACTCCGCTGGCGTTGCGCCGTCGTCGATTCGCACGTTGCCGGGCAATGCGGGCCACTCGCGTACCGCATCGACCAGCAGAGCATCGTCGCGACGAGTGACGCCAAAATACCTGTCGTGCCGGAGATCGAGCAGCACCACGCTGCCATCTGAGGTTCGACAACAGTAGACGAATGGTGCGAGCCGAAACCGAGCAGCAGTCGCGTTGAGTCCGTCCATGACGATGCAAGAGGGATGTGCGGGGTCGATGCCGCCGCACATCCCGGGAGGGTCTCAGGTGCCCATCTTCGCCATGATGCTGAGGCTGTCGAGCGTTTCGACCGGACCCCATGACTTGGTCTCTGCAGTGATCTTTCCGAGTACGACGATCATGTTCATCTCCAGATGCGTGAACGTGAATGGATTGGATCTGCGCCCTCGCGAGGCATCTCAAGATGCTCACAACGCGGGATCACGATCAAGTTGCGAGCGACGCGCAGTCGATTCAAATGTTCATTCATGAGATGACCATGGATGTCTTCGGTTCGAGTCGTGCCCGCGATCCCGCGCGACGTTTTGCGGACAAGTCAAACGGTTATGAGTCGGTTCGTTGCCTGCCCGACGGCACATCGCGGTGGCAAATTGAGCTGAAACCACGCAGCGTTTGCGCATTGACAGGCTTGGCGCGAGCACTGGATCGACGGGTGACAGAGTAGGACTCTGGAAAATCTTGAGCGCTGCTGGAAATCCTCGGAATGTGCGGTACTCCCGCACATCCCGACCAGTCTCAAGTGCCTCTTTTTCCGAGAGTCACCAGGTTGTCGACTTCTTCTACCGGACCATACGACTTTGTCTGCTCTGTCACTGTGCCGAATTCGATCGTCATGTCCCTCTCCTTGATTGTTAGGAAGTGCAACAAGCTACACGCTTCGCGAGGCGGCTCAAGATCGTCAACAACGCGCGACCGGATCAAGACGCGCACGACGCGCTTTTGGGGCCGGACGGCATGACGTCTGCGATGGACAGGCGGGCGCAGGTGCGAATCGGATGAACGGATACGCAGCGAGTCTCAGGTACGAAGCGGGAATGAACCAGATCGTAGCGAAGAGGATGTGCGGCACTTGCCGCACATCCCGGACGAGTCTCAGGTGCCGAATTTCGCCAGCACGCTCAGGCTGTCGATCGTTTCCACCGGACCAAACGACTTCGTCTGCTCTGTCACTGTGCCGAATTCGATCGTCATGTTCGTCTCCTTGACGGTTACCAGATGCAACACACAAGCTACATGCCTCGCGAGGGCGCGGTTACGATGATCGCAAGACGATGGGCAGATCAAGGTCCGGGGTGATTCCAGCGTGCCTTTGATCCTGCAGAAATCGCAGCCGCCGCCGGCAGGCCGCGCATCGAAATTCCGTGTTGCCGGCAAATGCCAAACTGCTCGGGGAATACGCCCGAGTACTCAGTCAGTTACGAGAAACCCGGATGTGGACGCATGATGCCGACGCGAATGCGTGCGCAGGTCGCTTCTGCCATGTCGAGATGCGCGGTGGCGCGACCACCGCGCATCGACACAGTGTCAGAGCAGGACTCTGGCCAAATCTCTAGGCCAATGCTTTTTGGAACAGCGCTAAGAGTCGGCTCCAAGCCCTCTCCGCCTGCGCTTCGTTGTACACCTGCGAATCCGGCGGACACCAGCCGTGCAGCGTGCCTTCGTACACTTCGATCTCCGCAGGCAGATTCGCTTTCGCGAAAGTTTCACGCAGCACATTCTTGGCATCAGGCTGCTTCTCATCATCATTCGCCGCGATCGCGAACAGATATGACGCCTTCATCTTCGGCACGAGCAAGTGCGGGCTCTCGGGCTTGTCCGTCACCAGTCCACCGCCATGGAACGACGCACCGGCACCAACGCGATTCGGAATCGCAGCAGCGGTCCGCATCGTGAACGGTCCGCCCATGCAATAGCCCATCGTGCCCATCTTCCGCTTCTTGTCGACCGACGACTGCTTGTCGAGCCATGCGATGAATGTCTTGGCGTCGGTATCCGCTGTGTCCTTGCTGAGCGTGCCTGCAAGTTGCATCAACGCTGCGCGCACCGTCGGATCCTGGAAGCTCGCGCCTTCGGCCGCGACCGGCGCCTTCTTCGTCCGATAGAACGGATTGACCACCAGCACCGAGTAACCGGATTCCGCCAACCGCTTGCCCATTTTCCGAAACGCCGGCCGCAGTCCAAAAATATCCGGCCAAATAAGCACGCCAGGATGTTTCCCGTCCGCGGGATGCACGAAGTACGCATCGCACGTGCCGTCCGGTGTCTTGATCTCGACTTCCGACTCTTTGACTTCTGACGCGTTCGCCAGCTTCGGCAACATGAACATCAGGCCGGTGCCCACCGTCATCGCACCGAACTGCCGCCGCGAAAGCTCGGCACGGCGCTGGAATTCGAGCATGTCGTGGATCGAGTCGTTATCGCACATGGTTCCCTCGCGGATTCTTGACGTTGTAGGGCGGCGAGTGGGCGTTCGCCGGCGCAACATGCTACTCCTGACCGGGGCGCAACTGCCCACCGCTCTGTAAAGAATCGCAAGGCGGCACTTTTCGCAGAAATTGCGCGAGCTTGCACGCGTCGATGCCCGCAACGCCCGCGCTCGGCTCAGGGCCCGAGCGGTGCCTCACTTGCATCCGGCCCGCCGAGAAGTACTGTCGGCTGCCGGACCGACAAAGAGCATGGACAGGCAGCATGCGGCAGCAACTCATCGACGGACTCGCAGGCGTCAGGGCAGCCATTGCTCTGATCTGGTCGCACACAGATCGTTTCGTGAAGGTCCGCTTGATGGTGGCGGTCGCTTCGCTGGTGCTCGCGTCGATCTTCACTGCGCTCGGACCTGTGGCGCTGAAGAACGTCATCGATGCGATCGGCGGCAACGGCGCAGGCGAGGGCCTTTCGATCACAGTACTCGTCTTTCTGTATGTGCTGACTCAGTGGCTCGCTCGCGGCACCGGCGAGTTGCGCGCGCTGCTCTATGCCTATGCAGAGCGGCGTATGTTACGAACGCTGAGCGAGAAACTGTTCGCGCACGTCATGCGGCTGCCCTTGCGATTCCACCTCGGCCGCCAGACCGGTGCGATCGGCCAAAGTCTGCAAAACGGATTGCAGGGATATCAGCTCATTCTTCACCACCTGGTATTTACGTTCCTGCCGGTCGTCGCCGAGCTGGCGACGATCGTCATCGTTCTCGCCCGCGTGGATCAACCAATGTTTTTCGCATTCTACGCGGGCGCGGCGCTGTGTTACTCAATCGTGTTCAGTGTCACCGTCTCGAAGGTGATGCAAACTGCCCGCGCCGCATCTGACACTAGCGTCGCCGCAAGCGCGACGATGACCGACAGCATCCTGAACTACGAAACCGTGAAGTACTTTACGGCCGAGTTGGTCGTCCAGGAGAAAGTCGATCGTGCATTGATAACGACAGAGCGAGAGTGGGTCGGCTTCTATCGGTTGTACTCGATGAGTGGGCTCGCAGTCGCGACAACGTATGCCGCATTCCTCGCGCTGACCGTTCTCTATGCCGTCGGTCAAGTACGGGACGGCACGATGACGATCGGCACATTCGTCCTCGTCAACAGCTACATGCTGCAGATCGTTCGGCCGATAGAAATGCTCGGTTACGCTGTGCAAGGCTTCAGTCAGGGTATTGCGATGCTCGACGGCATGTTGAACCTGCTGCGGGAGAAGCCCGAATCGGAAGAGGCTGGTGTGATTGTCGGTGCGAAGGGTCCGGGCAGTCTCGAGTTCGACTCCGTGAGAGTGTCCTATCGTTCCGATCGCACCATTCTGAATGGCGTCAGCTTCCGCATCCCTGCTGGCAAGACGCTTGGCATAGTCGGGACCAGCGGCGCAGGTAAGTCGACGATCGTCCGGCTCGTCACTCGGCTGCTCGAAGCCGACTCCGGCCGCATTCTTCTTGATGGTGTGCCGATTTCGCGCCTGCCGCTGTCAGTGGTGCGTCAGGCGATCGCGGTCGTTCCGCAAGACACCGTGCTGTTCAACGACACCATCGGTTACAACATCGCATTCGGCAAACACGGTTGCACTCAGCAGGACATCGAGGCCGCTGCCCAGGTTGCTCACCTGCACGAATTCATCATGAGCCTGCCGGACGGCTATGAAACGCAAGTCGGCGAACGCGGGGTGAAACTGTCGGGTGGCGAGAAACAGCGCGTATCCATCGCCCGCGCAGCCCTCAAGCATCCGCGCATCTATGTATTCGACGAGGCGACCTCGTCACTCGACAGCAAGACTGAGCAGCAGATCCTGCGCAACTTACGAGAGATCTCCAGCGAGCACACGACTCTCGTCATCGCGCATCGGCTGTCGACAGTGGTACACGCAGACGAAATCGTCGTCCTCGAAAATGGAACGATCGCCGAACGTGGAACGCACTCGTCGCTACTCGAGCAGGATAGTCGCTACGCGGCGCTATGGCGCGCTCAACACGCCGCCTCTCCGCCCTTCGGCCCGGCAATGCAAATGGTCGTCGTCGTCGAAAACGGCAACGCCCCTTCATCCTGAAACGACGTCTCCGCAAACACCGCCGTATACGTCTCCGCCCCTCGCTCCGCCACGCACGCAAACCCATCGCTTGCCTTCGCACACTGCCGCGCCGTCCACTTCGCCTCTCTGAAATCCTTCGTCGGACTCTGCGCACTCCACACCAACACCTTCCGTGCCTCTCGGTCCGCCTTGACCTGCACCTTCACCTCACCCGGCGTCGCTGCAAACACCCACGTCGTGCCTGGCATCACTTTCCCCGCCGCCGCATACCGATGCACGGCGCTCACGCTCCCAATCACTCTCTCAGCATCCCGCAACCCGTGCCCTTGATTCGGCACATACAACACCCGCTTCGGCTCCGGCAGCTCCGACCAATACAGCTGCAACGCATCGAGCGGCCAATATCGATCGTTCGTGCTCAACAGAATCATCTTCGGTCGCGTCAGCTGCTGCCGGTAACTGAACGGATCGACCATCGCCAGCAGCTCCTGCCCGCGCTCGCTCTTCAAGCGTGTCGGTAGATCCAGCGCCTGGTAATCGCGAATCTCTTCCGACACCTCGCCCCACGTCTCGCGCTGATGATCCATCTGCTTGCCCATGTTGAGCACGTCGATAACCATCGGCGCCACCGCCATCACGCGCTTGTCGACCGCTGCGGTGAGCCACGCGGTCCACCCGCGCTTCGACGCCCCCGACACGGTGAACGAATCTATCGGCGCACCCCATTTCTCGCGCACGATGCTCTGCATCGCATCCATCGCACGCACGGCGCTCTTCACCATCGGGAGCAGCAGCGGCCAATCCTTCTCGCCGGTCTGCAGGTATTGATCGAACGTGTAGGCGATCAGCGCATCTTCAGTTCGATCGAACATCGGTGCGAACGGCACCTGGCGCAGCACGCCGACCGGCGCGTGGATCGACTCGGCGAGCCGAGCGAATAGCAGCGCTTCGCTCGGCAACTGGGTTCTGCCGCGCTCGCCGTCGTATTCGGGCTTCCAGCGCCCGCCGTGTACGAACAGCAGCGCATGGCGTTCGTCGCTCGGCATGTTCGCCGGCCGCAATACGAACAGCTGATGCTTCCACTCGATGCCTCGCCACGTTTGCGACGTCAACACATACTCGACGTAGTCCGCCGTGCCGACCTTGCCGGCGTCGACTTGGCGCCAGCCGAGGTTCTTATCGGCGCGCGCGACGTAGCTCGTCAGCGCATCCGAGCGCGGACTCGCTCCGCCGGACGTCGCCAGTGCCAGCGCACATGCGAGCGCAGCACCGAGGACGACGGCGGAAGAGAGGACTCTTACCTTCGTCATCGTGAATTTTCTGACCCTGCCCCAGTGGCGGCCATCGTAGCGGCGCGACCGCCGCGGCAACATCGGCAAAAGAACCACCGCGCCGCGCGCGCCTGTCGCCGTCAGGCGACTGCCTTGTCGCTCGGCTCGATCAGATGAGCAATCGACGCTCGCAGGCGATGATTCGGCACGGGCTTGTGCAGCAGCAGGAAACCGCTTTCCTGCGCCTCTTTGAGGCGATCCGCCGCAGTGTCGCCGGTGATCAGCATGCCTGGAATCTCGTCGTTGTACTCGGAGCGCAGGCGCTCGATCGCATCGATGCCGCTCGCGTTGTCGCGCAATCGATAGTCGCTGATGATGAGTCGCGGCGCCTTGCTGTGCGTTGCGATGCGCTCGAGCATCTCTTCGCACGAGCCCGCGGTGATCGCCTCGTAACCCCAGCTCTCCAGCAGGCTCTGCATCGCAATCTGAATCGCCACTTCGTCGTCGATCACCAGAATCAGTCCGAAACCGTGCGCGAGGAACGGTGCGGGGAATTCTCCAGTCTGTGCCGACGCGATGGCCGCAGCGTCAGCGTACGGCGCGCGGATCTCGAAGACGCTGCCTTCGCCAACTTCCGAGCGCACGGTCAGAGTGTGACCGAGCAGTTGCGTGAGACGCCGCACGATGGCGAGCCCCAGTCCGACGCCCTTGGTGCGATCACGCTCGGGATTGCCGAGCTGATAGAACTCCTGGAATACATGTTCCAGCTCGCGTTGTGGAATGCCGCGGCCGGTGTCCCATACCTGGATGCTCAGCTGTTCCGCTCCGCGCCGGCAGCCGACCACGACCCGGCCGTGATCCGTGTACGTGACCGCATTGGCGATGATGTTGCGCACGATGCGCTCGAGCAGCAGCGCATCGCTCATCACGGACATCGAGCACTTGTGCAGCACGAGTCGCAGGCCCTTCGCTTCCGCGAGCACCTCGAAGTCGCGACACACTCTTTCCAGCAGAGGCTGCACGGCAACGGGTCCGCGGCTCGCCTCGACGACGCCGGCGTCGAGTCTCGAGATATCGAGCAGGCCGTTGAACAGGCCGCTCATCGCCCGCACCGAATCGTCGATATGATCGAGCAGCTCGCGCGCCTCGTCGTCCATCGTGCGTGGACGCATCGCCGCGACGAACAAGCTCAGCGCGTGCACAGGCTGACGCAAGTCGTGGCTTGCGGCCGCCAGGAAGCGCGACTTCGCGGCATTCGCCTGCTCGGCCGCGACTTTCTCTCGCTGCAGATTCTCGACCAGGTCGAGATTCTCGAACCGCAGCATCACGGACTCGGTGAACGAAGCCGACGTGCGCCGCGCCAGCTCGAGCACTGCCCCGAACCAGATGACGTACATAACCGCCAGCGAGGTGTACAGGACGCCGCCATGAATGATCAGCCAGGCCATCGGCCCGATCGATGCCGCAATGAAGAACCAGATGAAGGCCGGCAGATAGGCACCGAACGCAACCACGGCACCGCTGGTGAACGCGCACACCATCAGTAGCGAGATCGCCTGCAGGTCGACCCGCCCGGTGGACATGATCCAGGCAATGCCGCCGCCGATCGTCAGGCCGCCGACGATCGCGCCGGCGGTGAACCGCCGCGCCCAGTCGCGCCAGTGTCGGTCTACTTCGGCGCTGCGCCGGTGAGTCCGCGCCAGCAACAGTCGTGCGACTGTTTGCGCGACGATGACCGCGAGCAGGACGATCGCGCCTTGCATCGACACGGCGTCGATGTAGGCGAGCACCGAGGTGAAGCCGCCGAGAGCAATCGACGTCGCCATCAGGCCTGGAGGCGTGTTGCGGTAGATCGAGCGGATCTGCGCCGCCCGGACGCGGTCGGGGACGATAATCGGCACCCGGAAGGTCTACTTATATATGACGCGTTGGAGTGTACGGCGAACGAGAGTCGGGCTAAAGCCCGACCTACAGGGCACGAACCGGCGCCGGCAGGCTAAACCAGGTTCGCTGCCCGCACGGCGTGCGCCGCTTGCGTGCGATTGACGACGTTCAGCGTCTTGAAGATGGCGGCCACGTGCGCCTTGACGGTCTTCTCGGCGATGCCGAGCCGGGCGCTGATTTCCTTGTTCGACAGCCCCGTGCACAGGTGGCGGAGCACGTCGATCTGGCGATCGGTGAGCTGGCTGATCGCGAGCGGCGGCTGCTGCGGATGGCTCGAATCCTGCTGGGGCTGCGTCGCGTGCGCCAGGAGCGGCGGCAGGTAGATGTTGCCGCTGAGCACGAGCTGCAAGGCGCTCAACAGCGTTTGCGGGCTCGCGCTCTTCGGAATGTAGCCGAGCGCGCCGGCTTTCAGCGCGCGCCGCACGTCGCTCGGATTCTCCGAGCTCGACAGCACGATCACCGGCAACTCGGGCCGGCGCTTGCCGAACTCGCGTACCGCGAGGTCGCCGCTCATGCCCGGCATCATCAAATCCACGAACACCGCGTCGAGATCCGGATGCTCGGCGGCGACCTTCAATGCAGTCGCGCACTCGGGCGCCTGCAGGATGACGGTGTGGTCGCCGGCCTGGCGCAGCAGCGCCGCGAGTCCGTCGCGGAACACAGGATGATCGTCCACCACCAGCAGCTTCATGAACAAACTATCTGTCAACCGCACCGGCCCGGCAAGTCCCAACCCGCCGCGCCGGCCACCGCCAAACGACCTAGGACCAGGCTTAGGGACACTGCTGCATTTACGCGGGCCCGGCGCCGGCGCTGCAATGCAGCCCGCGGGTACAAGAACAAACGGACATAACTATGGACACGAGGTTGATCGCGGCAACGCTGGTCCTTCTGCTTGCCGGGTGCGGCGGGGGAGGCGGAGCCGATATCGCTGAGACTCCGGCCTCGGCCGCCGGGGGAGCGCTCGGAACTGTACAACTCAAGGCCATGACGCCCTCGGTCTCCGAAGGCGCGGGCACCGTCAACATTGCAGTGACGCGCACCGGGGGCAGCACCGGCTCGGTCTCTGTCTCGGTTGCCACCGAATCAGGCAGTGCGGCGGCAGGCCTGGATTTCGTGGCCACGTCCACCACCGTGCAGTTTGCAGACGGCGATGCCGCCGACAAGATCGTCGCGATTCCGCTGGTGAACGACGGCATTCCCGAGGGCACAGAGACCTTCAAAGTCAACCTGACCTCGCCGGCCGCGAATCTGTTCCCGACGCCGATCACCGTCACGATCGTCGATGACGACCCGGCCGGCACTCTGGACCTTTCGAGCGCGACGTACAGCGTGGGCGAGGGCGGCGGATCGATCGCAATCAACGTAACGCGCACCGGCGGCAGTGCAGGCACCGCGAGCGTGACAGTCTCGACGCGCGACGGCTCGGCACTCGCCGCGCAGGACTACGACGCCACGACCACGACCGTGACGTTCGCCGACGGCGACGTCGCACCCAAGACCGCGACGATCCCGATCATCAACGACGCCCTCGCCGAGCCCGACGAGACCTTCGAAGTGACGTTGTCGAGTGCCAGCGGCGCGTCGCTCGGCACGGTCACAACGGCGACGATAACGATTCCGTCCAACGATCAGCCGGTGCCGCCGCCTGCGAACGGGCAGCCCGGCGTCCTGCAGCTCAGCGCCTCGGCATACGCCGTCGACGAATCGAGCGGCAGTCTGATCGTCACCGTCACGCGCATCGGCGGCACGAGCGGCGCGGTCGGCGCCACGCTCGCGATCTCTCCGGACACTGCCGTCGCCGGCCAGGACTACGTTGGCACCAGCTCGGTCGTCTCGTTCGGCTCCGGCGACGCGGCGAGCCGCGTCGTTTCGATCCCGATCGTCAACGACACCATCGCCGAGCCGGCAGAGTCGTTCACAGTCACCCTGACGGCGCCGACGGGCGGTGCCACGCTCGGCGCACCGATCGCCGCGGTTGCATCGATTCGTGACAACGATCCGCCGGCGTCGCCAGTTCTCACGCTGACGCCGCACACGAAACGCCTCGATGTCAGCTGGAACGCGGTGCCGACTGCGCTCACCTACAGGGTCTTCCTCAATCCCGACGGCATCTCGGGCTTTTCGCAAGTCGGTGCCGACGTGGCCGCGCCGGCGACGAGCGCCTCCCTCGACGTCTCGGTGCACACGTTCAAGTGGCCAGCCGCTCTGGTGCGTGTCGAGGCGTGCAACGACACCGCATGCACCGGCTCCACAGCGCTGGGCACTGCCAGCGCGATGCTGCCGGCGATCGGTTACTTGAAAGCAGCCAACGCCGACTCGAACGACACCCTCGGCACGAGTGTCGCAGTGAGCGGCGATGGCACGACAGTCGTCGTCGGCGTTCCGGGCGAGGACAGCAGCGCGACCGGCATCGATGGCAACTCAGCGAACAACTCGGCTGGAACCACGAATTCCGGTGCCGCCTACGTGTTCGCGCGCATCGCGGGCGAATGGTCGCGGCAGGCCTACGTCAAAGCTTCCAATACCGCCGCAGGCAACGCCTTCGGTAAGGCCGTCGCGATCAGCACCGACGGTTCGACGATCGCCATCGGCGCGCCGAACCGGAACAGCAGTGCCGGCGCGGTCTACGTGTTCGTGCGCAACGGCGCGAGCTGGGTGCAGCAAGGTGGAATGCTGACGGCGAGCAACACCGACAGTGACGACAGGTTCGGCACCGCACTGGCGTTGAGCGCGAATGGCGCCGTCCTCGCAATCGGCGCGATCGGCGAGGACGGCAACGGCAGTGCGCCGGCAAACAACGCTGCTGCCGACGCAGGCGCTGCGTACGTGTTCGCTCGCAACGTCGGTATCTGGACCCAACAGCAGTACATCAAAGCGAGTAACGCGCAGGCGAGCGATCTGTTCGGCGGCGCGTTGGCGTTGAATGCCGCGGGCAATATGCTCGCCGTCGGCGCCACCGGCGAAGCGAGCGCGAGCACTGCCATCGACGGCGATCAGAACGACAACACGGCGAGCGGCGCTGGCGCTGTTTACATCTTCGCCAACAACGGGGTGACTTGGGCGCAGAGCACCTACATCAAGGCGCCGAACGCCGAGCCGATCGACCACTTCGGCGCTGCCGTCGCGCTGAGCGCAGACGGCAACACGCTTGCGGTCGGAGCGCCGGATGAAGACGGCACGGTCACCGGCGCGCAGCAGTTCCCGATCGATCCGCCGCCCGTGCCGCAATCCGATCCGAACGCGCCGCCGCCTCCCACGCAGCCGAATCCGCTGCCGACGACATTCCAGGGCTTGTGCGCAGTGGGCCCGGCGTTCCCGGATTGGCGGCCCACTGTCGGCTGCGAGTCCGGCGCGGTCTACATCTTCGTGCGCGCCGTGGGGATCTGGGCCGCGCACAGCTACATCAAAGGCTCGAACAACGAATACGAGGATCGCCTCGGCACTTCCGTCGCGCTGAGTGCCGACGGCAACGCCGTCGCCATCGGCGCGCCGTCCGAAGACAGCAGCGCTGTCGGCATAGAAGGCAACGAGACCGTCGACGATGCACCCGGGGCCGGTGCTGCCTACCTCTACCGGCACGGCGACGACGGCACTTGGACACAGCAGTCGTACGTGAAAGCGAAGAACACCGACCCCAACGACGCGTTCGGCACGTCCGTCGCGGTGAGCTCGGACGCCGCAGCGCTCGTAGTCGGCGCAACCGGCGAAGCCAGCGGTTCCAGCACCGATCAGAACAACGACACGGCCGCCGCTGCGGGCGCGGCCTATCTCTATTGAGTCAGCGGGAGCGAGCGATGAGCACGAACGTTCAAGGACGCAGTCATATCCTGCGCGCGGCTATCGTCGCGGCGCTGGCAGCCGCGGCGCTGAGCCAGGTGCCGGTGCGCAAGGCGCAAGCGGCGTGCACCGACACGATCAACGGCGTCATCACGTGCACCGGCGACTTGTCGGGCGGCGTGAACGCTTCGCAAGATGCCGATCCCAACGACTTCAACGACAAGACGACGACGGTATTGCGAGTCGAGAACGTGACCACGTCCATCGCGCCCACGCCCGGCGTTACCGGCGTGCGCATCGAGGAGCGGCGTCCGTTCGCGCGCGACGGCGACCCGCAAATGCAGAACGTCACGGTCAACCTGACGGGTACTGCAGGCCAGCCGCTGACGATTTCCACGCGGCCCAGCCTCCTGTTTCCTGCTGCTGCCGTCTCGCTGGTGACGATCACCGGCGAAGCTTCGGACGGCGCAGATGCCACGAGCGGCTTCCTGTGCGCGGGGTCGGACAGCGCAGAGGTTGGCCAAAACGGCCTCACCGGGAATCGGCTCACTGCGGACGTCAGCAACGTCAACATCACGACGCTGAATGGCGTCGGCATCAAGTTGCAGAACGCAGCCGGCATCGGCGGCTATGGCGGCGCCGGCAACGCGTGTCACGGCTCCGAGGCGGGCGGCCTCGGCGGCGGCGGCGCGGTCGCGACGCTCACGCTGACGAACTCGACGATCCGTACGGCCGGTGCCGGCGCAAGCGCCATCACGGTCAGCAGCGCCGGCGGCAAGGGCGGTCACGGCGGCGACGGCGGCGCGTTCCGTTACGGCTCGCGCGGCGGCGTAGGTGGCGACGGCGGAACCGTCAACATCACCGGCTCCGCGACACTCGAAACCAACGGCGTACAGGCGCTCGGCATCCACGCAGTCAGCATTGGCGGCGACGGTGGTGACGGCGGCGATTCCTCGGCGTTCGGCGGCGGCGGCGACGGTCCACTCGGCGCGGGCGGCGGCACAGTTCGCGTCGATGGCACCTTCGACATCCACACTCATGGCGCCGAGTCGGCCGGCATCGGTGCCTACAGCATCG
>DATENH010000264.1:0-13330 GCA_035275145.1 Steroidobacteraceae bacterium | reverse complement strand
GACCGGCGGCCGCGTCGAGGTACTCGACGATCCCGAGCCGAGCATCGCGTGGGACGGCCCGCTGATCGTGCTGGTGGATCGCTTCAGCGCCTCCGCGTCCGAGATCTTCGCGGCCGCCATCCAGGACTACGGCCGCGGCCTCGTCGTTGGCCAGCAGACCTACGGCAAAGGCTCGGTGCAGAACCTCTACCCGCTCGATCGCTACGCGCTCGGCCCTGATCCCGGCTTCGGCCAGCTCACTGTGACGATCGGCAAGTACTACCGCGTCACTGGCGAGAGCACGCAGCACCGCGGCGTCCAGCCCGATATCTCCATGCCGACGGCAATCAGCACCGAGGAAGTCGGTGAGAGCACGCGCGAAAGCGCCCTGCCCTGGGATCGCATCCGCCCGGTCGAGTTCGGCAAGGAGTCGCAGCTGAGCCAGGCCGTCGCGACGCTCGAGCACTCGCACGAGGAGCGCATCGCCGCCGATCCGGACTTCCGCCTGTTGCTCGCCGATCTCGACTCGTTCGAGAAGGTGCGCACGCAGAAGAAGCTGTCGCTCAATCTCAAGACGCGGATCGCCGAGCGCGAGCAGCTCGAGAAAGAGCGCATGGCTCGCGAAAACGAGCGGCGCACGGCGCGCGGACTGAAACCTTTGAACACACTTGCCGATCTCAATGGCGCCGAGCCTCCGGACGCGGTGCTTGCCGAGACCACGGAGATCGCGGCCGACCTGAGTGGCATGAAGGGTCTGTACCTGACACGCCTGAAGTCGGACGCGGAGCGACCGGCAACGCCCTGAACGGCGACGGCCGCCCGTTCAGGGCGGCTGAGAGCTCAGTGATGAGCTGGTGTTGTAGTTGACTACAACACCATACACTCCTACTATGCGGCTACCTCGCAGCGGGATTGCTGCACGCAGCTGGCCTGGCACACGTCCAATGAACATAACGCTTTCGCGGCAGTTGTCGCGTCTTACGGGCCGGTTGGCGGCCGTTTCACTGCTAATCGGGATTTCAGCTTTAGGCCTGAACGGCTGCGGCAAGGGAGCCGCCAAGGACGGCTCGGATAGCGCCACAGCGGCGATTCCGGTGCAGGTTGAGCTGCCCTCGCGCGGCGAGATGCTCTCTGTGTACGCGGGCACAGCGCCTCTGCAAGCCGATCAGGAAGCGACCGTCGTCGCCAAGGTGGCAGGCGAAGTCCGCGAGATCCTGGTCGAGGAAGGCGATCACGTGAAGGCCGGCCAGGTACTGGCGCGCCTGGATGGCGATCGCTTGCGCTTCGAGCTGCAACAGACCGAAGTGAACCTCCGCAAGCTCGAGCGCGAGTACCAGCGCACGCTGGAGCTGTTCAATCGCAAGCTGGTGGCTTCGCAAGCGGTCGACAACGCCCGCTCCGAAATGGAGTGGCTCAAGGCAGCGCGCGATCTCGCGCAGCTCAATGTCGGTTACACGGAAATCCGCGCGCCGATCGCCGGCGTGGTCTCGGCCCGCCACATCAAGGTCGGCAACACCATCAACGTCAACGACCGGACTTTTCAGGTCACGGACCTCGATCCGCTGATCGCCGAAGTCCATGTGCCGGAGCGTGAGTTCGCGAAGCTGCGCGCGGAGCAGGCAGTCACGATCATCGTCGACGCGCTGGCCGGCGCGAACTTCGGCGGACGCGTCCAGCGCATCAGCCCGACGCTCGATCCCGCCACGGGCACCTTCAAGGCGACCATCGAAGTCCTGGATCCGAAGCGCGAGCTCAAGCCGGGCATGTTCGCGCGCGTCGGTATCGTGCTCGAACGGCGCAGCGCCGCGCTGCGCATCCCGCGCGGTGCGATCGTCGAAGCCGAAGGCGCGCCGACCGTGTTCGTCGCGACCGGCGACAAGGCGGAACAGCGCAGCATCAAGACCGGGCTGACGAACGCCGGCCTCATCGAAGTCGTCGAAGGCCTGAAGGGCGACGAGCGCATCGTCGTCGTCGGTCAGAACGGCCTGAAGTCCGGCAGCACGATCCGGCTCATCGACGAGTCGCCGCGCGCCGCCGTGGCCGAGCGCAGCTCCGACGCGAGCTAGCCTGCAATGAACATCGTCGAGTTTGCGATCCGTCGGCGCGTGACGATCCTGATGCTGACGGTGGCGCTGCTGCTGTTCGGCATCGTCTCGCTGCTGCGCCTCAAGGTCGATCTGCTCCCCGACCTCTCCTACCCGACTCTCACCGTCCGCACCGAGCTGCCGGGCTCAGCGCCGCTGGAGGTCGAGAACCTGATCACGCGGCCGGTCGAAGAGGCCGTCGGCATCATCCGCAACGTGCGTCACGTGCGTTCGGTGTCGCGTTCCGGGCAATCGGACGTCACGCTCGAGTTCGCGTGGGGCACGGACATGGATCTCGCCGGCATCGATGTGCGCGAGAAGCTGGACCTGCTGCAGCTGCCGCTGGAAGCGAAACGTCCGCTGTTGCTGCGCTTCGATCCCGCGAGCGAGCCGGTGATGCGGCTTGCGCTCACCGACAAAGCGAGCGTGACCACTTCCGATGCAGCGCAGGCGCGACTGCGTGACCTGCGGCGCTTTGCGGAGGACCGCCTCAAGCCCGAGCTGGAATCGGTGGAAGGCTCCGCCGCGGTCAAAGTCAGCGGCGGCTACGAGGACGAAATCCAGATTCACGTCGACCAGCAGAAGCTCGCGCAGCTCGGCCTGTCGATCGACACAGTCACCCGGCGGGTACGCGCCGAGAACGTCAACCTCTCCGGCGGCCGGCTCGAACAGGGCACGCAGCGTTTCCTGGTGCGCACGCTGAACGAGTTTCAGTCGATCGATGAGATGGCGAACGCGATCATCGCGACGGTCGGCGGCCGTCCCGTGTATCTCCGTGATGTCGCGCGCGTCTCGCACGGCCACAAGGATCGCGAAGCGATCACTCGGGTGAACGGGCGCGAGTGCATCGAGCTCGCCGTGTACAAGGAAGGCGACGCGAACACGGTGCAACTCGCCGGCGGCGTGCGCAAGAAGCTCGAGCAGATCGAGAAAGCCTTTCCGGCGCAGGCCGAAGTCGTCACCGTCTACGATCAGTCGCACTTCATCGGCGCCGCGATCGGCGAAGTGAAGTTCGCCGCCGTGCTCGGCGGATTGCTGGCGATCGTCGTGCTCTACCTGTTCCTGCGCGACGCGCGCACGACGCTCATCACGAGTGTCGCCATCCCGGTTTCCGTCGTCGGCACTTTCATGCTGATGTACATGTCGAACCTGTCGCTGAACATCATGTCGCTGGGCGGGCTCGCGCTCGCCGTCGGCATGCTGGTAGACAACGCAGTAGTCGTGCTCGAAGCGATCGTGCGCAAGCGCGAGCACGGTCACACACGCGCCGCGGCGGCGCAGCTCGGAACACGTGAGGTCTCCACCGCCGTGACGGCTGCGACGCTCACTTCGGTTGCCGTCTTCTTTCCGATGGTGTTCATCTCCGGTATCGCGGGTCAGCTCTTCAAAGACCAAGCGCTGACTGTTACCTACTCGCTGCTGCTATCGCTCGCAGTCGCGCTGACGCTGGTTCCGATGCTTGCAGCCGGCGGTGATTCTGCCAATCGCGACGAGGAAGGCACCGAGCAGCCGAAGCCGCTCGGCCGGATCTCCGCCGCGATGTCGACTGCCGTGGCCTCCTTGCGCCGCGGCGCCGGAGCGATCTCGCGAACCATGGCACGACTGTTCCGTCCTGCCGTGAATGCCACGCAGTCGCTCTACCAGTTCTGCGAGCGGATCTATCCGCCTGCGATTCGTTGGGCGCTCGCTCATCGCATCAAGGTTCTCGGCGGCGCGGCCGCGCTGTTCCTCGTCACGATGCTGATCGTGCCGCTGCTCGGCAGCGAGCTCGTGCCGCAGATCTCGCAGGGCGAATTCAACATCGATCTGCGCCTGGCGGCCGGCACGCCGCTCGAAGTCACGGATCAAGCCGTTTCCCGTGTGCAGATGGCCAGCGAGCAACTGCCGAACCTCGCCCTGTCGTACGCAGTGGCCGGCACGGGCAACCGCCTGGACGCGAACCCCGTCGATTCCGGTGAGAACACGGGTCGAGTCAGCGTCACGCTCGGGCGCGGCGCCACGCGCGAGGACGAAGAGCGCGCGATCGATCAGCTTCGCAAGGCGCTGCAGCAGATGCCGGGTGTGCAGCATCAGTTCAGCCGCCCCAGCCTGTTCGCGCTGTCGACACCGCTGGAAGTCGTGATCACGGGCTACGACCTCGAACGTCTCGGGCAGGCGGCCGAGCGCGTGCACACGCGCATGCTCGCGACACCGTTGTTCCGCGACGTCCGCTCGACCGTCGAAGCCGGCAATCCCGAAATCCAGATCGTGTTCGATCAGGAGCGCGCAACTCAGCTCGGCCTGGCAGTTCGCGATGTCGCCGACCGCGTCGTGCAGAGCGTGCGCGGCGAAGTCGCGACTCGCTACCGGCTGAACGACAAGAAGATCGACGTGCTGGTGCGCAGCGTCGATACGCACTCTGCCTCGATCGAGGAGATCCGCCGGCTGATCGTCAATCCGGGCAGCGAGCGGCCGGTGCCGCTGACCGCGATCGCCGACGTGACGCTCGCAAGCGGCCCGGCGGAAATCCGCCGCATCGGGCAGGAGCGCGTAGCGATCGTTTCTGCCGACGTCGTCGGCGCCGACCTGGGCACGGGCGTCGTGGCGCTGCAAGGCATTCTCCAGGCGATCGCCCTGCCGCCGGGCGTGACTGCGTACATCTCCGGTCAGAGCGAGGAGATGCGCGACTCCTTCTCCTCGCTGCAGCTCACGCTCGTGCTCGCGGTCTTCCTCGTGTACCTCGTGATGGCCTCGCAATTCGAGTCGCTGGTCCATCCGTTCGTCATCCTGCTCACGATTCCGCTCGCGGTGATCGGTGCAGTCTGGGCGCTGTGGCTGACGGGCACGACCGTGAACGTCGTTGCCTACATCGGCCTGATCATGCTCGCGGGCATCGTCGTCAACCAATCGATCGTGCTGATCGACGCGGTCAACCAGGCACGCGGACGCGGGCTCGACAAGGTCGAAGCAATCGTCGCCGCCGGTCGCGCGCGCCTGCGGCCGATCCTCATCACCAAGCTGACGACCATCCTCGGCCTGGTACCGATGGCGATAGGCGTCGGTGAAGGCGCCGAGCTACGCGCGCCGATGGCCATCACAGTGATCGGCGGCGTTACGCTCACGACCTTCCTTACTCTGCTCGTGATCCCCGTCGTCTACTCGGTGATGGACCGCAAGACCTACGTCGCCGCAACCGTCCCGGCACCGGCGTCGACCGGAACCTGAGCATGCTCCACACGAGCACAGCGCTGCAGCGGCCCGTGACGACGGCGATGACGTTCATCGCACTGATCGTCGTCGGTCTCATCGCGCTGCGCCTGCTGCCGCTCGAAGAGTTTCCCGACGTCACTTTCCCCGGCATGCAGGTGATCATCCCCTACCCCGGCTCGACGCCCGAGGAAGTGGAGCAGCTCATCACGCGGCCGGTCGAGGAAGCGCTCTCGACGCTCGCCGGCATCGAAGAGCTGCGCTCGCGATCGGAAGCCGAGCAAGCGACGTTCCAGATCCAGTTCGACTGGGGCCGCGACATCGATGCCGCCGCCTTCGACGTCCGCACCAAGCTCGATTCGATCCGCCCGGAGCTGCCCGCCGGCGCCGATCGCATTCTCGCGTTCTCGTTCAACGCGTCCGACCAGCCCGTCGTGGTCGTGCGCATCTCCGCGGACCAGGACCTCACCGATCAATACGACGCCCTCGAGCGCTACCTGAAGCGGCCGCTGGAGCGAGTGCCAGGCGTCGCACGAGTGGAGCTGCAAGGCGTCGCGCCGCGCGAAGTCCGCATCCTGATCAATGCCGGACGCATGGCCGCGCACAGCATCAACGTGCAGCAGCTCGCGACCCTGCTGCAGAAGAGCAATTTCTCAGTGAGTGCCGGCGAGATCACCGAGCAGGGTCAGCGTTTCAGCATTCGCCCGATCGGCGAGTTCCGCTCGCTCGATGACATCCGCAACCTGCGCGTGACCACCGCGGTACGTCTGGCTGACATCGCAGATGTCGAGATGGTCGCTCCCGAGCTGGAGATGGGACGGCATCTGGACAACCGTCCGGCCGTCGGCCTCGATGTCTTCAAGACGACTCAGGCCAACGTCGTCGAAGTCGTCGATGCAGCCTTGAAGGAAATCGAGCGCGCCAAGACGCTGCCGCAGCTGCAAGGCATCAGCATCATCGTCATCGGCAACCAAGCCGAGAGCATTCGCAACTCGCTCGGCGACCTGCGCGATGCCGGGCTGATTGGCCTGGTGCTTGCGATCGCCGTGCTGTTCTTCTTCCTGCGCGACTGGTCGATGACCGCGATCGTCGCGCTGGCAGTGCCGGGCTCGCTGCTGATCACATTGGCGGCCCTGTACTTCCTCGGACTGACGCTCAACATCTTCTCGATGATGGGCATGATGCTCGCGATCGGTATGCTCGTGGACAACTCCGTGGTGATCACGGAGAGCGTGTTCCGACATCGCCAGCTCACTCCGGACGATCCGCGCGCCGCGACGCTCCATGGGGTCCGCGAAGTCGGCGTCGCGACCCTGGCCGGCACGCTCGCAACGATCATCGTGTTCGTGCCGCTGGTGTTCGGCTCGCCGAGCGAGATCACGATCCTCATGAAGCACGTCGCGATCCCGATCGTCATTGCGATGATCGCCTCGCTGCTCGTGGCGCAGACGATCATCCCGATGCTGAGTGTGCGCATCCAGGCGCCGCTCGCGATCGCGAGCGGCTCGTTTCTCGGCCGCCTGCAGGACCGTTACGCTGCTGCCTTGCAATGGGTGCTGGGCAATCCAGGCAAGACCGGGATCGCGCTGCTCATCATCATCGCCTCGCCGGCTGCATTGTTCGCGACCAAGGCGCTGAAGGTCGATCCGTTTCCGCAAGACGCCGGCCGCGGATTGTTTCTCGACTATCACATCAAGGGCACGCATCCGCTCGCTCAGGTCGAGCAAGCAGTGAACCGCATGGAAGCTTTCTTGATGGCGAACAAGGAGCGCTTCGATATCCGCAGCGTGTACTCGCGCTACGACACGGTCAGTGCCCAGACGCTATTGCAGCTGACGCCAAGGGACGCGGCGCGCGTTCGTGCCAAAGACGTCATGCAATGGGTCGCGGATGAAATGCCGGAGATCCTCATCGGCGAGCCGAGCTTCCAGTTCGACCAGCAAGGACCGGGCAAGGGCTTCAGCCTGCAGCTTTCGGGCGATTCCACCGAGCGGCTGTACGACCTGTCGTTCGAAGTGTCGCGGCAGCTCGCGGCAATTCCAGGCCTGGAAGGCGTGCACTCCGAAGCCCGCAGCGGCGACGAGCAGGTCCACATCGTGGTCGATCGCGACCGCGCAGCCCAGCTCAATCTGACGTCCGAGATGATCGCCGCCACCGTCTCAGCAGCGATGCGCGGCGATCGCCTGCGCGAGCTGCGCACTGCCGAGCGTGAAGTGACGATGCGCCTGCTGTTCCGTGCGTCGGATCGACAGGCGATCGAGGATCTGGCGTCGCTGCCGATCGCGCTGCCCGATGGCTCGACCGTCGGCCTCGGCACCGTCGCGACGTTCCGGATCGAGCCCGGCGACCGTGCGATCGAGCGGATCAATCGCCTGACCTCGGTGGTGATCGCGGGCAATCTCGCGGCGGGCACGACGCTCGACGAGGCCAAGAAGGTCATCGAGCCGATCATGAAGAGTTTCCCGCTGCCACCGGGCTACACCTGGAAGTTCGGACGCGGCGCCGAGCAGAGCGACGAGACCGTACAGACGATGCTGATCAACATCGCGCTCGCGTTCGTGATGATCTATCTCGTCATGGCTGCACTGTTCGAGTCGACGATCCTGCCGGTGTCGATCCTCAGCTCGATCCTGTTCGCGATCGTCGGCGTGTTCTGGTTCCTGTTCGCGACGGTGACGCCGCTGACGTTCATGGCGATGATCGGCATCCTGATCCTGATGGGCGTTGTGGTGAACAACGGCATTGTGCTGGTCGCACACATCGCGCAACTACGCGCGGCCGGCATGGAGCGCACCGCCGCCATCATTCAGGCAGGACGCGACCGGCTGCGACCGATCTTGATGACGACTCTGACCACGCTGCTCGCGATGCTGCCGCTCGCGATCGGTGACGCGCAGGTTGGCGGGGGCAGCAACGGCGGACCGGCGTACTACCCGATGGCGCGCGCGATCATCGGCGGTCTCGGCTTCTCGACGATCGTCTCGCTGCTGATCGTGCCTTCGATGTACGTGTGGCTCGACAATGCCGCACGCTGGACGCGAAGAGTGGGGAGTCGCGCCGAAGCTGCTGCGCAGGGATGCGCGAATGCCGCGGGCGCAGGATGCGCTGGAGCGGCCCGTGCTATTGAAGCAGGGACTGGTATAGATCCCAGTAGTCGTCAACGAGCACGTTGACGCCGGCGCGGTTTGCGGTCTCCAGCCCCGAGACCGGCGAATTCGGTACTGGCAGCGTGCCGATCGAATCTGTCAGCGGCACCGTATCCGCATCGCTGCGATAACTCGCAGTTGCTCGCACCGCATCCGTGCGCTCCTTCAGGCCGGCAAGATTTTCGCTTTCTTCCTTGAGCATCGCGAGTGCATCGCGCAGCAGCGTCATCAGCCGCGCGCAGTCAGTGGGACTGCCGTAACGCACGTCGAACAAGCGCTTCGACGTCGTCTCCTTAGCCAACATCGCCAGACCGCCGGCTGCGAGCGCGGCAACCAGCTGCTGGGCGTATGCGATCACCGCCGCGTTGACGACCCGGCGGCCATCGACGGAGATGCCGGGAAATTCCGGCGGTGGCGTCTCTTCGAGATTCGTACGATCGTCCGACAAGTCCGTTACCAGCGTGGCAGACTGGTCCCATTGCTCGCGCTCGGCCGCGATCTCTTCGGCGAGACGGCGGCGGCGGAAATAGTTCCAGAAGCCGCGCATCGCGGCGAGCTTGGCCTCCATCAGCTTGATCTGCGCTTCCAGCATGTCGGTGCGAGAGCGCGCGTCCTGAATGCGCCGATCGAAATCCGCGAGCTCGCGGCGACGGGTCTGATCGAACTCGATCACTTGCCGGCGTTGCTCGCGGTCGGTCTGCTGCTGTCTGAGTTGCTCGGCAAACCTTCCCAGCCGCGCGCCCGCCGCACGCCACACGGCGCGCAACTGGAAGTACACGAGCGCGTGCACGGCGATCTCAGGATTGCCGAGGTACTCTTCGAGGACCTGCACGTGCTCCTTGGCACGCGCCGTGGCAGTTTCCTGATTGCGAATCTGCTCGAGCAGCTTCAGGCGCTCGTCCTGCAAGCGCGTCAGCTCCTTCTTGAGCTCGGCGCGATTCCAGAACAATTGCAGCAGCCGCTCGTCCTGCTCGGGCTGACGAGCCCCGGGGAGGAGCTGACGGATGTTGGTCAGTCGGGAGATGGCCATGTTCGCGGGCGCAGGACGCGATGACGGCCCTCGGGTCGCTCAGCGGCGCCGCGGGCCCGGGAAATGGTGGCCGCGCTCGACGCAGTAGTCGAGCCACTTGTTCAGCATGACGTTGCGCAGCCAGCGATCGCCGAGCTCCCGTGCGAGCTGCGAACGCAATGCTTCGAGCATCGAGTGGCGATGCCAGCGTGCACAGGCTTGGACTTCGGCGAGGCGCGCGTCGTGATAAACGCGAATCTGCAGATCCGGGTCCGCGAGCGGCGTGCCGGCGTCGTCGAATACGTACGTCAGCCGAAAGGTGGTCGTGTAGCGCGAGCGCTCATCGACCGCGAGATGCAGCGCGCAGTCGCCGTTGACGCGCGAGACGTGCGAGCCTTCCACACCGTGCAGATCCGGCACGAGCGATGCAAGGCGGATGTAGTTGCTCTCATACAGCGACATCAAGCTGACGAAGCTGCCCGGCCGGGCGCGCCAGCTGACTGCGCAATTCGTGTCGTGTTCCATCGTCGCCAACATGGGCCGAATATAGCACAGCGATTTTCGCGTTCGGCCGGCGGCATGAGACTTGCGTCACGGTCGCAATCGTCGTTCGAGGCCCGTCTTGTCGAGAATGCGACTCGCGATCTCTTCGATCGAACACTCGGTTGTGTTGATGCAGGGAATGTCGTAGCGTCGGAAGATCGCTTCGGCCGTGCGCACTTCGTATTCGACTTGCGAGGGCGATGAGTACTTGCTGTTCGGGCGCCGCTCGTTACGGATCTGTTGCAGGCGCTCCGGCGCAATCGTCAATCCGTACAGTTTGCGCTGAACCTTCGACAGCGACGCCGGCAGCGCGCCGGATTCGAACTCCTCCTCGGCAAACGGGAAATTCGCGGCGAAAATACCGTACTGCAGGGCCATGTACAGGCAGGTCGGCGTCTTGCCGGAGCGCGACACGCCGACCAGCACCAGGTCGGCACGATCGTAGTCGCGCGTGACCGCACCGTCGTCGTTGGCGAGCGCGAAGTTGGTCGCGTTGATGCGCAGCGTGTAGGCGCCGATGTCGGACATGCCGTGCGCCCGGCCCTGCGCTCGCGACGACTTGACCTTGAGCTCCTGCTCGAGCGGGCCGAGGAACGCGTCGAAGAAATCGAGGAACAGGCCGTTCGCGCGCTTGATGATCTCGCGCATGTCCTCCTGCACGAGCGTGCTGAAAATTACCGGCCGCACTCCCTCCGCGGCGCCGGTCGCATTGATCCTGCGCACCGCTTCTTCCGCCTTGTCAACGGTAGATATAAATGGCAGAGTCACCTGTCTGAACGCTTGCCCATCGAACTGCGTCAGCAGACTGTGACCCATCGTCTCCGCGGTCACACCAGTCTGATCGGATACGAAAAAGACCGTTCTTCTGTCCATCTCCGGACTGTCGCACCTGACCGCCGCTCGGATCAAGAGTTAGAATGCGCGCCCCATGAGCACGAGCAGCGCCTATACCATTCCCTTCGCCCGCCTCGGCCGTCACGACGTCGAGACTGTCGGCGGTAAGAACTCCTCGCTCGGCGAGATGATCAGTCACCTCGCGAAGGCCGGCGTCGCAGTGCCGGACGGCTTCGCGACGACGGCGCAGGCCTATCGCGACTTCCTGCAACACGAGGGTCTCGCTGCACGCATCTCGAAGGAGCTCGCGACGCTGGACGTCGACGATGTCGAGGCGCTCACTACTGTCGGTGCTCGTATCCGTCAGTGGATCCTGGCGACGCCCTTCCCGCCGCGCCTGGAGCGCGAGATCCTCGAATCGTTCGAGCGCATGAGCGGCGGCCGCGATATCGCCGTCGCAGTGCGGTCCTCGGCAACAGCGGAGGATCTGCCCGACGCATCGTTCGCGGGCCAACAGGAAACCTTCCTCAACGTCCGCGGCCGCGACGCGCTGCTCAAGTGCGTGCATGAAGTGTTCGCGTCGCTGTTCAACGATCGTGCGATCGCCTATCGCGTGCACCAGGGATTCGCACACGATCTGGTCGCCTTGTCGGCCGGCATCCAGTACATGGTGCGCTCCGATCTCGGCTCGAGCGGCGTCATGTTCACGCTCGACACCGACTCCGGGTTCCGCAACGTCGTGTTCATCACAGCTTCGTACGGCCTCGGCGAGACCGTCGTACAGGGCGCCGTGAATCCGGACGAGTTCTATGTGTACAAGGCTGCGTTGCGCTCCGGGCACGCGCCCATCCTGCGTCGCACGCTCGGCGCGAAAGCCATCAAGATGGTGTACGGCGCACCCGGCTCCGCGGCCCGCGTCACGACAGTCGACGTTGCACCCGAGGATCGCCGCCGCTTCTCGATCAGCGACCAGGACCTCGTCGAGCTGGCCAAGCAGGCGCTCATCATCGAAGAGCACTACGGCTGCCCGATGGACATCGAGTGGGGCAAGGATGGCGAGACCGGCAAGATTTATATCCTGCAGGCTCGGCCCGAGACCGTGCAGAGCCGCGCCGGCCGTACGGTTCAGCGCTTCGCGCTCAAGGGCAAGAAGTCGAAGGTGCTGGCGAGCGGTCGTTCGATCGGTCAGCGCATCGGCGCAGGCCCGGCCCGCATCATCCGCGACGTAAAGGAGATGACGCGGGTGCAGAGCGGCGACGTGCTGGTCGCCGACATGACCGACCCGGATTGGGAACCGGTGATGAAGCGTGCCGCAGCGATCGTCACGAATCGCGGCGGTCGCACCTGTCACGCAGCGATCATCGCGCGCGAGCTCGGCATCCCCGCGGTCGTCGGCTGTAGCGACGCGACCGAGACGATCCGCGAGGGTCAGCCGATCACAGTGTCCTGCGCCGAAGGCGACACCGGCTTCGTCTACGACGGTGCCCTGCCCTTCGAGCAGAAGAACCTGGAGCTGGACTCGCTGCCGCCGATCTCGACCAAGATCATGATGAACGTCGGCAACCCGGACCGCGCGTTCGACTTCGCCAGCATTCCGCACCGAGGCGTCGGCCTCGCGCGCCTCGAGTTCATCATCAACCGCATGATCGGCGTGCACCCGCGCGCGTTGCTGGAGTTCGACCAGCTGCCGCAGGACTTGCAGCAGACGATCCGCCGGCAGATGAGCGGCTACGCCGACCCCGTGTCTTTCTACATCGACAAGCTGTGCGAAGGCGTCGGTACCATCGCCGCGGCGTTCGCGCCGGAGCCGGTGATCGTGCGGCTGTCCGACTTCAAGTCGAACGAGTACGCCAACCTGATCGGCGGGCGGCAATACGAGCCGCACGAAGAGAATCCGATGATCGGTTTCCGCGGCGCCTCCCGCTACGTCGACGAGGCATTCCGGCCTTGCTTCGAGCTCGAATGCCGCGCACTCAAGCGCGTGCGCGAGCAGATGGGGCTGAAGAACGTGCAGATCATGGTGCCGTTCGTGCGCAGCGTGAAGGAAGCCGAGCAGGTAACGCAGCTCCTGGCGGCGAATGGTCTTAAGCGCGGTGAGAACGACCTCAAGATCATCATGATGTGCGAGCTGCCGACCAACGCGCTGCTCGCGGAGCGTTACCTGGAATACTTCGACGGCATGTCGATCGGCTCGAATGACATGACGCAGCTGACGCTCGGCCTGGACCGCGACTCGGCGATCATCGCCAAGCTGTTCGACGAGCGCGACGAGGCAGTCAAGGCATTGCTCAAGATGGCGATCGATGCGTGCCGCAAGCACGGCAAGTACATCGGCATCTGCGGCCAGGGCCCGTCCGATCACCCCGACTTCGCGCGCTGGCTGCTCGAGCAACGCATCGAGAGCATCTCGCTGAATCCCGACACGGTCGTGGAAACCTGGCTGTTCCTCGCCGGGAACCAGATCAAGTAGCTGCTAACGCGTCCACAGCAGGATACGGTTATTGGCAGGCATCGCGTGCTCGGCGGTGAACGCCAGGCCATGCTGACGC
>DATENH010000263.1:0-33414 GCA_035275145.1 Steroidobacteraceae bacterium | reverse complement strand
GGACCAGGCCGATCGCCGGCAGGACCAACCAACCGCCGATTCCGGTGGGCTTCATCAGGGACTCCGGTTCCCGCTCCGGGAGCGACCCTACTTCCTCTAGAATGTGCCCGCAAGGCGAAAGCGGGGGCACACCGTTGGGCGGTCACGAGCTGGGCGGCGGGTTCGAGTTCAAGTTCCTCGAGCGGGTCAAGCAACGCAACCTGTTTCGTGTGACGGCTGCGTATCTCGGGCTGGCGTGGTTCGTCATCCATGTCGCGACGGTCATCGGCGAGTCGTTTCCGTCGGTCCATCACCTCGTGCCCTGGTTCATCTATGCCCTGGCCGCGGGGCTGCCGATCGTACTGATCAGCTCGTGGCTCTCCCATCGCGCTCCGCGGCCAGCGGGGCGGCACGCGATCAGTGTTCGCAGGCTCGACGCAATCCTGATCGGCGTAATGGTGCTCGCCGTCCTC
Organism: Steroidobacteraceae bacterium; assembly: GCA_035275145.1. Lineage (GTDB taxonomy): Bacteria > Pseudomonadota > Gammaproteobacteria > Steroidobacterales > Steroidobacteraceae > Steroidobacter. Next base: position 32,962 of record DATENH010000263.1, on the reverse strand, counting down.
GCGCTGCTCGCGGATCGTTGGGTCCTGCACCGGCCGACTGATGAAACCATGCTCGCACTGCTGGCGGTCATGGTGGTCGTGCTGCTGCTGGACCGCTTGCTCGGCTTGCGCACGCCGGCGGCGGCCGCGTCCGATGCAGTTGCGAAGAAGGCGATGCCGCGTGTCGCGATCCTGGCCTTCGCGGACATGAGTCCCGAAAAGAATCAGGACTACTTCTGCGAAGGCACGGCCGAGGAGATCATCAACGCGCTGTGCGCGGTGACCGGACTGCATGTCGCTTCGCGCTCCGCGTCGTTCCAACTGAAGAATCGCGCGGTCGACGCTCGCGAAGTGGGTCGGCTGCTCAACGTCAATGCATTTCTCGAAGGCAGCGTGCGCAAGGCCGACGATCGCATGCGCATCACCGCGCAACTGATCGACGTGGGCCACGGCGGCCACCTGTGGTCGCAGACGTTCGACCGCAAGGTCGAGGACATCTTCAGCGTGCAGGAGGAGATTGCTCGGCACGTCGCCGCGGCGATGCGCGTCAATCTGCTCGATGCGGACAGTTCGCGTCTGAAGCGTCGCGGCACCAAGAACGCGACCGCGTACGAGCTTTATCTGCGCGGCCGGCAACTCTTGAACAGAGAGAAGGAAGCGGAGAACCGCGGCTCGGTAGAGGCCTTCCGCGAGGCGATTCGGCTCGATCCCAGCTTTGCCGACGCGCATGCAGGCTTGGCAGACGTGCTCACACAACTGCTCAGGCAACGCGTCATTCCGAGTGCGATGTCTGCAGATGCTCTAGCCGCGAGTCAGCGCGCAGTCGAGCTTGCACCGGACCTGCCGGATGCATACGTCGCGCGCGGCAACGCCCTGCTATTGCACGACGATATGGAAGAGGCGCAGCGCGCCTTCGAGCGCGCGATCTCTCTCGATCCGCGCCACTTCCACGCGCACTACTGGTTTGCCAAATACTGGGTCGCGCGCGGCGACCACGCGCGCGCGGTCAAGCACTACGAGCAGGCCTTTGAGATCAAGCCGGACGATTACCGGCCAATCGTCTTGTCGATCCAGGAATACCAGGCCATCCAGGACAAGGCCGGCGAGCGCAGCGCGCTGCACCGGTCGTGGCAGGCGCTCGAGCGGCACTTGACGCTGGATCCGGATGACTCGTACGCAATGGACCATGCGGCCGGTGTGCTCATGCTGCTGGGACGACGCGACGAGGCGAATCGCTTGCTCGATCGCGCGATCGCGCTGCGTCCGGATGACTATCGCACCCTCTACACCGCGGCCTGCACGGCTGCGCTCGGCGGGGATTACGACCGCGCGCTGGATTTCCTCGATCGTGCCGTCGGCACCGGCCGCGGCGATCGCGTTTGGATGCTCAACGACAACGACCTCGCGCCGTTGCGCGATAACCCGCGGTTCCAGCAGATCGTAGATCGGCTCAAGTAGGGAGACGCATCGTGAAGCTAGGGCCCGTTTTCGCGCTGCTCGCCGTCGTTGCCTTTCCAGCAGCCGCAGCGCCGCCGGCGCAGATCGATCACATCCTGCTCGGGATCGACGATCTGGATCGCGGCGTGAAGGCCTTCGAGGAAGCGACCGGCGTCAAGCCCGTTTACGGCGGCAGGCACCCGCGCGGCACCCACAACGCCCTCGTGTCGTTGGGCCACGGTACTTACGTGGAGATCATCGCTGTTCAAAAAGGCGCTACGCCCCCGGAAGATTTCGCCGAGCTCGCGCAGCTGCACGCGCTTACACCGATAGGATGGGCAGTGTCATCGAAAGACAGCGCTGACTTGCTCAGCCGACTGAAGGTTGCCGGCATGGCCGTGACCGATCCGGCTCCCGGCTCGCGCGTCACGCCGGCGGGAAAAACGTTGTCCTGGCAGACCTTCAACCTCAAAGACAATTTCGAAGAAGCGCCGTTCTTCATCGTGTGGTCGGCGCAGACCGCTCATCCGTCGACGACCTCACCGGGCGGCTGCACGCTGCAGCAATGGCGCATTGCCGGCCCGCATCGGAAGAATCTCGAGCAACTGCGCCGCACGCTGGAATTGCGAGTCGACGTTGCCGATGCGAAGGTCCCCGCGATGCAGCTTGCGCTGAGCTGCCCTAAGGGCGCCGTCACGTTCTGAATCGCGGATCGGCTCAGCTCGTCGGAATGGTCGGCGCGAGCTTCGGGATCGGCTGTCCCGGCCGCAGTACTTTCTTGACCGATTGCAGTCGATCCCAGACCGCTTCCATGATGATCATCGACGCTGTGTCGGGATGGCAGAGCTCGCCGTTGCAGGCCGACCGCATCAGCTGATCGTTGCCGCCGGCCTCGAGGCAAAGCTGGGTACGAATCCCCCGGTTCCACTCCTGGAACTGCGCCAGGTCGTCGCGCTTCGTCACCAGCAATTTATCGCGCAATTCCGGATACATGTCCGCCATGATCCGATCCACCGCGCGGGGAACGTTGCGCGGCAGGGGCTTGATGGCAAAGGGACACCTGCCCGGCACGGGAGCGGTCTCCGCGGCTCCGGCGGGGGCGGTCGGGAGCGTCGTGAGCAGCACCAGGATTGAGAGCTGTAGTCTCATGGCTGACTACAGTGCCATCGACGATTCGTCCTGCCAATCCCAAATAGGATTTCGGGCCCCGGGCGCTGCACTTCGGGTCTATTGACCCGGCGGCAGTATCGGCGCAAAACGTGGGACTCGACATTGGGCCGGGGCATCCCAATGAGCAAAGTACTGCACGTCACACTGATCGCACGCACGATCCTGCCGAGTCTCGCGCACAGCGAGTCGGCTGACGTGATGGAGCGCAACGAAGCGGTGATTCGCGAGAATCTCGCGAAGATCAATCGCGGCGACACGCAGGGGGCGGCTTCAGACTGGGCGGACGACGCGCAGAGCTTCGGCCGCTGCGTCGGTCGGGCGGGCGTGCAGAGCACGCTCGAAGACATCCTGGAAACCGTTCCCGACTATCACATGGATATCGTCGAGATGGTTGCCGCGGGGGACGCGGTGGTCGTCCGCTGCAACCTCAGCGGGACGCATCGGGAAGTCGGCCATCGCAACGAGATCGCGCACCTTCGCTGGTACACGTTGCGCGAGGGCAAGATCGTGCAGCAGTGGGCAACGCGCGACGACTACGGGTTGATGCGCCAGCTCGGGCAGGCTCCGCGGCCTCCTAGCGCTTCGCACTGAGGCGCTGTTCGGGCCGCAGCACTTGCTGCACCGATTCGAGGCGATCCCATACCGCTTCCATGATGACCGTCGATGCTGTCTCGGGATGGCAGAGTGCACCGTTGCAGGCAGATCGAAGCAGCAGATCGTTGTTGCCGGCGTCCAGGCACAGCGAGGCGCGGATTCCGCTTTCCCATTCCTGGAACTGCACCAGGTTTTCGCGTTTGGTGTCGAGCAACTTCACCCGGAACTCCGGGTCGATGTCCTTGACGATGCGATCCACCACCCGGGGCACGGTTCGCGGCAGCGGCTTGAGGGCATGAGGACAACTGCCCGGTCTCGGAGGCTGATCGGCGGCGTTGGCCTGCGCGGCCGCGACTACTGCGAGGATGAACAAAATGCTTAGCTGGAATCTCATGATGGCACCTGTCGTCAATGATCCGAACGCGTGTCGGGGCGCTTCGGTTCGCATGGAGTGCCATCGAAATTACGTTTGTAAAAATCCGCCGGATAGTGCCCTTCAGGCGGGGCTGCCCTTCAGTTCACGCTGAACTGTGCGGCGCGTCGCGCGTCGGGATGCTCCGCGCCGAGCGTTTCTGTGAGATGCGGCAGTGCCTCTTTGGCGGCGAGGCGCGCGGCGTCGTGTGCGCCGCGGCTTTCTTCTATACGCGCGATCGAAAGCAGTGAGAGACCGGCGAGACTCGACGCGGGTTTGTCGCCTTGCAGTCGGCGCGAGACTTCGAGTGCACGACGCGCGTCGGACATTGCCGCATCCGGATCGCCTTTACCCAGAAGGGCATCCGCACGGAAGTTCAAGGCACGAACGAGCGGAGCCACGGTCATGCTGCGGCCGTCGTAGAACTCCACGATCTCGTCGGCGCGATCGGCGTGAGCGGTGACAGCTCGTGCGCCGATCACAACATCGCGTGGCGCACGCGTGCGCGCCTCGCGTACGACTTCGTGCCCGGCGGCGTCAGCGTGCGTGGCGACGACAACATCAACTACCAGGGCATCGTGTCGGTGCCGAACCCGCAGGCCGACTTCTCGCATCCGATCTGCAAGAAGGCGGGTGTGGACGAAGCAGTCACTTTCGAGCGTGCTTTGATGTTGCAAGCCGCGGCGTCGAAGCTGGATCGCTACCGATCGATGATTCTGAGCTCGCACCGGCCGAACAAGCGCCATCCGTGGGCTTGTCGTCAGACGCCGGACGAGAGTGAGCCATGACGCGCTTGGGTTACTGGCTCATGGTGTACTTCGCTTGCGCCGTCTTCCTGATTGAAGTGCGCCGCGCGCGGGATTCTGCGCCACGCCTGTTAGCATCTCAGGATGATGAGCGATGACGCCTTTCGACGCCTGATCGAACAGGGAGACGTGGACGGCGTGCGGCGCGCTTTGGGACGCGACTCCACGCTCGCGAACCAAACGATTCGCTGGCATCTCAACCCGCACAACGAATCCGATCCGCTGCACTACGTTGCCGATTGTGTGAGTCAAGGATGGTTGACCAACGGCAGAGAGGGCGAGATTGCCGAACTGCTGCTTGCGCATGGCGCGGCTACGGCCCGGACGGGCCCGATAAGTACGATCAAGTCGGCGCAGCACGAATGCTGCTGGCAGCCGGCGCGAGCGCGAAGACATTCAATAAGGAGGGAACCTCGGCGCTCGAAATGGCGGAGAGCTGCGCGAAGAGAGACATGTACGAGCTGCTGAAGCAGTACGTGTAGCTCCGCCAGGTACTAGACTCCGCCGATGGAAATCTTTCAGTGGATCCTGCTGCTGCTCGTCGGCGCCGTTGCCTTGACCGCAATCGCGCGCCGGATCAGCGTCCCTTACCCGTCGCTACTCGCATTGGGCGGCGTCGCACTTGCCTTCCTCCCTGCGGCGCCGAAGCTGGACCTCGATCCCGGGCTCATGCTCGCGCTGTTCGTCGCCCCGGTGCTGCTCGATGCCGCGTACGACACGTCCGTGCGCGACCTTCGCGCGAACTGGATTCCGATCACGGCTCTGGTCATTGCAGCAGTTGGCGTCACAACGGTCGCGGTCGCGTGGACAGCGCATACGCTGGTGCCGGGCATGCCGTGGGCAGCAGCCATCGCGCTCGGCGCCATCGTGGCGCCGCCGGATGCCGCGGCGGCCACTGCAATCTTGAAACAAGTGCGGCTGCCGTATCGCCTGCTCGTAATACTCCAGGATGAGAGCCTGCTGAACGACGCAAGCGCGCTCTTGATCTATCGCATCGCCGTGCTCGCGATCGTATCGGGCGGATTGAATTTCGCTACGGTACTGCCGCTGTCGTTGCTGGCTCTCGCCGGCAGCGTGGTCGCGGGCTATCTGCTCGCGCGTTTGTTTCTGCGAGTAGGTCTCGCTGTCACGGATGTGCCGAGCTCGATCGTGGTGCAGTTTGCGGGCACCTTCGGCGTGTGGATTATCGCCGAGCATCTGTACCTGTCCGCGATCGTGACCGTCGTCGTTTTCGGAATCACAGTAGCGCGCGATGCGCCGCGCTTGATTCCGGCGCGCAACCGGATCCCGTCGTATGCGGTGTGGGACCTGGCGGTGTTCGTGCTCAACGTGCTCGCGTTCGTGCTGATCGGCTTGCAGCTTCGCCCGATCCTCGGTCCGCTCTCCTCCGAGGAGCGACTGCAGTATTTCCAGATCGCGGCGATCGTGTTGGCTATCGTCGTCGCCGCGCGGTTCGTGTGGGTATTCAGCTACGCGGCGGTGGCTCATGTGAAGGTGCGCTGGTTCGGCGCGGGTACATGGCCGGGCACGGCCAAGCCGTCGGCGCGCGGTTCGCTGATCGTGAGCTGGTGCGGCATGCGCGGCATCGTCACTCTGGCCACCGCGTATGCGTTGCCGATCGATTTTCCCCACCGCGATCTCATTCTGTTGATCGCCTTCTGTGTCGTCGTCGGCACGCTGGTGCTGCAGGGCCTGACGCTGCGGCCGCTGATCCTGCTGATGAAGTTGCGCGACGACGATCCGGTCAATCGTGAGGTGCATCTCGCCTGCGAGCGGATCGTGCATGCAGGGCTAGAAGTGCTCGATGGGGACGAATCGCCGGAGGCGAATGTCATTCGCAGCGAGCTCGAGGCGCAGCGCGCGGAGCAAAGCGATGGAGGCAGGGACGAGAAGGAGCTTGATGGATTCGACACGCTGCGTGCGAGGATCGTAGCGGCGCAGAGGAGGGCGTTGTTAGAGATGAGATCGAAAGGGGAGATTGGAGATGACGCGTTTCATCAGGTCGAAGCGCAGTTGGATGTGGCAGAGGTGAATGCGCTGGGGGCGGAGTATCCGTGACGCAGACTCTATACGTTGTGTCCGTCATGACGTGCAGCGATCGCGACGTCTACTTCGCTGCCATCCAGCCAAGTTTCAGGCACCTTTCTTACGACGAGCAATCAGCTCGCGTACTTCGGGCACGAGTTCCTTGGGAACATTCATCACTGTTGAGGTCGAGGGATCGAGAGCTGCCTCGTCTTCCGCTACTGCTTCTTCCTCCGTCTGCGACTCGTAATGCTTGATTACGCGTCGGACGCGCTCTTCGTCCCAGCCGGGAGGAAACTTCGTTCTCTTGGTCATGCGGGTTTTCGGCGCTTGCGCCGTCTATACGCGAGTAGGGGCTTGCCGCTGGGTTTGCAGTCTCGTCTCTGTTCCCTGATCTGTGATGAAGCCGCGATCATTTTCTCTGCAGCAACTGATCCACCCGATCCCTATACGACCGGCTCAACTTGATCTCCTGCCCATCGTCCAACGTCAAAAAATATTCCCCATTCGTGTGGGGTCTCAGTCTCCTCACCCTCTGAATATTCACAATCGTCGACCGGTGCACCCTCTGGAACACCTTCGGATCCAATATCGCCTCCAGCGACTTCATCGTCTCCCTCAACACGTACGTGCGCCCGTCCGCATGCACACACATATAATCCCCCGCCGCATCGATCCAATCGATCCGCGACACATCTAATCTCACGGTCCCGTGATCATCCCGAATCGGCAGCACCTCCGGATACTCCGGCCCGACCGCCGCGGCGAGCTGCTTCTGAATCGCCTCACTATCCAGCGCCGCGCTCCCTTTCGTCGTGGCAATCAACTCCATCAACTTATCTCGCTGCGCAATCGCTGACCGCTGTCTCCAAAAACTCCGCACCCTCTCCAGCGCCTGCGTAAATCTCGTGTCGTTGATCGGCTTCAGCAAATAATCCAGCGCCTGCGCCTCGAACGCGTCCAGCGCAAACCGATCGAACGCCGTCACGAACACGATCATCGGCATCGACTCATGCGGCATTCTTGCGAGCACATCGAACCCCGACATGCCCGGCATCTGAATATCCAAAAACATCAGATCCGGCTTCTCGCGCACGACAGCTTCGAGCGCCTCGCGCCCGTTCTCGCAATGCCCGACGATCTGCACATCTGGATGCGCGGCGAGGCGAATCTCTATGCCGCGACGTGCGAGCTCTTCATCGTCGACGATGATGGCTCGGATCGGCCTGTCACTCATGCTGTCCCCGTTCGACTTCAATCACGCCGCGGCGCGAGCTGCCTCCGCAGGAAACGTCAGCGCGACTCGCAAGCCCGGCTCGGTATTCCGAACATCCACCACTCCGCGCTCGCCATACAGCACCTGCAACCGCTCGCGCGTATTGCGGATGCCCACTCCGCGGCCATTCGTCAGCCGCGAGCAGTCGACCATGCCCGGCCCGTCGTCCGACACCTCGAGCTGCAGCATGCCGCCGGTCACGTGTCCGCCGATGCGGATCTTTCCTCCTTGTTCTCGTGGCGACACCGCGTACTTGATCGCGTTCTCGATCAGCGGTTGCAGCAGCAGGCTCGGCATCAGCATCGTGCTCGCGTTCGCGTCGATCGCGAACTCGATCGTCAGGCGCGGCCCGAACCGCAGCTTCTCGATGTCGAGGTACAGGTTCAGCGCGTCGATCTCCTGCGCCACCGTCACCTTCTTCATCGGGTCCTGGTCCAGCGTGTAGCGCAGGAACTCTGACAGCCCGGTCACGGCAGAGTTCGCAACGCTGTTGCGATTGTCGAGGATCAACGTCGAGATCGCGTTCAGCGTGTTGAACAGGAAGTGAGGGTTCAGCTGATAGCGCAGCATCTTGAGCTGCGCCTCCTGCGCCAGCGCAGCATGACGCAGCGTCTGCTCCCGCTGTTGCTGCATCGACTCGTAATAATGAAAGCCGAAGTACAACCCCATCCAGCACACCATTAGATAAGTAGAGCTCATGGTGCCGCTGAAGTAGTCCATCCAACTCGACCAGTGCATTTCCTCTTCTGGGAACAGCTTCATGTAGGCCATATTCACCGGAATACGCCACGCCAGCGCTGTTACGTACGCACCGAGCAGGCCGAATCCGATCATGATGGCCGGGGGCTGCTTCCATAGCTGACGGCACAACACGCGCAGCCAAGAGCTCAGGACGAAGCCCGTCGACGAGGCGATGAGGATCACCTTCGTGTACGCGATCGCCTTGCCGTACAGCAGCGCGCCCGCGTACTGCGCAGACCCGTAGGCTAGCCAGCCCATCAGGTGCAGCGACCAGAACGTCAGGTTTCTGTTTTTATTGAGTTGAAGGAAGGTCATGCCCTCACTCTAAGCAAGGGTGGCGGCAAGGTACAACAATTCGTCGCGCAACCGGCACGCTTCGTCGCAGGGTTTGCGTTATGTGCTCCGTCGGCTTTCCCTGCGACTTCTGTCCGCAGGCGCATCGTTTGCGAGAACGTCGAGTCGATTCCTGCGCGCGACGAAGCGACGGAGCACCGCGCGCGCGTCTCGTTCAAACACTGCTGTCCGCTGCAACCATGATCGATTCAGCGGTATCACAACCAGGCTCGCAAGAGCTTTGCAGTTCAAGTTCGAGGAGACACGACATGTTGATGCATCAATCGCGCTCCGCGCCGTTGCGCGTGATCGGAACGGCGCTCGTGATCGCTACGGCTTCGATGATTGCAGCTGTTGCTTCGGCGAAGGGAGATGATGGCCGGGTCAGCACGGTGGTCAGTTATCGCGATCTCGATCTGTCGCAGTCGGCGGATGTTGCACACCTGTACGCGCGGCTGAAGTACGCGTCGGAGAAGGTGTGCTACATCAGCGATGACAACAGGAATCTGCGCAGGCTGCAGCGGCAAGCGGATTGCCAGCAAGCAGCGCTGAATCGAGCGGTGGAGAGCGTGAATGAGCCGAAGTTGACGCAGCTGCATGCGGCGGAGCCGCGGATCCGAGTGGCGAGGAAGAGCTGAGCGCTTACTCGACTCTTTCGGTCGGGGGCTTCGGCTGACCGAGGCGTGATTCGCGCAGCGTGATGTAGATGGTGGAGGCCATGACGATGCCGGCGCCGAGCATCGTCATGGTGTTGGGAATGTCGCTGAACAGTGCGTAGCCGAGGATCACGGCGAACACCAGGCGCGTGTAGTCGATCGGCGCCATCGCGGCCGCGTCGCCTTCGGACATGCCGTTGATGTAGCACGCTTGCGTGATCGTCCCGAGCACGCCCATCGCGCACAACAGCACGAGATCTCGCAGGTTCGGCCATCGCCACGAGAACAGCGCGGGTGGAATCGCGAGCACGAAGCCGAGCACCGCTGACCAGGCCATCAACGTCAGCGTCGAGTGGTCGCGCGTCAGGAATTTCATGCCGGTGACCGTGAATGCGAACAGGAACGACGATGCGAGTGCGGCAGCGGCAGGCCATCCCGCATTGCCTTGCGCCTGCGGCTGCAACATCAGCAGTGCGCCGAAGAACCCCACAATCGTCGCAGCGACGCGTCGCGGCCCGACGTGTTCCTTGAGTGCGAATGCCGCGAGCGGCACGACCCACAACGTACGCGTGAACGACAACGCATTCGCGTCTGCGAGCGGCAACTTCTGATACGCGTAGAACGCCAGAATCATTCCGACTGTGCCCGCGCCTGAGCGGAACAGCAGAATTCGCAGCTGCGTCGTACGAAACACCTGGCGCGGATTCGGCAGGATCACTGGCAGCAGCACCACCAGGCCCGCAAGCTGACGATAGAAAGTCTGCAGCGCCGGCGAATAGTCCTCACCGAGAAACTTGATCAGCATCGTCATCACGGTGAACGTGATGGCGGACGCGAGCATCCACAGCGCGCCGCGCGCGTTGCGAGGCAGTCGTTGATAGGCAGCGGCGTAGCGGGGCGGACTCAAAACCGCAACGGCCCGAACAGGCCGAGCAGCCCGATGACGATCAGGTAGATCGCGACGATGTAGCTGAGCAGCCGCGGCACGATCAGGATCAGGACGCCGGCGATCAGTGCGACGAGCGGTGCGATGCTGAGGCTCATGACTTGCTTCCTAGTGAGAGAGGCGCGCTTGCAGCCACTTCGAAATATCGACCACTTCTTCCATGCAGACTTGGTGCTCCATCGGATAACTCTGCCACTCGACCTTGTAGCCCAGGCCTATCAACAGATCGCGCGACGCCTTGCCGATCGTCGCCGCGATCATCGGATCGCGCAGTCCGTGGCACATCAGAATCGGCACATCTTTATTCGCGGGCGCAGCCTCCGCCGCGACAGTGTCGTTCAGCGGTAGATAAGTAGAGAGAGCCATCACGCCGCCGAGGCGCTTCGGATACCTCAACGCAGCCTGCAACGCGATCGCGCCTCCCTGCGAGAAGCCCGCGAGCACGATGCGCCCGGTCGCGATGCCACGCGCGTTCTGCTGCTCGATGTAGCCATTGACTGCACCCGCCGATTCGCGAATCCCCTCGCCATCTTCCTTCCGGTCCGGCCCGAGCCCGGTGATGTCGTACCACGCACGCATCACGAACCCATTGTTGATAGTGACCGGCCGCGGCCGCGCATGCGGAAAGATGAAACGCACCGCCAGCGTCGGCGGCAGTCGCAGCTCGTCGACGATCGGCACGAAGTCGTAGCCGTCCGCGCCGAGACCATGCAGCCAGATGACCGCCGCGTCAGCCGTCGACGCCGGCTCGAGAACGACGCTCTGTTCGGATTCTTGGGTTGTGTAGGGCATGGTCGGTGTTTCGGGCAGAAACGCGCGCGTCGCGTCGGAGGCGGGACGCAGAGAATATCAAGGGATCACGTGGAGATGTACGGCAGTCTTCCTAGCAGGCACCAATCCCGGTGCGCTCCAAATACGACGTGAAGCTTCCGAGCCTGATTCTTGATACTCAGCCAGCTGCTGCCTTGCAGATGCTTGCTCACGTATCGAGTTCGCGCGAGCCCAGCATCGAGTTCGATGCGGTCGACCTGACCGCCATCCAGCCGGTGGGAGTCTGCTTGCTGGCCAGTAGCGCGCGTCGAGCGCGCCAAGCTGGAAAACCGGTTGTCATCCGAAACGGCTGTCCGACGCTCCGCCAGCTGCTGGAGTCGGCGAGGGCGGATATCACGTGGGCGAGCGTGAAGGCCAAGAGTCCGCTGACGGTCCGATCAACTCTGGCAATGGCTGTTACAACACCCGAAGAGGCGAACACCGTTGCCAATCGACTCTCCGCGGAGATAGCCGAGTTCATCCCGGCCGAAGACCGGCATGCAATGGACGATCACTTTACCCAAGGCCGACTGCTTGGTTGGCTGCTCAGTGGTACGCCGCCGGCGACCTGGTCAGAGTAGCCGTCGTCGACGATGGCTGCGGGCTACTTGCGTCGCTCAAAGGTCTGGCCGACCCACCAGCCAATCACTTCGATGCCGCACGCGTTGCATTCCGACCATTCGTATCGAGCAAGAGTGCTCCCCTGATATATGCGGACCGTCGCCACATGGGTCTCGGACTCACCATTTGCCGGGACATCTGTCAGAGACTGCAGGGGCAGATCTACGCCGCCTCGGGCAATGCTCGCGTCGTCAACGCTGGCTTGGACGACGAAAAGCGCAGAAGACTTGATCCGTCTTACCAGGGAACGATCGTCAGCCTGGAATTCCATCGTCGTGCCGCCACGACGCGCACGATCCAGGAGATCGTTGCAAAATACTTGGGGACACCTGATTTGCGCGCCCGATTCGACTAATGGTTTACTACGACGCCACGAATAGGAGGGGTATGGACATGTCATCGGCATGCACGGCCACGATCCCCGCCAGCCTCGGTCCAGGCATCTTCATGTTGGGCACTCGCGATGTCGCCACTCCGTTGCGGGACAGCGTCGAGAGTGCATTGGACGCTGGTTCGGGGACTATTTGTGTCGACTTCCGAGAACTCCTCGTCAGCCATTCATTCATGGACGAATTTCTCGGCGTGATGATTCTGCGGCGAGGACCCGGTGTTCTGGACCGTTTGATCTTTCGAAACTGCAACGATGACGTCAAGGCGATAATCCAGCTCGTCGCTTCCATTCGGACCCGAGACTACGAAGGATCGACTGCGCTCGCCACGTGACGAGCACCGTTCCTTTAGGTCAGGTAGCCAGCGTTTCCGCCACTGCCGCACCGAGTTCAGCGAGGTCAAAAGGTTTGCGAAGCTGACGCGCCGTACCGAGCGCCGCTTCGACCGCGGCGCTGTCCGCGTAGCCCGAGACCATCAGCACCTTGATCCCCGGCTGACGCTCCTGGGCCGTGCGCGCCGCCTCGGCTCCATTCATTCCAGGCATTGCGAAATCGACGACCAGCAAGTCGAAGCGCTCGCGCTCCATCGTCGCAAGGGCCTGTGCGCCGCTCTCGGCTTCCGTCACGTGGTACTGCAGGCTCCGCAGGCTCTCCGACATGAAACGCCGCACCAGCTTGTCATCATCGACGACCAGAACGCGCCTCTGCTCACTCGATTGCGCACCGGGCACCGTCGTCGTCTGCTGGGCATTGCTCTCGGTCCGCACGATCGGCGGCGATCCCGCCGGCAGCATGATGCTCACAGTCGTGCCGCGCCCTGGCTCGCTATCGATCGCCAGCGTGCCGCCGGATTCACGCGCGACTGCGTACACCTGCGAAAGACCAAGACCGGTTCCCTGGCCCGTCGGCTTGGTCGTGTAGAACGGCTCGATCGCACGCGATCGCACTTCGTCCGTCATCCCGACGCCGGTATCGGTGACTGCGAGCTCGACGTGCGGCAGACGGCGCTCGGCATCCTGGACCTGTCTCGTCTTGATCGCCAGCGTCCCGCCCTCCGGCATCGCATCGCGCGCATTCACCGCAAGGTTGAGCAGCGCGAGCTCGAGTTGATTCGCATCGCTCATGACGAAGCGCGCGTCCTCATCGATACGCACATCAACTCGTACCGACGGACCCACCGACTGCGCCAGCAATCCACTCATCCCACCAAGCACCTGCGCCAGATCCACCGGCCCCACATTCATCCGCTGGCTGCGCGAGAACGCGAGCAGTTGCGACGAAAGCTTCGCTCCCTTGCGCGCCGCTTCGAGCGCGTTGTCCGCCATGCGTTGCAGGCGATCGTTGCCAGTCGCGCGCGTGCGGATCATGTCGAGGTTGCCGATCACCGCGGTCAACAGATTGTTGAAGTCGTGTGCGATGCCGCCGGTGAGCTGCCCGATCGCTTCCATCTTCTGCGACTGACGCAGCATCTCTTCCGCACGGCGCCGCTCGGCGATGTCACGCAACACGAGCACGATGAGAAACGCGCCCAGCACCAACGCACCGAGCCCCGCGATGCCTGCCGCGACGAACGACAAGCGCGTCGGCGTGTCGATGCTCGCGGATGCAACGGCGAGATGGGTCGACCATCCTGACGAAGGCGACACGTAATACGCGGTGTAATTCTTCAAACCCTCATACGTGGTGCCGCTGTACAGGCCGCCCTTGCCGTCGCGAATCGCATCCCGAACGTACTGAGTGGCCGGCGTGCCGACGCGCTCGTTGTAGTCGAGCGTCCTTGCCACGAAGTCGCCGTCGCTATCGACGATTCCGCCCGTAGTGCCCGCTGCTGCGTAGGCCGTCAGCGTGTCCTGGAAGATTTGCGGCTTGAGGCTGATTGCAATGACATGAGTAATCTTGCCGTCGACGCGTGCCGGCACGTACAGCCACACGACCGGATGCTCGTGACTCTCGATGTCACCGACCAGCGGGCGACCGGCAGCGAGCACCTGACGCAGACCACGCTCGTGTTCAGCCGCCAGCGGTGCACGAGCGCCGAACGGACGGCGCAAGTCGAAGATCTCGTCACGCTGCTGCGTGTCGATCAGGACTATCGATTCCCACTGCCGGTTGGCGGCGAGCAGCCGCTGCACCCGCCAGTGGAATTCGGCCCAGTCCCTGGTCTCGAAGTAGATGGAGCTGGAAAGTACGTCGAGTGCGGCGAGATGCCGCTGCAGCTGCGTGTCGACCAGCGTCATGACTATCCGGCTCTGTTCGACCGTGGCGTTGGTGACCCGCTCGCGCTCGGCACGCAGCAGGTAGAAGACGCTGACCGCCGCAAACACCAGCGTCGGCAGCATAGCTGCCACGCCGAGAGCGACGAGCGAACGCCGGAAGAACCTCATGAAGTCGGGGATCCTCTCACTTTGATGCGGCGCCCGCCACCGAACGCGCGCCTGGGTGTAGGTGAAATGGGAGGGCCATGACGGGCTGTCGCCGGGTGGCGCCGTCCAGCGAGTGATTCTTGGAGACGCGTCACAGAACTGGCAGAGTCGCTGCGCTCTGATAATCCCTGGCCGAGCTCTCTCCACTCCCAACTCGAATGCGCCGATGAACAACCGTAAGTTGCACGCTTTACTCGCCTGCGCTCTGTTTCTGGTCGCCGCTGGTGTCTACAGCAAACTCTCCGGGCAGCCGGTCGAGCTGTGGCGGGTTGCGTTCTGGAGCATCATCGGCGTCGTCTCGTACATCGCATTGTCTGGGCTGTTCGGCTTCGATCCGCATCGCACGCGGATCGCCCGCTATGCCTCGCCGCTCGTGCAGTACGTCGATCGTTGGGAGCTGCGCCTCGGTCAGGCGACTTTGTCGATGCTCGGCTGCGTCGCGCTCGCTGCGGGCCTGCTCGATCACACGAACTTCGTGACCGCTGTCGTCAGCGGAACGCTCGCGGCGTGGACCTACTTCGCGTTGCGGCTGTACACGGGCGGGTACGGGACGGCAAACCTGGCGCGACGCTAGACGCCGGAGTCAATGGCTGGAGACGAGCTCCAGCATCCGCAGCTCGTGCACGAGCAGCCACGCGTAGGCGCCGAGCACGACGTAGACGAACGCCTCGCCGGGAATCCTGCGAAATAATTTCATCCGGCTGCACGCGACCAGCACGCACAGCCCGGCGCCCGTCAACCCCAACTTGACGAGGGCGAACCCCAGCAGATCGTGCGGCAGGAACAACGCCATCAGCGGATTCAACTCGGCGGCGCCGTGCTTCATGAGCATCACGGTCAGCATACCGTCGAGCACGCACAGGCACAGGATGGAGAAGACCGGGATCAGCAGCCGCGGCGAGTGCCAGTCCACGAATGCGTAACGCAGATCGGCCGCGCGACGACCGCCGCGGCGGCGTGGATTGCGCGCTCCGTGCCAGTAAGCCGTGAGATCCCGGCTGCGACGGTCAATGCCGCTGCGACGATCGATTTCCGTGGCGCTCAAAAACACTTTCCTCCTGTCGAGGATGCAGTGTGAACGCAACGCGAAGAGGAAAGTTGCGGAGTTACCTTAATTGAGAGTGGAGAAGAGTCGGGCTTCAGCCCGACTTCTTGGCTTCTGCCGCCGGATATGTAAGCGGTACCGACGCCTGCGGCGTCAGCACCCGAAACGTGAATGTCTCCTGCAAGTACAACAACACCGACGTACTGGTGTGATCGAGATACCCGACGGAAAAATCCTGTCCCACCGTCAGCTCGAAATCTCCGCCACGCAGACTCATCACCACTGCGCCGTTCGCTGCCGGCGCCCACACGATCGGCCCGTCGAGCAACTCGCGCACATGATTGATGACCGGATAGCCGCGCGTCGTGCTCCGCGTCAGGCCGGTGTAACAGCGCGGACCGAGCGCGATGCCGTACGGCCCGCTCACGCCTTCGCTGCGCAATCGATGCGTCGCTTCGGCGACGACGTCGGGATAGGCCTCGTAGTCCGCCGGAATCGACAGGCTCTGCGACTCCGAAGCCTCGAAGATGCCGACGATCTCCGCGGGCCGGTAGCCTTGGAAGACTGCACGGTCCTCGGCGATCCCCGCCGCGCGCGCCGCGTTCCGCACTGGATCGAGATCAGCATCGCGCGCGCCACGACCGATCGCCTCCAGCTCATCGCGCGAGATCTCGAACGGTACCCGCAGCTCGGTCAGCGGTAGCGAGCCGCGCAATCGCGTGACCGCACCTTCCTGGAGTGGCGGCGATAGCTTCTCCACGCGTCCGGTCGGTACGCTGGCGGCGTCCCAGCCGAGCGGCCCTTCGAAGTCGACCAGGCGTCGCGCCGCGAGCAGCGTCTTGAGCGTGCGGGTTGCCTCTGCGTCGATCTCTTTCCAGGCTGCGGACGAAATCGGCGCATGCTCGCGCAACAGATCGTTCATGGGCGCAGGCTCCCGATGCGCAGACTGCCGTCGTCATTCGACCCACCGCCGTCCTTGCCCTCCGCTGCCTCCTCGATTTCCAGTACCGACTTATCAGTGAACAAATAAGTCCGCAGATGCCGATCCAGTGTGGCGTCATGCCGGCGCAGCCACTCGAGCATCATCGACGCGTGCTCCTTCTCCTCGTCGCGGTTGTGCGCGAGGATCTCTTTGAGCTCGCGGTCGCCGGCGGCGTCGATGCGCTGGTCGTACCAATCGACCGCTTCGAGCTCTTCCATGATCGAGACCACGGCGCGGTGCCGGTCGATGGTCTCGGGCTTGAGGACTGCCTCGCTCTCGTGCAGGGAACCGCTGCTGCCGGCCATTGAGATCAACCTCTTACGCTTGCTATCCGTCACTTCAGTACGCACGACCGCGAGCGGGGTTCCGTCCCGCGAGCGCCGCCTTTCTTTGCACTTTCTGCGCTTGCGTTGCGGCCGGCCCTTCTCTATTACTGGGTAGCAGTCCATCTCTATGTTCGAGCTCCTGTTCACCCATCCGTTGTGGGCCTATCGAACCGGCGTGTTCGCGTTTGCGAGCGCCTGGCCTTTGTGGCTGCTCGTCGCCTCGATCGCCGCAGTCGTGGTCTTGATCGCGGCGACCCTCGTTTTCGTGGGGCGACGTCGGCAGCTCGGTTGGCGTCTGCTACTGCCCGTCGGGATCCTGCAGAGCCTGTTGGCGGCGGCGGTGCTGGTCCTGCTGTGGCGCCCGGTCCTGAATGTCGAGCGAGTGCGGGATCGCGAGAACGTGCTCGCCGTCGCCATCGACGCCTCGGCCAGCATGGCTTACGGCGACGGTGAGCGTTCGCGGCTGCAGGAAGTCGCGGCGGCTTTACAGAATGGAACGCTCGCGAAGCTGGAAGACACCTTCGAGGTGCGCCTGTTCAGCTTCGCGCAGACCACGACGCCGCTCGATTCGCTCGAATCGATCCCTGCGCCGGGGCCGCAGACGCGGATCGGCGACTCGCTCGTTCAGGTCTTGCAGAGTGCCGGCAGCATCCCGCTCGCGGGCGTCGTGCTGTTCAGCGATGGCGCGGAGAACGGCGGTTCGCTCAGCGAGGAACGTCTGACCGAGCTCGCGTCGTACGGCGTGCCGATTCACACGGTCGGCGTCGGGCCAGAGAAGGTCGCGGGCGACCTGGAACTGGAGCGGCTCGACGTGCCAGCCAGCGCCCCAGTGGGCTCGACAGTCACTGCGCAGGTCGGCATTCGCCATGACGGTGCCGCGGCAACGCGATTGCGCGTTTACGACCGCGAGACGCTGGTCGCCGCGCGCGACATTCAACTCCCGCGCGACTCGACTGCGACAAGCCTTGCGATCGATCTCCCCGCCGGCGAGCCGGGCACTCACGAGCTGCGCTTTACGCTCGATGCACTCGATGGCGAGCACAACACGGTCAACAACACGCGCACGCGTGTCGTCGATGTGCCGGCGAACCGGCGCAACATTCTCTACGTCGAAGGCGAGCCGCGGTGGGAATACAAATTTCTGCGACGAGCCGCAGAACGCGATCGCGCGCTGCGCGTAGCGAGCGTGGTGCGCACGACGCCGAACAAGTATTACCGCCAGGGCATCGACACAGCGGGTGAGCTCGCGGATGGCTTCCCCGCCAACGCGGCCGAGCTGTTTGCTTACGACGCTGTCGTGATCGGCAGCTACGAAGCCGCGAGCCTGCGCCCGGAGCAGCATCGATTGCTGAAGGAGTTCGTCGATCAGCGCGGCGGCTCGGTGCTGATGCTCGCGGGTCGTCATGGCATGGCGTCCGGCGGCTGGCAGAACGCGGCCATCGCGCAAACGCTGCCCGCGCAGCTCGCCGGGAAGCAGGTCATGGGACTCGTGCAGCGGCCGGTGCGGGTGCAGCCGACGCTCTACGGCGCGCAGTCGCCGATCCTGCGGTTCGATCCCGATCCGAAGCGCAACGCCGATCGCTGGAAGAACCTGCCGGCCGTGGCGGACTACCAGTCGCTAGGCAAGCTCAGGCCCGGCGCAATCGTGCTGTTGGAGGGCAACGCGGACCGCTCACGCATGCCACTGCTTTTGTGGCAGCACTATGGCCGCGGTGCGACTTACCTGCTCGCGACCGCCAGCACGCTGCGCTGGCAGATGCAGCTTCCACCGGAGGACGAGAGCCATGAAGTCTTCTGGCGACAGTTGCTGCACGCGATCTCCGCGACTGCGCCGCCCCACGCCTCTGTCGAGCCTGAGAGACTGTCGTATGACGACGAGCGCAACGTGCGGGTCGTCGCCGAGCTGCGCAACGAACGGTTTGAACCGATCAACGACGCCAGCGTCGAACTTCGGATAGCGCCGCAGGCGGAAGCGGCGTTCGTGCAACCCATGCAGCCTTCTGGTCAAGGTGACGGTCGATACGTGGCGAGCATCGATGCCGCCGGCGCCGGGCTATATCGGATGGAAATGACCGCTACCGCCGGTGGCCGCGAAGTCGGCAATGCCATCACGCACGTCTTGCGCAACGACGGTGTGGCCGAGCACTTCGCGACGAATCAGCATCGCGCGGTTCTGGAGCGGCTCGCCGCGATGACTGGCGGTCGTTACTGGCCGCTGGCCGATCTGGAAGGTCTCGCCAACGCAATCCCGTATTCCAAGGCCGGCGTCGTCGAGCGTCAGACGCTCGATCTGTGGAATCTGCCGGTGGTCTTTCTCCTGCTGCTGCTGCTGAAAGTGTCGGAATGGCTGCTGCGGTTGCGTTGGGGAAGGCTGTGAAGACCTTTTTCCTGGCCGCCGCGTTGCTTGCTGTACCCACTCTGGCCGGAGCCGCCTCCTTCACCTTCGTCGTTGCCGGGCTCGGCGGCGAACCCGAGTACGAACAGCGCTTCCGCGAGCAGGCGGCTTCGATTGCGGAAGCCGCGAAGAAGGCCGCGGGCGAGCAAAATCACGTCGTCGTGCTGACCGGCGAGCAGGCGCGTCGCGATTCCTTGCGCCGTGAGTTCCAGGACTTCGCTGCGAAGGTCAAAGCGGCCGACACCGTGACGGTCGTGCTGATCGGGCACGGGACGTGGGACGGCGAGGACTATCGCTTCAACGTTCCGGGTGCCGACATCACCGGCGCCGAGCTCGAACAGCTGTTCGATCGTCTGCCCGCGAAGAAGCAGCTCATCGTGAATGCCACCAGCTCGAGCGGCGCGACCATCGAGCTCTGGCAACGTCCGGAGCGGGTCGTGATCACTGCGACCAAGAGCGGCGGTGAGCGCACGGCGACGCGATTCGCGCAGTACTGGTTGCAGGCCGTCAGCGGTGCAGAGGCCGACGTGAACAAGGACGAAGTCGTGACCGCCGCGGAAGCGTTCGACTACGCGAACCGCCAGGTCGCACAGTCGTTCAAGTCGGACGTCTCGCTCGCGACTGAGCACGCGCGCATCGCCGGCGATGACACCGCCGCTTTCGCGGTTGCGCACGTCGGGTCGAGCGCTGTGTCGGGCGCCACTCCTGAAGTGACGGCGCTGCTCGCGCAGCGTGGACAGATCGAGCAGGACCTGGAAGGCGTGAAGGGACGCAAGGCGTCGCTGAGCGAGGATCAGTATTACGACGAGCTCGAAGGCGTGCTCGTCAGGCTCGCGCTGCTGCAGAAGCAGATCGATTCGAAACGGGCGGTGCAATGATGCGCGCGCCCCCGCGACTCCTTATTCT
Organism: Steroidobacteraceae bacterium; assembly: GCA_035275145.1. Lineage (GTDB taxonomy): Bacteria > Pseudomonadota > Gammaproteobacteria > Steroidobacterales > Steroidobacteraceae > Steroidobacter. The sequence continues at coordinate 12,690 of DATENH010000263.1, read as the reverse complement.
CCTGGCCGCCACGTTCGCTGCAGGTTCGGCGCTCGCACAGTCGATCGATTACGATCCGCGCCGCGCGAGCGAGCTGCGCGCCTGTGACGAGCATCAGTATCGCGGTCGGGTCGACCAAGCCCGTGCGTGCTACTCGCAGCTCGTCAATTCATCGAACGCTGTGATGCAGGCCGAAGCGCTGTGGGCCATCGGCGACCTGCAGCAGGCGAACGAGCGCTTCCGCGATTTCGTGAAGGCCAACGCGCGGGCCGTGCAGCCGCGTATCCGCTGGGCGCGTCTCTTCCTGCAAACGCACCAGTACAACGATGCCGCGGAGACATTCAAGGAAGCGCTGAAGATCTTCCCGAACGATCCCTACGCGAAGATCGGTTTGGCTCGCGTGCTCGCCGAGCGCTTCGAAGGCGACGCCGGGCCTCTCATCGAAGAAGTCCTGCGCGAACACGACGATCTCGTCGAAGCATACCTGGTGAGCGCGCAGTTGATGCTCGAGGCCGGCCAGCTCGAAGGCGCGCAGAAGCAGTTGGAGCGCGCCGGCGAGCTCGCAGCGAAGCAGAAGCTGCCGCCGCTCGAAGTCTTCGCGATGCGTGCCGCGCTGGAGACTTCACGCGATCGCGATCCGCAACCGTGGATCAAGCGGGCGCTCGATTACAACCCGCGCTACGGCGCGGTATACGAGCAGCTCGCCCATTTCGAGATCATGCGTCGTCGCTATCGCGAGGCGACGGCGCTGCTACGGCGTGCGGTCGAGGTGCAGCCCGATCTGTGGTCTGCGCATGCAGAGCTGGGCTCGAATCTGCTGCGGCTGGGTCAGATCGAGGAAGCGCGCCAGCAACTCACTGCGGCGTACTCCGGCGATCCGTATAGCCCGACGACGGTCAATTCGCTGCGGCTGCTCGATCGCATCGATCAGTTCGATGTGTCGTCGACGCCAGTCGCGGTCGCTGGCGATACATATGTAGTGCGCTTGCGGCTGCATCGCAGTGAGTCGTCGGTGCTGGAGCCATATGCGATCGATCTGATCCAGCAAGGCATTGCGACGTTCTCGCGACGCTATGGGTTCAAGCTGCAGGAGCCGGTCACTGTCGAGATCTATCCCGATCACGACGACTTCGCGGTACGGGTCGCGGCGTTGCCGGGCATCGGACTGCTCGGCGTGACGTTCGGCTACGTGGTGGCGATGGACAGCCCGTCCGGTCGTGCGAGCGGCGACTTCCATTGGGGCAGCACGTTGTGGCACGAGCTCGCGCACGTGTTCACGCTGGAGGCGACGGATCATCGCGTGCCGCGCTGGCTGAGCGAAGGCATCTCCGTGTTCGAGGAATGGCGCACCGGGCCCACGCCGGGTGTGGTCGTGCCTCCGGACGTGATCACTGCGCTGAACGAAGACAAGTTCCTGCCGGTGAGCGATCTCGACTCCGGCTTCATCCGCCCCGCGTACCCGAACCAGATCCAGGTCTCCTACGTACAGGCCGGCCTGATCTGCCTGTTCATCGAGCAGCGCTGGGGATTCGACCGGCTCTCGACATTCCTGCATCAGTTCGATCGCGCGAGTGTCACGACGGCCGCGGCGGTCCAGTCTGCATTCAAGATGGCACCCGCGGATTTCGACAAGGAGTTCGATGCATTCCTGCATTCGCGTTACGGCGCACTGCTTGAGGGCATGAACGAGTACCAGGCGCAGTACCAGGCGGCGCGCAAAGCGATTCAAGGCGAGCAGTGGAACGATGCGATCGCGCCGGCGAAACGAGCCGCGGAGCTTTATCCAGAGCATGTCGGCCCAGGCAGTCCGAACCTATTGCTGGCGCGCGCGCTGGACAAAGCAGGGCGCCGCCCCGAGGCCATCGCTGCGGTCGAAGCGTATCGCAACGCCGGTGGCTGGGATCCCGCTGCACTTCGCGAACTGGCGCGCTGGCTCGACGAGGCCGGACGCAAGCAGGACGCCACGGTGGTGCTGCAGTCTTTGAATTACTCGGAGCCGCTGAATCCCGAGCAGCACGCGCAGCTCGGCGAACGTCTGCTGACGGACAATCGCGCCGAAGACTCGTTGCGCGAATTCCGTGTGCTGCTCGCGCTGAGCGAGCACGATCAAGCGCCGGCGCTCTTTGGCGCCGCGCGTGCACTGTATGCACTGGGCGATCGCGCGGCGAGCCGCCGTCACGTGCTCGATGCGCTCGCCGCCGCCCCGCACTACAAACCCGCGCAGGAATTCCTGCTGAAGATCGTCGAGGAGCGAACCAAAAATGAATGACGTCGCGCGCAATAAGCTCACCGACGCTGAAGTCGAGCGCCACGTGGAGACGTTCCACTCGCGCCTCGGCGCGATTCGCACGGAAGTGCGCAAGATCATCGTCGGCCAGGACGACGTGGTCGATCACCTGCTGCTGACGCTGCTGGTCGGCGGGCATTGCCTCATCACCGGCATGCCGGGCACGGCGAAGACGCTGCTGGTGCGCACGCTCGCTTCGGCGCTCGGCCTGAAATTCAAGCGCATTCAGTTCACGCCGGATCTGATGCCCACCGACGTCACCGGCACCGACATCATTGAAGAGGACATCACGACCGGCCATCGCCGCTGGACGTTCGTGCCGGGGCCGATCTTCACGAACGTGCTGCTGGCCGACGAAGTGAACCGCACGCCGCCGAAGACGCAGGCCGCGCTGCTCGAAGCGATGCAGGAGCATTCAGTGACCGTGCGCGGCACGACGCATCTGCTGACGCCGCCGTTCTTCGTGCTCGCGACGCAGAATCCGATCGAGCTCGAAGGCACGTATCCGCTGCCGGAAGCGCAGCTCGACCGCTTCCTGTTCAATGTCCTGCTCGACTACCTGACGCCGCAGGACGAGATGGAAGTCGTCGATCGCAATACCTCGCGCATGGAGCTGCCGGATATTGCTGCGTGCACGACTGCGGAAGAGATCGTGCAGTTCCAGTGGCTGGTGCGACAGGTGCCGCTGTCCGCGGAAGTGCGCGAGGATGCAGTGATGCTGATTCGCGCGACTCGGCCCAATGAATCGATCGCGCCCGACGGCGTGCGTCGCTACGTTCGCTACGGCGCCAGCGTTCGCGCAACGCAGTTTCTGTGTCTGGCAGCGAAGGCGCGCGCACTGATGGCGGGGCGCTATCACGTGACTGGTGAAGATCTGCGAGCACTGGCACTGCCAGTGCTGCGTCATCGCGTGCTGACGAACTATCAGGCCGAGTCGGATGGCAAGAGCGTCGACGAAGTCTTGCGAGAGGTCATCAACAGATGAGCGCGACCGCTCTCAATCGGCTGTTGGCACCTACCACGCTCGCGGGGCTTGCGAACCTCGAGCTGGTGGCGCGCACGGCCGTCGAGGGCTTTCTCACCGGTCTGCACCGTTCGCCGCATTACGGCTTCAGCCAGGAGTTCAAGGAGTATCGCGCGTACGTCGAAGGCGACGACCCGCGCTTCGTCGACTGGAACGTCTACGCGCGCACCGAGCGCACTTATATTCGCCGTTACGAAGGCGAGACCAACACCCGGTTGATGATCCTGCTCGACGCGAGCGCGTCGATGGACTACAGCTCCGGCGGAGTCAGCAAGCTGCAATACGGCAAGTTCCTCGCGGCCGCTCTCGCCTACCTCGCGGCCCGCCAGCACGATCCGGTCGGGCTGATAGTGTTCGACGAGCAGATCCGCCAGTTCCGTCCCGCCACGAGTCGAGCCGGCAGTCTGCAGAGCATGATCCACACGATCGATGGCGTGACCGCCGGTCGCGGCACGAACCTGGAAGACTGCTTCCGCAGCTTCGGCGAGCACTTGAAGCGTCGCGGCCTGGTCGCCGTGATCTCCGACTTGTATTGCGATCCCACGGCCATGAGCAAGGCCGTGCAGCCGCTCGCCTACCACGGCCACGACATCATGCTGTTCCAGCTCCTCGATCCGCGCGAGCTGAAGCCTGACTGGCGCGAGTCGGTGCTGCTGGAAGACGTCGAGACTCACAAGACGCTCAACGTCGCGCCGGAATATCTCGCGGGCGAGTATCGCGACAGGCTCGATTCGCATCTGGCATCGCTGCGCAAGGCTGCTGCCGACGTTGGCGCGCATCAGCTACTGATCCCGACCGACGAGCCGCTCGATCGCGCGCTGCGTCGTTACCTGTTGTTTCGCGAGGGCAGGAGCTGACAGCCATGTTCCTCGCGCCTTTGTTCCTCGTCGGGCTGCTAGCGATCGGTGTACCGATCTGGCTGCACCGCGTGGCGCGCGCGAACCCGACGCAGCATCCGTTCGCGTCGTTGATGTTCCTCGAAGCAAGCGAGACGCAGCGAACTGCCAAGCGCACGCTGCGCTACTGGCTGCTGTTGGCATTACGAATTCTGTTCCTGATCGCGCTCGTGCTCGCATTCGCGGGGCCGTTGCTCACGGAGCGCGCCATTCCGGGCTCGAACGCCAACGCGCGATTGCATGCGATCGTGCTCGACACGTCGTTGTCGATGCAGCATGGCGATCGCTGGAAGCGTGCGCTGGATGAAGCGGACGCAGTTCTGAAGAGCCTTGGCTCTGCTGACCGCGTGCTGATCGCCACAGCGGAAGGTCGGCGCGTTGCTGTCGTGGAGAGCTCCACGCCAGCGTCGGCAGCGGGCACAGTGCGAGGGACTTTGCGTGCGCTGAAGCCCGGAATCGAGCGGCTCGATTACGGTTTGGCGATGAGCACCGCCGACAATTGGTTGGGCTCGCCGCGTCCTCCGGTGGTGCTGCATCTCATTTCGGATTTGCAGCAAAGCGCGGCGCCGTTGCGTTTCGCCGATCTCGAACCGCCCGCGCAAACGCAGCTCGTGCTTCACGACGTCGGCAATGCTGCGGCGGAAAACGTATTCATTCAGGGCGCGCAGTTGACGACTGTCGACACGCGCTCGCTCGAGGTGACGGTACGCGGCATGGCGGCGAAGCCGCAACAGCGTCAGGTGGTGCTTGCGATCGACGGCAAGGAATACGGTCGCCGCGGCATCGAGCTGCCCGCGGGCTCGGTGGCCTCGCCGGACTCGACCGTCGAAACCGAAGGCGGCGGTGATCCCGGACCGGATCTCGGCACGCAAGCAGCAGCGGCGACGCCGTCGGCGAAGGTCCTGTTCTCCGACCTGAAGCTCTCTGCCGGATCGCATCGGATCGAAGTCTCGCTCGAGCCGACCGATGCCTTGCCGCAGGACGATCACTTCTATGCGGTGCTGGAGCATGCAGATCCGAAGGCGCTGCTGATCGCGCCCGATCCGCGCGCCGACGACGTCTCGTATTTCGCATCGGCCATCGGCTCGCTCGCCGCGCCGACGCTGAATGTCGAAGAGCGCACGACGGACGCGATCGGCACCGGTGCGTTGACCGGCTTCTCGTTGATGGTCGTCGCGGACGTGGGTGCGCTCTCCGACATCCAGGCGAAGCGCATCAAGGAATACGTTGCGGCCGGCGGCTCCGTGCTCGCGACGCTCGGGACGCGCACTTCGATCGAGCCGGGCGCGCTGCTCGAAGGCTGGCGGATCAGCGAGCCGCAGCAGACCGTCGCTGCAGTAGGCGAGATCGCGACGACGCATCCCGTGCTGCGCGATGCAGGCGATTGGCATTCTGTGCGCTTCTTCCGACATCGCGCGGTCCAGGTCGGCGATGGCGACAAGAAGCTCATCGAATACGAGGACGGCACGCCGCTGCTCATCGAGCGCACGATCGGCGCAGGACACATGCTGGTCCTGACGGCACCGGTCGAGCGTGAGTGGAACGACCTCGCGATCCATCCGCTGTTCGTGCGCTTTATCGCCGAAGCCGCTCGGTACCTGGTGCGCGGCGACGCATCTGCCGCCAGTACCACGGTTGGCTCAGTGGTCCTGACAGGATTGACCGCGGCCGGCGGCGGGCAGATATTCGATCCGCGGGGCGAGCGCGTGCTCGGCCTGGCGCAGACCGCGGCCGCGGACCGCCTGATTCCCGACCAGACCGGGTTCTACGAGATTCGCGGCAACGACGGCGTGCGCTGGGTTGCCGTCAATGTCGATGCGCGCGAATCGGACCTGACGCCGCTGCCCGCTTCCTTCGTGCAGCGCTGGCGTGCGATGCAGGTGCGGAATTCCGGGCCGAACGTCGCGCCGGTTGCGGCGGTCACTGCAGCGGATGCGAAGCCGCGTTCGCTCGGGCCCGCAGTGCTTTGGCTCGCCGCAGTGTTGCTGCTGGCCGAGCTGTTGCTGGCGAATCGCTACCTGGCGATTCGCCGGGAGACACCGAAATGAGCGCTCGAGAGCGACTCGAAAGTTACCTGGACTCGCTGCGCGCCCGCTTGCGCACACATATCTATGCGCAAGCGGCGGCCATCGCCTTGGCCGGCGTCCTCGCGATTACAGCGTTCACTGTATGGACGCTGCAGCGACAGGAGTTCGCGCCGGCGATTGCAGTGACGGGACGCGTCGCGATCATCGCGCTGCTCGTGTGTGTGATTGCGGTGCTGCTGTGGCGGCCGCTGCGTCGTCTGCATCGCGACGAGGGCGCGCACATTTTCGAGCAGCGGCTGCCAGACGAGAACGGCCGCATCAACACCTATCTCGATGGCAAGCGGCGCGAATCGCAGGGCCTCGCTACGCCGCTCCTGAGTCTGCTGGCGGCCGATGCGGTCACGATCGCGGAACGTACATCGCCCGACGAAATCGTGTCGTCGCGGCGAATCGCGGCAGGGATGTTCGTCGCGGTCGCTGCTCTCGCAGTGGTGGTCGGAATGCTGATCGCCGGTCCCACGTATTGGGGTTTCGGCGCCCGCTACTTGCTCCTGGGCATGGAGCTGCCGCGCAATGCCGTGCCGGTGCGGAGTGTGACGGTGACGCCGGGCAACGCGACCGTTCGCCGCAACAGCGATCTCGCGATTCGTGCGGCCGTCGAAGGCTTTCATCCTCGCGACGTCGCGGTGTTCGTGCGTTTCGCGGATCGCCAGGAGTGGGAACGCGCACCGATGCAGGCTGCAGCCGATAGCGACTCACGTTTCGAGTTCCGGCTGTACGCCGTACGCGGACCGCTGCAGTACTACGTCGATGCGGAAGGCACGCGCAGCGGCGAGCACAGCATCACCGTCGTCGACCTGCCGCGCATCGAGCGCGTGAAACTGACTTACGAATATCCGCAGTGGACCGGGCTCGACCCGAAGTCGGACGATGTTTCGCGCGACATCCGCGCGGTCGAAGGGACGAACGTCAAAGTGGAAGTCGTCTCCGATGCGCCGCTCGACGCGCCTGCGCTCATCGTCGATGGCAAGAATGGCGAGCTGGTGCCGCAAGGTCGCACCAGCAGCGGCGCGATCGCCGTCACGAAGCCGGGGCGCTATCAGATCGGTGCGCGCGTCGCGGACGAGTTCGTCGCGCTCAGCGACGAGTACGCGATCGAAATCATCCCCGACGAGAAGCCGACGATCGAGATTCGCAAGCCGGGCCGCGACTGGCGCGCCACCAGCATCGAAGAAGTGCCGGTGCGCATCCACGCCGAAGACGACTTCCGCTTGCGCGACGTGACGCTGCGCTACTCGGTGAACGGCGGCGACTGGCAGGCCGTCCCGGTGGGCGGCGGCGCCAAGAGCAGCGACAACGAATCGCTGCTCGACCTGGAAGAGCTGGGCGCCAACCTGGCAAAAGCCGAAACGAAGGATGCGTCGAAGCGGCTCGTGCCCGGCGATCTCGTTTCGTACTACGCAGTGGCGAAAGATCGCAAGGCGACGGTTCAGACCGATCTGTTCATGGTCCAGGTCCAACCGTTCGAGCGCCGCTTCCTGCAGGCGCAGAGCGGCAACCAGGACGGCGGCGGCATGGGCGACGAGCAGGGCGCGATCTCGGAGCGCCAGCGCGAGATCCTGCTGGCGACCTGGAATCTGCAGCGGGGCGACGAGCGCGGCTCGCGCTCCAAACAGCAGCTCGAAGACAGCGCGAAGATGCTCGCAGAGCTGCAAGCGACCCTTGCGCAGCAAGCACGCACGCTGGCCGCGCGCACTCGCGCCCGGGCGTCATTGGATGAAGACGAGCGCATCAAGACCTTCGTGGAAAGCCTGGAGAAGGCCGCCACTGTGATGGATCCGGCGGTCGCGCACCTCAACACGTTCAAACTTCCGGAAGCTGTGCCGTTCGAACAGCAGGCGCTGCAGCAGCTCTTGCGTGCAGAGTCTGCATTCCGTGAAGTGCAGGTCTCGATGCAGCAGAGCAACGCGGGCGGCGACGGCTCGCAGACCGCGCGCAACTTCACGGAGATGTTCGAGCTCGAGATGGACCTGGAGAAGAGCCAGTACGAGAGCGAGTCGCAGCTCGCCTCGCGCAACACACAGAAGGATATCGACGAGATGGTCCGCAAGCTCAAGGAGCTCGCGGAGCGGCAGGAGAAGCTCGCGCAGCAGAGTCAGCAGGATCTGCGCACGCCCGAGCAGCGCTGGAAACAGGAACAGCTACGACGCGAGGCCGAGGATCTGCGGCGTCGGCTCGCCGAGCTGAATCGGCAGCAGTCTTCGGGCGATTCGCAGGCATCGCGCGGCGGTTCTGCGAGCGGACAGCAGCGGGAGCGCGAAGAGCGCGAGCGTCAGCAGCTCTCGCAAGCGCTCGAATCCGTGAGCAAGGCCTTGAAGGACATGCAGGCTGCCAGCGACAGCAAGGGCAGCGAGCAGCAGCAGCAGCAACAGCAGCAGGGCCAGTCCGGCCAGTCCGGTCGATCGGGACAGTCCGGCCAGTCTGGGCAGTCGGGTCAGTCCGAGCAAGCGAGGGCCGCGCAGGAAGCGAGCCGCAATTTGCGTCGCGCTCTGCAGCAGATCGATCAGCCCGACGATTCGCGCTTCGACCAGACGCTGGAGAAGTTCGCGGATCGCAGCGAAGAGATGTTGAACGAGCAGCGCCGCATCGAGAGCGACCTCTACGAGGCGCTGTCGCAGCCGCAGCCGACGAACGGCCGCGGCACCATCGACCAGAAGCGCGCGCAGCAACTGGTCCGCTCGAAGCAGCAGATGGCGACCGACCTGTCGAACCTCGAGCGCGACATGCGCAATGCAGTTCATGAGAACCGCAAAGACAATCCCGAGACGACGCGCAAGTTGAGCGAGATCATCCGTGACATCGAAGGCTCGGACGTGATGTATCGGCTCAATCGCAGCGCCGCCGAGATCTACTACGGTCGCGCCCGCGAAGCTGCGCCGCGCGAGGGATTGATCACCGACGCGCTCGATACTTTGCAGCAGGATCTGCGCGACGCCGTGGCGCAAGCGGCAGCAGAGGGCAAAGACAAACCCGAGAGTGCGACTGCGGAGGCGCTCCTTGCGCAAGTCGCCGAGCTGCGTCGGGCACTGCAGGACGCTCAAGAGCAAGCCAGCGGTCAAGGTAACCAGAAGGGCGAGCAAGGCCAGCGCGGCGAACGATCGCAGCAAGGTCAACAGGGCCAGGAGGGTCAGCAGGGCCAGCAGCAGGGCCAACAGGACGACCAGGAGGATGGTCAGCAGCAGGCGAGCGCAGGACAGGAAGGACGCCAAGGTCAGGACGGTCGCGAAGGCCAGGGACGCGGCGAGCGCCCATCCGATGGCTCGCGCCCGGGTCTGCAGCCGCGCGGCGGACTCTCGGCGTGGGATCCCAACATGCCGAGCCTCGGGATCGGCGGATTCCAGGAAGGTCGCGGCTCGCTCGCGCGCCAGACTGCTCAGCTCAGTGAGAGTATCCGTGACCTGGCGAACCGCATGAATCGCGGCGATCTGAGCCAGGCCGAGCTCGAAGCGCTGCGTCGCGCAGCCACGCAGCTGCGCCGTCTCAGCGGCGATCCGTTGTCGGCGCAGCCGGATGTGATGATGAAGCTCATCAATCAGATCGAGCTGCAGGCGCTCGCTGCATCCGCCAAGTCGCGCGAAGCGTCGGCGGCGCGCGCGACGATTCCGGATCCCGACTCGCCGCGCTATCGCGAGGCAGTGGCCGAATACTATCGGCGCCTGGGCAATCGTCAGTGAGCACGAGGCGCTCATGAGACTGCGCTTCACGCTCGCCGCGGCAGTCGCTGCCGTCTCGCTCGGCGCCGGTGCATCTTCCAATTTGATCACCGGCGACGGCGGCCGCTCCGGCAAGCCCGCAGACATGACCAAGCTCAACTTCGCGCGCATCATCTACGACAGCGAAGGCGGCATGGGCGAGGCGTACTACGCCTACGACGGCCGCGTGTGGGCGCGTTGGGAAACGGATTTTCCCGAGGGCGACGACAACTTCGGTCATCGGCTCGGGCAGCTCACGCGCATCCAGGTCGCCAAGTTCGCATCGAGCCGCATGCTCACGGCGCCGGACCTCGGCGATTTCCCGCTGCTGTACATGTCCGACCCCGGTTACATGGTCGTGTCCAAGGAAGAAAAGGCCGCGCTGGCGCGCTATCTCGCGAATGGCGGCTTTGTCTGGTGCGACGATTTCTGGGGCGACGCCGAGTGGCAGCAGTTTGCGGACGTGATGCGGCAGGTGCTGCCCGGCCGCGAGTGGCGCACGCTCACCCCGGACCATCCGATCTTCCACACCGTGTTCGATCTGAACGACGGCATGCCGCAGATCCCCGCGTTGCCATTCGCCAGCCCCGGCGGCAGCACGGCCGAGCCGCCCGGCGCCCACAAGTTTCCGGCGGGCTCGCTCGACAACCCGGAGATGCGTGCCTGGGTGGACGACGACGGCCGCATCATGGTGCTCGCCACCCACAACACCGACGTCGGCGACGGCTGGGAACGCGAGGCCTACGGCGAGTGGTACTTCGAGACGTTCTCGACCAAGTCCTACATGGTCGGCGTCAACGTCATGATCTACGCGATGACGCACTAAGCCAGGGCCAGGTCGCGCCCGATGCTCGAGTAATACCGATACCAATCGCTGCGAAAGACCTCATCGGGATCCAGGCGCAGTTTCATTTGCAGGAATTCCGGAAGCTGCGGGTAGCAGGCGAGCATCTGCGCCGCGATCGCGTAGCGGTGGTACGTGAGGAAGAAGCTGCCGCGGTGATGGATCGCGATGTCGATGAGCCGCCGGAAAGTGTGTGACGAGCGGCTGATGCTGCGCGGCTCGTGGTCGACGTGCAGATTGAAGATCACGCAGGCGTAGTCTTCGCGCGCCCACGCCAGAGCGGTTTCGCTGTCGCGCTTGATCAGGCGCACGGTGCCATAGACCAGATCGACCTCGTGCCGCTGGAAGTCGCGGCGGACATCGCTCATGAAGGCTGCGAGCCGCCGGCGCGGCACATAGAGCTCCGTGATCATTTCCGATCCCGGTACCGCAGCTTCGCAGGCTCGATCCAGACCCCCATGGTAGTCGTCGAGGTACACGCTCAGCTGATGCGTGTCGCTCCAGTAGATCTGTCCGCTCGAGCGCAGGTAGAAATCCGTGAACTCGTGGAATGCGCGGCGCTTGTTGTGATGGGCGAGGTAGATGAGACGCCGCCAGTCTTCGGGCGACAGACGAATCTGTCCGTCGGGCACGACGGTGCGCGGATCCACCGGCCGGTAGCAGGAAAAGACGCCGGTCGACAGGAAGCCGAGGTCATCGGCTGCAGTCGAGAACTGGAAATCGCCGTAGAGGTAGCCTAGTCCGATGCAATCCTGGAACGCCTCGCCGATCTCGTCGATGGTGCACAGCTCGACCACGCGCTCGACTTTCTGCCTTGGCACCAGGCGGACCTTCACCGAGGCCACGACGCCGAACAACCCGTAGCCACCGACGACGTGCCTGAAGAGATCCGCGTGGGTTCTGCGGTCGCAGTGCACGACCGAGCCGTCGGCGAGGATCACTTCGAGCGCTTCGATGTCCGAGACGAACGGTGCGTAGGCCAGCCCGCGGCCGTGGATGTTCGCGCTCACGGCTCCGCCGAGTGTCATGCGGTCGGCGCCGGTCTGCTTCTGCTTGATGCCCCACGCGGATTCGCCGTCGTGCTGCGCGACTACGTAGTGCCGAATGAGATCCGGCCAGGTGATGCCAGCCTGCACATGGATCAAACCGCTGTGCCGGTCGAAGTCGATCACGCGATTCATCCCGCGCATGTCGAGCAGCCAGCCGTCCGCGGCGAACTGCTGCCCGCCCATCGCATGGCATGAGCCGCACACGCTCATGAACTCGTCGCGCGAATGAATCCGGTGCACGAAGCTCGCTGCTTCATCCAGCGTCGTCGGCGTGAGGCGGCCACGAATGGTGGTCGAATTGAGCTGCGAGTGGACGTCGTTGCAAACCAGCCGCACTTCGTTCATGCGGCAGAGCCTGCTGGCGACGTGCGCGCTCCGCAACCCGTCGCGGCGGAGTATCGGATAGCGATACTCGAAGCGGCGCCATCCGCAACCGGATGGCGCCGACAGACTCAGTGGCTGCGCAGGATCCGATTCTCGCGGAACGGGGTCTTGAACATCGTTCCGTCCGTTCCCGACAGTGCCGTCTGGCCGGGCTTCAGCTGCGCACCGGGCGCGAAGCCGGAAGCTGCGGGACAGGTGGTATTGCCGCTCGCACGGAAATCCAGCGCCGCCTTCAGTCGGCCCTCGTTGACGTCGCCGAAGTCGTGCGACAGATCATCGGCAACCGAACAGCCCGCCAACTTGATGCTGCTCGCGCCGGTCTGGTTCTGTGCAGCGAAGCCGTCGGGATAGTCGCCGTCGCCCAGCGCGTTCACGCCCTGGAACTGAATCGAGAAATACGTGGTGCCGCAGTTGTCTTGCGGATAAAAGCCGTAGGGCTTGCCGCAGG
>DATENH010000262.1:0-22724 GCA_035275145.1 Steroidobacteraceae bacterium | reverse complement strand
ATTCGTGAGCAGGCGCACCTGCTCCAGCGTCTCCGGAGTGAGGTTCTGCGCCTCGTCGACGATCACGACCACGCGCCGGCCCTTCGCATGGGATTCCAGCAACCGTTTGTTCAGCAGTTCGACGAGATCCTTGATGCTCGACGCGTCCTCGTCGCGCATGAAGATGCCGAGCTCTTCGCAGATCGTCAGGACGAACTCAACGGGCGTTAACTGCGGATTGAGGATCACGGCGACGTCCGCGTGGCCCGGCATGCGCTCGAGCAGCGAACGCACCACGGTGGTCTTGCCCGTACCGACCTCGCCGGTCAGCTGGATGAAGCCGCCGGCCTCGTTGATCCCGTACAGCAGATGCGCGAGCGCCTCCGCGTGCCGCTCGCTCATGAAGAGGTAGCGCGGATCGGGGGTGATTGCGAAGGGCTTCTCGCCCAGCCCGAAAAAGCTCGTGTACATGCCGATCGCCAAAAACGGGGAAAAGATGATGCTCGCCGCGGTCGGGTCTTGCAACGCGGGCCGGCCCCTGCGGGGGTTGAGCGACAGGTTAAATTCACTTCAATCGTGACCGGATCCGCCTTGGCAGCGCACGTCAGTCCCGATACGCTTCCGACCCGGTTTTGCAACGGACGTCCGCCCAAGCTCGTGAAGGCACTTTCATTTCATCAGCTCACGAAGACCTACAAGAACGGCGTGCAGGCCCTCAAGGGCATCGACCTGACGGTCGAGGAGGGCGATTTCTTCGCGTTGCTGGGGCCGAACGGCGCCGGCAAGACCACTGCGATCGGCATCGTCACCTCGCTGGTCAACAAGAGCAGCGGCCAGGTCGAGGTGTTCGGTCACGATATCGATCGCGAGCTGGGCATTGCGAAATCCTGCATCGGTCTCGTGCCGCAGGAGATCAACTTCAACCAGTTCGAGACCGTCAGCACGATCCTGGTGAACCAGGCCGGCTTCTACGGCATCCCGCGCCGGGTCGCGCACGACCGCCTGGAGAAGTATCTCGGCGCGCTGCAGCTCTGGGAAAAACGTAACGCCGTGTCGCGCACGCTGTCCGGCGGCATGAAGCGCCGCCTGATGATCGCGCGCGCGCTGATGCACGAGCCGCGCTTGCTGATTCTCGACGAGCCGACCGCCGGCGTGGACATCGAAGTGCGCCGGACGATGTGGACGTTCATGCGCGACATCAACGCCGCCGGCACGACGATCATCCTGACGACGCACTATCTCGAGGAGGCGGAGAGCCTGTGCCGCCACGTCGCGATCATCGACCAGGGCCGCATCATCGAGAACGATCGCATGAGCCGCGTCCTGCGCAAGCTCCAGACCGAGGTGTTCGTGTTCAACCTGCGCAATCCGATTCCCGCCGCGCCGCTCCTTCCCGGCTATCGCGTCACGCTGCCGGACGATCACACGCTCGAGATCGAAGTTTCCAAGGAACAGAACCTGAACGACATCTTCTCGCGTCTCACCGGAGCCGGGATCGAAGTGTTGTCGATGCGCACCAAGACCAATCGCCTGGAAGAGCTGTTCATCAGACTGGTCGAGCAGCAGCCCGCACAGAACAAGGCTGCATCATGAGTACGCAACAGACACTCGAGCGTTCTGCGGAAGCGCGCGCGCACGACGAGGAGGCTGCGCTCACTCGCACTGCCGTCGTCGGCTTCACGACGATCGTCATTCGCGAGTTCAATCGCATCATCCGCATCTGGGGCCAGACGATCGTGCCGCCCGCGATCACGGCGACGCTGTACTTCGTGATCTTCGGCAGCCTGATCGGCCGCCGCATCGGCGACATGGGCGGCTACACGTACATCCAGTACATCGCGCCCGGCCTGATCATGATGTCGGTGATCACGAATTCCTACGGCAACGTCGTGTCGTCGTTCTTCGGCGCGAAGTTCGGCAAGCACATCGAAGAGCTGCTGGTGTCGCCGCTGCCGAACTGGCTGATCGTCTGCGGCTACATGGTCGGCGGCATCGCGCGCGGTCTGATCGTCGGCGCCGTGGTCACGACCATCACGCTGATCTTCACGCGCCTGCACGTGCACAGCGTGCCGGTGGTGATCTCGGCGGTGCTGCTCAGCTCGATCGTGTTCGCGCTGGCGGGCATGATCAACGCGGTGTTCGCGAAGAACTTCGACCAGATCTCGTTCATCCCGACGTTCGTGCTGCCGCCGCTGACGTACCTGGGCGGCGTGTTCTACACCATCAAGCTGCTGCCCACCTGGGCGCAGGGCATCTCGCACGCCAACCCGATCCTCTACATGGTGAACGCGTTCCGCTACGGCTTCCTCGGCGTCTCGGACGTCGACATCCGCTTCGCCTACACGATGATGATCGGCGCCGCCGTCACCCTGTTCGCGACCTGCGTCTGGCTTCTGCAACGAGGCGTTGGTACCCGCGAATGACGGACTAGCGACCTGTAGGTCGGGCTTCAGCCCGACTCTTCTTCTTCTCCCGGCTCCTGCATCAACCTCTCCCAGTCTTCTATGATCTCGCGCGCAATCGCGACATCCTCATCATCCACCGCGACCGCCACCAGATTCCCCACCGGCAGCTCCCCCGCGCCACTCTGCAAAAACTCCCCCTGCACGAGCGCATGGATGCCCGCCTGCTGCAGCACGTGCATCACCATATGCGCCTGGATGTGATTGGCCGCCTGGTACACGCGCTTCATGGCAACTCAGTGGCGCCCATCAGATAGCGGTCGCACTCGCGCGCCGCGCCGCGACCTTCGTTGATCGCCCACACCACCAGGCTTTGCCCGCGACGGCAGTCACCGGCTGCAAACACACCGGGGATGCTGGTCGCAAATTTGCCATGCTCCGCTTTGACGTTGCTGCGCGGATCGACGTCGACCGCGAGATCCTTCAGCAGCATCTGCTCGGGACCGAGGAAGCCCATCGCCAGCAGCACCAGCTGCGCCGGATGCGTACGCTCCGTGCCCGCGACTTCGGCCGGCACGAACTGACCCTTCTCGTTCTTCTGCCACTCGATCTGCACGGTGACGATTTCCTTCACTGCGCCGTTGGCATCGCCGCCGAAGCGCTTCACCGTCGTGAGATACGTGCGTGGATCCGCGCCGAACTTCGCCGCCGCTTCTTCCTGGCCGTAGTCCAGCTTGTAGACCTTCGGCCATTCCGGCCACGGATTGTCGGCGGCGCGATCCATCGGCGGCTGCTGCATGATCTCGAGCTGCGTGAGGCTCTTGCAGCCCTGGCGCATCGCCGTCGCGACGCAGTCGGTACCGGTATCGCCGCCGCCGATCACGATCACATCGCGATCGCGTGCGTGGATGGGCGTGTGATCCGGACCGCCGTTCAGCAGCGCCTTGGTGCTCTCGGTCAGGTACTCCATCGCAAAGTGCACGCCCTTGAGCTTGCGTCCGTCGACGGCCAGGTCGCGCGGCTGCGTGGCACCGGTGCAGAGCACGAGCGCATCGAAGTCCCTGCGAAGGAGCTGCGCCTCGACGTTGTCGCCGACATGCGCGTTGCAGATGAACTTGATGCCTTCGCGCTCCATCATCTTCAGGCGCCGCTCGACCACCTCGCGTTTGTCGAGCTTCATGTTCGGGATGCCGTACATCAGCAGACCGCCGGGACGATCGTCGCGCTCGAGCACAGTTACGGTGTGCCCGGCGCGATTGAGCTGCGCGGCCGCCGCGAGTCCCGCGGGGCCCGAGCCGATCACCGCGACCTTCTTGCCAGTGCGCTGCCGCGGCGGCTCCGGCACGACCCAGCCTTCATCCCAACCGTGATCGACGATTGCATTCTCGATCGTCTTGATCGTCACCGGCGGCGCGTTGATGCCGAGCACGCACGAGCCTTCGCACGGCGCGGGGCACACGCGGCCGGTGAACTCCGGGAAGTTGTTGGTCATGTGCAGGCGTTCGAGTGCCTCGCGCCACAGACCGCGATACACCAGGTCGTTCCACTCGGGGATCACGTTGTTGACGGGGCAGCCCGACGCCATGCCGCTGATCAGCTTGCCGGTGTGGCAGAACGGCACGCCGCAATCCATGCAGCGCGCGGCCTGGTTGCGCAGGCGTCGCTCTTCCATGTGGTGGTGGAACTCTTTCCAGTCGCGCACGCGCTCCTGCGGCGTGCGGTCGACCGGCAGCTCGCGCAGGTATTCGATGAAACCGGTGGGTTTGCCCATCAGTTTCCTCCGACCCGCGCGGTGTCTTTGGCGTTCTCTTCGAACGCGACCATGATCGCGTCCTCGCCGGCGAGGCCTTGCTCGTGCGCGCGCTTGATGCACTGGAGCATGCGGTGATAGTCGCGCGGCATGATGCGCACGAAGCGCGACGCCATGCGATCCCAGTTGTCGAGCACCTGGCGGGCGCGGCCGCTCTTGGTGTAGCCGTAGTGACGCTCGATCATCGCGCCGACTGCAGCGATCTCTTCCGGCTCCGAGAGCGGTCCGACGTCGACCATTTCCTTGTTGACGTTCGCTGCAAACGTACCGTGCTCGTCGAGCACGTACGCGACGCCGCCCGACATGCCGGCGCCGAAGTTGCGCCCGGCCGGGCCGAGCACGATGACGCGTCCGCCGGTCATGTATTCGCAGCCATGATCGCCCACTGCTTCGACGACGGCGTGCACGCCGCTGTTGCGAACGCAGAAGCGCTCGCCGGCCATGCCGCCGATGTACGCCTCGCCGCTGGTTGCGCCATACAGAGCCACGTTGCCGATGATGATGTTCTCGTACGACACGAACGTCGAGCCCGCCGGCGGCGTGATGATCAGCTTGCCGCCTGACAAGCCTTTGCCGACGTAGTCGTTGGCGTCGCCTTCGAGGAAGAACGTCATGCCGCGCGGCATGAACGCACCGAAGCTCTGGCCCGCTGAACCCTTGAAGCGGATGCGAATCGTGTCTTCCGGAAGACCCGTCGCGCCGTACTTGCGCGTGACTTCGCTGCCCGTGATCGTCCCGACGACGCGATGCACGTTGCGGATCGGCAGCTCTGCGCTGACCCGTTCGCCGCGCTCGATTGCCGGCTTGCACAGATCCAGAAGCTGCGTGACGTCGAGCGACTTCTCCAGTCCGTGATCCTGCTTCATCTGGCAGTATCGGCCGGTGTCCGAGCCGACGTCCGGCTGGTACAGCAGGTTGCTGAAGTCCAGGCCCTTCGCCTTCCAGTGATCGATCGCCTTGCGTCCTTCGAGGCGGTCGACGCGGCCGACCATTTCCTCGACGGTGCGGAAGCCGAGCTGCGCCATGAGCTCGCGCACTTCCATCGCGATGAAGCGCATGAAGTTGACGACGTGCTCCGGCTTGCCGGCGAACTTCTCGCGCAGGCGCGGATCCTGCGTCGCGATGCCTGCCGGGCAAGTGTTCAAGTGACACACGCGCATCATGATGCAGCCCGTGGCCACGAGCGGCGCGGTGGCGAAACCGAATTCCTCCGCACCGAGCAACGCAGCGATGACGACGTCGCGGCCGGTCTTCAACTGGCCGTCCGCTTCGACAGCGATGCGGCTGCGCAGGTTGTTCAGCACCAGCGTCTGATGCGTCTCGGCTAGGCCGAGCTCCCACGGCAATCCGGCGTGCGCGATTGAAGTCTGCGGCGACGCGCCCGTGCCGCCGTCATGACCGCTGATCAACACGACATCCGCATGCGCCTTCGCGACGCCCGCGGCGACCGTGCCGACGCCGACCTCCGCGACGAGCTTCACGCTGATGCGAGCCTGACGATTCGCGTTCTTCAGATCATGGATCAGCTCGGCGAGATCCTCGATCGAATAGATGTCGTGATGCGGCGGCGGCGAGATCAATCCGACGCCCGCCGTAGTGTGCCGCGTCTTAGCGATCCACGGATACACCTTGGCACCTGGTAGCTGGCCGCCTTCGCCCGGCTTCGCGCCCTGCGCCATCTTGATCTGGATCTCGTTCGCGCTGACCAGATATTCGCTGGTGACGCCGAAGCGTCCGGACGCAACCTGCTTGATCGCAGAGTTCTTCCAGTCGCCATTCGGCAGGCGTTGGTAGCGATCCGGATCTTCGCCGCCCTCGCCGGTGTTGCTCTTGCCGCCGATGCGATTCATCGCGATCGCGAGCGTCTCGTGCGCTTCCTTGCTGATCGAGCCGTACGACATCGCGCCCGTCTTGAAGCGCTTCATGATGCTCTCGACCGGCTCGACTTCCTCGAGCGGCACTGCATCGCTGCCCTTGAGCTCCAACAGTCCGCGCAGCGTCGCGAGATTCGTCGACTGCTCGTTGACCAGCCGCGAGTACTCCTGGAATTGACGATAGTTGTCGTTGCGCACCGCCTTCTGCAGGCGATGGATCGACTCGGGATTGAACAGGTGGAACTCGCCTTCCGAGCGCCACTGGTACTGCCCGCCGACCGGCAGCGAATGGCCTTCGACGCGCCGCTCCGGGAACGCGGCGCGATGCCGCACCAGAACCTCCTGCGCGATCACATCCATGCCGATGCCGCCGACGCGCGACGGCGTCCACGTGAAGTACTCGTCGATGACGTCCTGGCGCAAGCCGACTGCTTCGAACACCTGCGCACCGCGATAGCTCTGGATCGCGGAGATGCCCATCTTCGCCATCACCTTGATGACGCCCTTGGTCGCAGCCTTCACCATGTTCTTGCAGGCCGTCTTGTGATCGATGTTCAGCAGCCGCTCGTCGCGGATCATGCTGTCGATCGTCTCGAAGGCGACGTACGGGTTGATCGCGCTGACGCCGTAGCCGATCAGCAGCGCGAAGTGATGCACCTCGCGCGCCTCGCCGGTCTCGAGCACGAGACTGACGCGCGTGCGCAGGCCTTCGCGAATCAGATAGTGATGCAGGCCCGCGACGGCGAGCAGTGCCGGGATCGGTGCGAACTCGCGATTCACGCCGCGGTCGCTGAGGATGAGGACGTTCACTTCCTCTTCCTCGATCATCCGGCGCGCCATCAGCCGGATCTCTTCCATCGACTTGACCAGGCCTTTCTCGCCGCGCGTCACGCGGAACAACATCGGCAGCACGCCGACGCGCAGGCCGGGCAGATCCATACGCCGCACCTTGGCGAAGTCTTCGTTGGCGAGGATCGGCCACTTCACTTCCAGGCGGCGGCAGTCCGCCGGCTGCGGATTGAGCAGGTTGCCTTCGGAGCCGAGGCGCGTCTCCGCGGACGTGATGATCTCCTCGCGGATACAATCGATCGGCGGGTTCGTCACCTGCGCGAATAGCTGCTTGAAATAGTCGTAGAGCAGCCGCGGCTTGTTCGACAGCACCGCGAGCGGCGTGTCGTTACCCATGGAACCCACTGCCTCTACGCCGTGCTGCGCCATCGGCGCGAGGATCAGGCGCTCGTCCTCGAACGTGTAGCCGAACGCGATCTGCCGTTGCAGCAGCGTCTCGTGATCCGGCTGCGGTACTTGCGGCGCGTCGGGCAGATCGTTGAGATGCACCTGGTGATCGTTGATCCACTGGCGATACGGCCGCTCGTTGGCAATCGCGCGCTTGATCTCGTCGTCCTCGACAATGCGACCTTCCTCGGTGTCCACCAGGAACATGCGGCCCGGCTGCAGCCTGCCTTTCAGCAGCACGTCGGTGGCGGGAATATCGAGCACACCCGCTTCCGACGCCATCACGACCAATCCGTCCTTCGTGACGTAGTAGCGCGAGGGTCGCAAACCGTTGCGGTCGAGCACGGCGCCGATGCGGCGGCCGTCGGTGAACGCGATCGAGGCCGGGCCGTCCCACGGCTCCATCAGGCACGAGTGGTACTGGTAGAACGCGCGCTTTGCGTCGTCCATGCTCTGATGGTTCGACCACGGCTCGGGAATCATCATCATCATCGCGTGCGGCAGCGGCCGGCCGGCGAGCACCAGCAGCTCCAGCGTGTTGTCGAACATCGCCGAGTCCGAGCCGTTCGGATTGATGATCGGCAGGATCTTGCGCATGTCGTCGCCGAACGCGGCGCTGTTGAACAGCGCCTCGCGCGCGCGCATCCAGTTGGCATTGCCGCGCACGGTGTTGATCTCGCCGTTGTGCGCGATATAGCGATAGGGGTGAGCGCGATCCCAGCTCGGGAACGTGTTGGTGCTGAAGCGCGAGTGCACCAGCGCCAGCGCCGTTTCCATCAGCGGATCGCGCAGGTCAGGGAAATATGGTTCTAGCTGCAGCGTGGTCAGCATGCCTTTGTAGACCAGCGTCTTGTGCGACAGGCTCGAGATGTACCAGCTCGCCGCGCCTTCCAGCGTCGACGTGCGGATCTCGGAGTAGGCACGTTTGCGAATCACGTAGAGCTTGCGCTCGAACGCGAGCTCGTCGGCAATGGCGGGATTGCGCCGGACGAACACCATCCGCATGAACGGCTCGCACGACTTCGCGGTGTCGCCGAGCATCGAGTTGTTGCACGGAACGGTGCGCCAGCCGAGCACGGCCTGGCCTTCGGACTGCACGATCTGCTCGAAGCGCTCTTCGATGCGCCGGCGCAGCGTCGGATTGCGCGGCAGGAACACGATGCCGCAGCCGTACTGCCCGGGTTCCGGCAATTCGATGCGCGCCTTCTTGCAGGCCTCGAGCAGGAATCGATGGGGCATCTGCACCAGCACGCCGGCGCCGTCGCCGCTGTCTTCCTCGGCGCCGCAGGCGCCGCGGTGATCGAGATTCACGAGGACCTGCAGTCCCTGCTGCAGGATGCGATGAGATTTGCGGCCCTTGATGTCCACGACGAAGCCGACGCCGCAGGCGTCATGTTCGAACGCCGGATCGTAGAGACCCTGCTTCGGCGGTAGACCGGTCAGTTCCCGGCCGCGCCCTTCAGTGCTGCTGCTCACCTTATTCCCCGTTCCTGTATTCAATTATCGGGCGGTCTTCCGATCCGCCGACGCCGCCTTCGGCTGCGTTAAGGTGTTGATTCAGCGAGACTCAGTGGCGCGGCTACGCGCGCAACGCGAACGTTGCGTGGATCGCTGCGCCGGCGGTCCGTTGAATACAACCCGGAGGATCGATCGCATATTACAGAGGTCGACACCTGCGTCAATGCGCGTCCCAGTCGGCGTAGCTGACCTTCCACTCATCCCCTTCGCGAATCAGCGCCAGTTTGAAGTGGTACAGGTCGGTGGATACGCCGGAGCCGTCCCGGCCGGCCATGCCGACCTGCAGCTTCACCCGCGCCTCGTCCGGTGAAGGGAATTCGAGACTCTCGATGCGCGTGAGCAGGTGCACTGACTGGTTAGCCACGAAGTAACCGCGGGCGTAGCGCGAAGCTTCCGTCCGGTCCTGGCCGCGCGCGTCCCGGTAGTCGGCCGAGATGTGCTCCATCAGGTCGCCGACGTCGCGTGCCTCGGCGGCGGTTTCCATCGATTCGAGCACTGCCCGCACTTGCTGCTCGGGCGAGCCCGGGTCGCTGCAGGCCGTCAGCAACCCGAATGCAACCCAGAAAAAGGGGGAGCGCAACAGTGTGAACAGTCGCATGATTTCGTGAACCTATTGGCTTGACCGACCCGGAAGGCCATGGTCAGATCCCGGCGGCTCGCCTATCGTACAAAAGCAAAGATTTCTGGCTATTTATCTCGCGTTTCGTCGCCGGGGAGAACCGTGATCATGAAAGTCACCGCACTGCGCGCCGCGATCGTTGTTGCGCTGCCTATGCTTTGCTTGTCGGCCGTCGCCGCGGAGGGACCGCTGGCGCAGAAGAAAGGGCAGGGCGGCTCGGAGATCCAAGGCTCCGCCGGTCCGGGTGGCTCGCAGGGCGACAACGGGCTCGAGCATTGCGACAAGCCGATGGGCGCGATGGCAGTCGTCGAGCCGCAGGATTACGTCGCGCAGTCGTTGTCGCACTATGGCCTGCAATCGCCGACTGGATTGATCCGCATGATGGTGCAGCAGTCGAACTGCTTCATCGTCGTCGAGCGCGGCCTCGGCATGCAGAACATGATGCAGGAGCGGGCGCTGCAGGAGTCCGGCGAGCTGCGCCAGAACTCGAACATGGGCGGCGGCCAGATGGTCAGCGCCGACTTCGTCCTCACCCCGGCAGTGGTGTTCTCGGAGAACAACGCCGGCGGCCTCGGTGGCGCGCTCGGCGGGCTGCTCGGCGGCAAGAACGGCAACCTGATCGGCGCGGCGGCGGGCAGTCTCAAATTCAAAGAAGCGCAGACCAGCATGCTGGTCACCGATTCGCGCTCGGGCGTGCAGGTCGCTGCGGCCGAAGGCAGCTCGAAGAAGGCCGATCTGCGGCTCAGCGCTGCGTTGTTCGGCAGCACTGGAGGGGGCGCACTCGGCGGTTATGGGAACACGAACGAAGGCAAGGTGATCGCCGCCAGCCTCATGGACAACTACAACAATGTCGTGAAGTCGGTGCGCAACCAGCCGAGCCTGCAGCGCGACGTCGGCTCGCTCGCCGACGAAGCGGGCAAGAAGGTCAAGGGCGGCGCGGTGTTCAACGAAGGCGACACGATCGTGCCGAAGATCGCCAACGTGAAGCTCTACGCATCGCCGGCCGAAAGCGGCAAGGCCGTTGCCACGCTCTCGAAGGGCGACGAGATGATCTTCATGGGCGAAGAGCAGAACGGATTCCTGAAGGTGGAATCCGGCAACGGCTCCGGCTGGGTGAAGAAGGTGCTGGTGTCGAAGTGAGCTAGGCCGCGAGGCCGAGCTGCTTCAACAACGGCTCGATCTGCGGCTTCCTGCCGCGGAATTCCACGAACGCCTCCATCGCGTCGCGGCTGCCGCCCTGCTCGAGAATCGAGGACAGGAAGCGCCGCGCGACTTCGGCGTTGAAGATCCCCTGCTCCTCGAACGCGCTGAACGCATCGGCCGCCAGCACTTCTGCCCACTTGTAGCTGTAGTAACCCGCCGCGTAGCCACCCGAGAAGATGTGCTGGAAGCTGTGCGGGAAGCGGTTGAACGCCGGTGGATGCACGACCGCGACTTGCGCCCGCACGTCGGCCAGCGTGCGCATGACCGCTTCGCTCGATTGCGGCGCGTTCTCGCTGTGAATCCGCAGGTCGAATAGCGCGAACTCGAGCTGCCGCACCGTCTGCATGCCCGCCTGGAACGTGCGCGTTGCAAGCAATCGCTCCAGCTCGATCTGCGGCAGCGGCTCGCCAGTCTCGACGTGGCCGGAGATCAACGGCAATACCTCGGCGCGCCACGCGAAGTTCTCCATGAACTGGCTCGGCAGCTCGACTGCATCCCACGCGACGCCATTGATGCCGGCGATGCTCGGATAGTCGACGCGCGTGAGCATGTGGTGCAGGCCGTGACCGAACTCGTGGAACATCGTCACGACTTCGGCATGCGTCAGGAGCGAGGGCTGCGTGCCGCCCGGCGGCATGAAGTTGCACACCAGGTACGCGACCGGCAGCGCGGCTGTGTCCGGCAGCCGCTTGCGGCCGATGCACTCGTCCATCCACGCTCCGCCGCGCTTCTTCGGGCGTGCGTAGAGATCGACGTAGAAGCCGCCGCGCGCGGAGCCGTCGGCGTTGAGAATGTCGTAGAAGTGGACGTCGGGATGATAGAGGTCGACGCCGCTGCGCTCGGCGATGCGCACGCCGTACAGTTTCTCGGCGACGGCGAACATCCCGGCGAGCACGCGCGGCAGCGGGAAGTACGGGCGCAATGCTTCTTCGGACAATTGCAGCCGCTCGCGCTTCAGTCGCTCGGCGTGAAATGCGACGTCCCAGGCATTGAGCTTGCGCTCGGCGAATTGTGTCAGGTCGTTGTACTCGCGCTGCGCGATGGGCTTGCTCTGTCGCGCCAGCTGTTCGAGGAACGCGCGCACCTCTTCGACAGAGGAGGCCATCTTCGTCGCGAGCGAATACTCCGCGTAGTTCGGACACCCGACGAGCTGCGCGATGCGATGACGCAACTCGAGGATCTGCGCGATCAACTCGGTGTTGTCCCAGCGGCCTTCGGTCGCCCCCTGATCCGAGGCGCGCGTCACCCAGCCCTGGTAGAACTCGCGGCGCAGCGCTTCGTGCTCGGCATGCATCATCACGGCCTGGTAGTTGGGCGCATCGAGCGTGAAGAACCAGCCTTCGAGCTGCCGCGACTGCGCGGCGGCGCGTGCGCGCTCGACGATCGGCTGCGGCAGGCCGTCGATCTCGCTTTCCTGGGTGACGTGCCGCGACCAGGCGTTGGTCGCATCGAGCACGTTCTCGTCGAACTTGGACTGCAGCGTTGCCAGCTGCTCGACCAGTGCCTTGAACTCAGCCTTCTGTTCTGCCGGCAGAGCGACGCCGGCGAGGCGGAAGTCGCGCAGCGCGTTCTGCAGGAGCTTGCGCTGCCCCGGGGTCAGCCGATTGCCCTCGTTGGCGAGAATCGTCTCGTACGCACGGTACAGTCCCTCGTTCTGCGCCAGCTCGGTGTGCCACGCGGTGAGCAGCGGCAAGCAGGCGTTGTAAGCGGCGCGCAGCTCGTCGCTGTTGACGACGCCATTCATGTGTCCGACTGGCGACCACGTGCGCGCGAGGCGGTGATGCATTTCCTCGAGCGGCACGACCAGCGAATCCCACGATGGGCCGGGCTGCGTGAGCAGCGCGGCGAGCTGGGCGCGATGCGCATCGAGCAGCTCGCGAAGCACGGGCTCGATGTTGGCGACGCGGATCGACGAGAACGCGGGCAGATTGAGTTCGGCGGTAGGCATGGCGGTAGTAGTGCGGCCGGAGGGGAGAGGCCGCGCCGATTTTAGTGGGCGCACGAGGCTGCGTCGAAAAATATCGCACGGCGCGGCAGTGGCGCTGTCCGGCGACAGGTGCGCCGGAACATCGGCCGGACCGGTACCGTTCTTTCGGCAACTACTGATTCACCGGGCCATCCGGCCACGCCGCAGGAGGTCGCGCCCGCAAAATGCCCGATCCGCGTCAGCCGTCGCCTGCGTGCTGCGAGGAGCTGTTTTATCAGTTCGTCCACACGGTGCAGGATCACGCAATTTTTGCCATGGATCCGCAGGGACGCATCGTGCACTGGAACGCGGGCGCCGAGCTCATCATGGGGTTCGCGGCGGACGATGTCGTCGGTCACGCGCTGCCTGAGATCTTTACGCAGGAGGATTGCAGCGCGGGCATTCCGAGGCTCGAGATGGAGACCGCGGCGCGCATGGGACGTGCCGCCGACGAGCGTTGGCACGTGCGCAAGGACGGCTCGCGATTCTGGGGCCTAGGTGCCGTCACGGCGATACGCGGGCCGAAAGGCGAGCTACTCGGCTTCGGCAAGATCGTCGCGGATCGCACCGACCTGAAAGAGTTGCAGGACACGCTGCGAAGTCGCAACGAGACCCTCGCGCATTCGGACGAGCTGAAGAACCGCTTCCTCGCGACGCTCGCGCACGAGCTGCGCAATCCGCAGTCGGTGCTCGCCAATAGCGCGGGCTTGTTGCGACGTTACGCGGCCGGCGACACGCAGCTGCAAACGGTCGCGGACATGATCGATCGGCAGGTCCGCCAGACGCAGCGCCTGATCGAAGATCTGACGGACCTGGCGCGCAGCAGTCGCGGTCGCATCGACCTGCGCATGCAGCCGCTGGATCTGCGAGACATGGCACGCCTCGCCGCCGAGGCGGTTCAGTCCGTCATGAGCGAGCGTCGTCATGACCTCGCGACGGTGCTTCCCGATTTGCCGGTGCCGGTCGACGGCGACGCCGATCGGCTCCAGCAGGTGATGATCAATCTGCTGCGCAACGCGGCGCGCTACACGCCGCCCGGCGGGCGGATCTCGCTGTCGGTCAGCGCCGAAGGGCACGAAGGTGTCGTGCGCATTCACGATACGGGCGTCGGCATCCCGCCCGGTCAGCTCGCGGAGATCTTCGAGCTGTTCACGCAGGGGCATCCCGACAACGTCGAATCGCGCGCCGGCATGGGCATCGGGTTGGCGCTCGCGCGCGAGCTCGTCGAGCTCCACGGCGGCACGATCCAGGCGCGCAGCGAAGGCATCGGCAAAGGCAGCGAATTCATCGTGCGCTTGCCGTTGCACGAGTAGGGCGCGCGCGGCAAGATCGTTCGGCCGTGAATATCCGAACGTATCACAACATCTCCCCCGTCCTCGGCGCACGGGTCTATATCGACCCGGCTGCGGTCGTCATCGGTCGGGTGCGGATTGGCGACGACTCGTCCGTGTGGCCCGCTGCTGTCGTGCGCGGCGACGTTCACTCCATCGAGATCGGCGCACGCACCAGCATTCAAGACGGCTCAGTGCTGCACGTCACGCACGACGGGCCGTACACGCCGGGGGGAAGGTCGCTGTTCGTCGGATCGGATGTCACGGTCGGTCATCGGGTCACGCTGCATGCGTGCACGATCGGCGACAAGTGCCTCGTCGGCATGGGCGCGATCGTCATGGACGACGTCGTAACCGAGGAGCTCGTGATGATCGGCGCCGGCACAGTCGTGCCGCCGGGAAAACGTTTAGAAGCGCGCAGCCTCTACGTCGGCAGCCCGGCGCGCAGAGTGCGCGACCTGAAGCGATCGGAAATCGAATTTCTCACGTACTCGGCGGCCCACTACGTGAGGATCAAGAACGAGTATTTAGGGACGACTGTTTGATTTGACCGCGGCGATGACCGGCGCCGTGTCGGGCTTGACGCCGCGCCAGAGCAGGAACGACTCGGCCGCCTGCTCGACCAACATTCCCCAACCTGTCTCCGCGCGTCCCGCGCCGGCGCTCTTCGACCAACGCGTGAACGCGGTGTCGCCCTTGCCGTAAGCCATGTCGTAGCACAGCGTCGTCGGGGCGATCACGCCCGGCGGGATCGGCGGAATCGTGTCCTGCAGGCTCGCCGACGTCGCGTTCAGCACGAGGTCGAAGGTCGAGTCGGCGATGGCATCGAAGCCGCAGCCGTGCACCGTGCCGAGTGTCGAGAATTCGTGCGCGAGCTCGAGCGCGCGCTCTTCGTTGCGATTCGCGATCTCGAGATACTCCGGATCGGCTTCCAGGAGCGGACCGAGCACGCCGCGCGCTGCTCCGCCCGCGCCGAGCACCAGCACTCGCGTGCCCTTGAGGTCGAACGCAAGATTACGCGTCAGGTCGGCGATGAGGCCGGCACCATCGGTGTTGTCGCCGAAAATTCCGTCGGCGCGTAGCGCCAGCGTGTTCACCGCGCCTGCCATCTCCGCTCGCTGGCTGCGCTCGCGCGCAATCAGGCACGCGGCCTGCTTGTGCGGCAACGTAACGTTCAATCCTTTGCCTTCGGAGGCGAAGAATTCGACGACGCGATCGTTGAGCGCGTCGGGCGCGACTTCGAGGCGAGAGTAGGTGAGCTGCTGGCCGGTCTGCTTGGCGAACAGCCCGTGGATGAAGGGCGACCAGCTATGGGCGACGGGGTAACCGATGACTGCGTATTTATCTGTAGCGGGTCCTTGCTCTGTGGCGGGACTATTCATCGGGGCCCGCTAACGTCGTTCCCGCAGCCAGGCCGCGGCGCGTTTCGCAAAGTAGGTCAGGATGCCGTCGGCGCCGGCGCGCCGGATCGACAACAGCGATTCGAGGATGACGCTGCGGCCGTCGAGCCAGGTGTTGCGGATCGCGGCTTCCAGCATCGCGTACTCGCCGCTGACCTGGTAGACGAACGTCGGCGCGCCGAAGGTGTCCTTCACCCGGCGCACGATGTCGAGGTACGGCAGGCCCGGCTTGATCATCACCATGTCCGCGCCTTCCTGCAGATCGAGGCCCACTTCGCGCAGCGCCTCGTCGGAGTTCGCGGGGTCCATCTGGTAGCTGTACTTGTTGCCCTTGCCGAGAGTGCCGGCGGAGCCGACGGCCTCGCGGAACGGACCGTAGAACCCGGAGGCGTACTTCGCGGAGTACGCGAGGATGCGCGTGTTGAGATGGCCGGCGACTTCGAGCGCCTCGCGAATCGCGCCGATGCGCCCGTCCATCATGTCGCTCGGCGCGACGATGTCGGCGCCGGCTTCGGCGTGCGACAGCGCCTGCTTCACCAACGCATCGACCGTCACGTCGTTCACGACGTAGCCGGACGCGTCGATGATGCCGTCCTGCCCGTGCGTCGTGTACGGATCCAGCGCAACGTCGGTGATCACACCGAGCTGCGGGACCGCTTGCTTGACGGCGCGGACCGCGCGCTGCGCGAGCCCTTCGGGATTCCAGGCTTCGCGGCCGTCGTCGCTCTTGGCGTTCGCCGGCGGCACCGGGAACAGCGCCAGCGCCGGGATTTCCAGCTCCGCCAGCGACTCGGCCTCGCGCACCAGCTCGTCGACGGTGACGCGCTCGATCCCCGGCATGCTCTGGATCGGCTCGCGCCGCGCCTTGCCCTCGATCACGAACAGCGGGTAGATGAAGTTGTCGGCGCTGAGCGAGGTCTCGCGCATCAGGCGGCGCGAGAACTCGTCGCGGCGCATGCGGCGCATGCGAGTGCGCGGGAATTCGCCTGTCTCTCGGTCAGACATGAAGAAGGTTTTAGGCTGTAGACTGTAGGCTGTAGCCAGAAACAGAAACTCTCATCTGGCTACAGCCTACAGCCTACAGCCTATTCCCGGAAGCCCAATGCCTACCGCGAAGCCGCCGAGCCGTTGTCCGTGGAGCCTCAAGGGCAACGACCTGTACGTCGACTATCACGACACCGAATGGGGCGTGCCGGCCTGGGACGACCAGACGCAGTTCGAGTTCCTGATCCTGGAGGGCGCGCAGGCCGGGTTGTCGTGGTCGACGATCCTCAACAAGCGCGAGGGTTATCGCGAGGCGTTTGCGGGCTTCGATCCCGAGCGCATCGCGCGCTTCGGCAAGCGCGAGGTGGCCCGGCTGCTGAAGAATCCGAACATCGTGCGCAACCGGTTGAAGGTTGCCGCGACGATCTCGAACGCGCGCGCGTACCTGGATTTCCAGTCGCAGCACGGCGGCTTCGCCAGGCACTTGTGGACGTTCGTCGGCGGTAAGCCGATACAGAATCGCTGGGCGCACCAGAAGCAGGTGCCGGCCACCTCGCCGGAGTCCGACGCGCTCAGCAAGGATCTCAAGCAGCGCGGCTTCCGCTTCGTCGGCAGCACCATCATCTACGCGCACATGCAGGCCACCGGGATGGTCAACGATCACATCACCGGCTGCTATCGATACAAGGCGTGCAAAGCGCTCGGCAAGAAGCCGAGCTAGGCGCTACTCGCCGACCAGCCACGCCACGCTCGATCTTCCTTTGCCTTCGAATGCCGCGTGGAGCTCATCGAGAGCGTCGCTCATCTCCCAATCGAACTTCCACGGCGGGTTCGCGATCACGAGCCCCGAGCCGTTCAGCCCGATCGGCGAATCCGCGGGCCGCACCGTCAGCTCCAGGCTCAGGAGCTTGCGTAACCCGGACGCCTGCAACGCTGCGTTCAATCTCTGTGACTGCGCTCCCGCCTTGATCGGATACCACAGTGCAAAGACGCCGTTCGGCCACCGGCTCAGTCCGAGGCGTAGCGCCCGCTCGGCGTCTGCGAACTCGGTGTCGGCTTCGTAAGGCGGATCGATCAGCACGAGGCCGCGGTTCTCGCGCGGCGGCAGGTGCGACTTCAGCCCGGCGTAACCGTCGCCGCAGATCACAGATACGTTGCGCCTGCCGTGCGTCGCTTGCTGCAACGCTTGTGCTTCCGCCGGCTGCTGCTCGATCAGGACCGCGCGATCGCCCTCGCGCAAGGTGCCGAGTGCGACCAGCGGCGAGCCGGGATACCACGTGGGAGCGGCATCGGTCGCGTGCGTCGCTTGCAAATAACGCAAAAGATCCGCGGACTGCAGCCGCCGTCCGGCGAGCCGGGCAATTCCCTCGCGCCATTCGCCGCCGCGCGTGGCATCCTCGGCACGCAGGTCGTAGCCGCCGCGCCCGGCATGCGTGTCGAGATAGAACAGCGGCTTCGGTTTCTGCTTCAGGCGTTCCAGCAGCGCGAGCAGCACGACGTGCTTGTGCACGTCCGCGAAGTTGCCGGCGTGAAAGGCGTGTCGATAGTTCACAACGGGATGATTCATCATGAAGCGAGTTGCCGCCACTGCATTGCTTGCGATGGGCCTGTTGCACGGCACCGCCGCCGTCTCCCAGGACTCGAGCGCGGCCGCGCAGGCAGCCGCTGAGCAAGCGCGCGCCGAGGCAGCGCGTCAGCTCAAGGCCACGGCTGACGAATTCACGGTCGTCAGCGTCGAGCCGAGGCAGTGGAGCGATTCCAGTCTCGGCTGCCGCAAGCCGGGCGCGATGTATCTGGACGTGATCAGCGAAGGCTACATCGTCGTGCTGGAGCGTGCTGGCAGTCGGCACCAGGTCAACGTTGCCGGCTCGCGCGCCGTGATGTGCGACCAGGCCAATCGCCTCACAGGTACCGTCCGGCGCCCGATGAATGCGCGCGGACTGGATGTAATGATGGAGCGCGCGCGTCAGGATCTTGCGCAGCGCCTCGGCGCGGATCCGGCGAAGATCCGTCTCGCCGGACAGGAATCGTACCGGTGGGACGACAGCGGTCTCGGCTGTCCGCGGCCGGGCGAGGCGCTCAGGGCCGGCCCGGTCGACGGTTTCAAGCTGTCGCTGAAGTATGCGGGGCGGACCTACACCTATCACACGGATCGCCAGGACGTGCGGCCGTGTCCCGCCATCGAGGCTGAATGAAAAAGGGCCACGCCTTGCGGCGTGGCCCTCGAGACTGGCGCTGGGGCACTCCCCAGTCGTGCAGTTCTTAGTGCTGCTTCTTCGCGATGTGCAGCGACAACGCCGGCTGCGCGATCGAGATGTTGTTCTGGAGCAGCCACAGCGACGCGCCGTTCGGTCCAGTGAAGCCGACGTCGACGCGACCGCCCGGATCGACACCGAAGCTGTTCACGTCGGGCACGATCTCCTTCGCCAGGTCGACGCTGCCGCGCTGCACGTCTTCATTGCCCTGGCGATCCGTCACGGTCAGCACGTAGCTGAACTTCTCCGGCACGAAGCCCGGGAACGCCGGGTCGTGATCGAACGAGAAGGGCAGGATCAACGTGCGGTCGTTGAAGTCCCACGTGTCGACGAGCCAGTCGACGATGCCGTTGTCGAAATCGAGATCGCCGTTTGGCAGGAGCGGGAACTGGAATGCCGCGTACTGACCCGGATCCGTGTCGACGAAGTTCGACAGATCGGAGCCGATCAGTGCGAAGTCGGCCTGGCCGTCCGCGTCGACGTCGATGTCGAACCGGAATTCCAGGTTCGACAGATGCTCGAACGAACGCTCCATGGAGAGGCCGAATTCGAGCACGTGCGACCCGCCGTACAGCGGCGAGTTCGGATCGGCGCGGCGGAAGCCGGTCGCGGCGATCGAGCCGTAGGTGCGGTTCTGCTCCTCACCGCCGAGCTTGGCGAGCGTGAAGCCCTCGGCCCAGCCGAGCGACGGACCGAAGTTGCGCACCTTGACGCTGCTGAAGCCGTTGTCCGGCAGCACGACGACGCTCGACGCCGGGTCGACGACCGCGACGTAGCCGACGCGCAGCGTGTCCTTGCCGTCGCTCAGGATGCACCAGCCGTCCACTTCCGTCTGGCTCACGAACGCATCGTCGAACACGCCTTCGTCCCACGCGTCGCGCGGGTCGAACTTCAGCGAGATGTCGAACTTGGCTTTGCCCTTGCCGTTGACGCTGACGTTCTTCGGGCAGCTCACGCTGACGCCGGGGAACGCCGTGTGCGGCACATGCGTGACGTTGTATGAGCGCTTCTTGCCGCTCAGATCGGTGACCGTCACGCGCTCCTTCGTGTTGATCGGAGTGAGCGGGTTCAGACGGCCGAACGACACGCCCGCGGGCGCGGCATAGCTCGTCAGGTTCACGGCGCGATCGACGCGCAGCGCGCCGACACCCTGTCTCATGAGGTCGGTGTCGCCGGAGACGTTCGAATCGACCGTGGAGTTCTGCAGCAGCGCCTTGATCGCCGCCTGGTCGAGCTTCGGATGCGCCTGTCGCAGCAGCGCTGCGGCGCCCGCCGTGTGCGGCGACGCCATCGAAGTGCCCTGCAGGTTCAGGCTGCCGGTGCCCGTGCCGACGCCGGCGGAGACGATCGAGACGCCCGGCGCGGACAGATCCGGCTTGAACGTCGAGCCGCCGTGACCGGGACCGCGCGAGGAGAACGTGGCGATCTGATCGTCGTCGACGGGATTCAGGGCGAGATCGACCGTCGCGTTGACGTTGCCGGCAGCGGCGATTGCCGCGCCGTCCGCCTGCGTGATCATCACACCGGGAATCGTGATCGCAGCGGTGAGACCGCCCATGACGATCGGCGGGCCGGCCACGTTGTTGTAGACGATGATCGCTCTTGCGCCGGCTTGCTGCGCCTGGGTGTATTTCGCATTGAAGCCGCAACTCGCCACGCCGGGAGGCGCGCCGCGCACGAACAGTGCGATGTTGCCAGCGAGGGCCGCTGCGTTCGTCAGGGGCGCGCAGCCCGTGCGCGGCTCAGCGGGAACGACCAGTCCCGTGATGGGCCCGGTCTGTGCCAGCGTCACCGGTCCGGCGCCTTCGATCGAAGTCTTGACGCCCGCGACGGAAGCGGGCGAGTTCACGGTTACGCGCGAGGACAACCTGCCGCCCGGCGTATTCGCGGCCGTCGAGATTGCGGAGCTGGCCACGCCCGGCGCGCCCGTGATGTACGGGAAGTCGCCTTCGTTGCCGGCCGAGGTCGCGACGATGATGCCGACCGCGGCAGCATTGTTGGTCGAGATCGCCGACGGATCGGCCGGTTCGCCGAACGGCGAGCCGAGGCTCATGTTGATCACGTCGAGGTGATCGCTCATATCGCCGTCGCCGTTCGGGTCCATCGCCCACTCGATCGCCTGCGAGGTGACGTCAGTGCTGCCGCCTTCGTCGCTGAACACTTTCAGCGCGTACAGATCGGCGCCGGGTGCGACACCCTGGCCGACGCTGCCCGGCACGCCGATGCCGGCAGCAGTGCCCGCGACGTGCGAGCCGTGGCCGTTGCCATCCAGCGGATCCGGATCGGGCTGGGGCACCGAAGTCGGATCGTTGGCGTCGTAGGTCGGACCCGCGAAGTCGTAGCCACCCTTGACCTTCGCGGTCGGGAACGTGCCGGGCTCGATGATGTTCTTGTCGTTCGCGTCATAGTCGGCAACGTTGCCGCTGCCACCGAAGTCCGCGTGCGTGTAATCGATGCCGGTGTCGATGATGCCGATGCGGACGTGCTCGCCGCGGCCGATCTTCGCCCACACCGCAGGCGCGCCGATCCACGGCACGCTCTCGATGTTGTCGACCGTGTGCAGCTCGACGCGTCCGACCGAGCGTACGCCAGGCATCGCGCGCAGCGTTGCGACTTCGGAAGGGCGCACCTTCACGCGAAAGCCGTTCGCACCGACGCGCTGTGACGCCAGGATCTGCGCGCCCAGTCCTTCGAGCGCCGGCCGGAAGCGCGCCTGCTCTTGCGAAACGCGCTGCGCCTGAGCGCGCTGCTCCTCGGGCGAAGCGAAGCTGCCATTCGCGCTCAGACTTTCCGCGTTGAGCTCGGCGACCGCGGGCTCGGCGAGCCGCACGAACACCTGGACGCGACCATTGCGGTCGACGAGCGGCGTGCCGCGCTGGTGCAGGGAGTGGTTTGCATCGACATTACGTTTACGGACGGTGTCGGCTCCCTGCGAGATCGCAGGGACTGCGACTAATGTTGCTGTAAGCAACATGGCCGCCCATCGGGACCTCGTCCCGAGTGCGTGGTGATCCATCGGAATTTCCCCGTATTGGTTGGTGTGTAAGCCAGGATGCGAATTACGCAATGGCTGCAACGACGCTACTCCTGCGTCGGCGCGAATTCAATGCGAGGAAACGGTGGAAAAAATTTCGACGCTACTGCCGTGACAGTTCGCGCAGCCAATCGCGCGGTCGAAGAAAGTCTGCATACAAGCGCGCTTCGGGTGAACCAGATTCGGGATGCCAGTCGTACTCCCAGCGCGCGAGCGGCGGCAGCGACATCAAGATCGATTCGGTGCGGCCGCCGGATTGCAGACCGAACGAAGTGCCGCGGTCATACACCAGATTGAATTCGACATAACGCCCACGGCGATAGAGCTGGAAGCTGCGCTCGCGCTCGCCGTACGGTGTCGCGCGCCGGCGCGTAACGATCGGCAGATACGCAGACAGGAAGTGATCGCCGACGCTGCGCTGATAGGCGAAGCAGCGCTCGAAGCCCCACTCGTTGAGATCGTCGAAGAACAGCCCGCCGACGCCGCGCGTCTCGTTGCGATGCTTGAGGAAGAAGTAGCGATCGCACCACTCCTTGTGGCGCGTGTACACATCGTCGCCGAACGGCGTGCACGCCTGCTGGGCAGTGCGGTGCCAGTGCAGGACGTCTTCGTCGAACGGATAGTACGGCGTGAGATCGAAACCGCCGCCGAACCACCACGCAACCGAGTCCTGCTTGGTCGCGCAGAAGAAGCGCACGTTGGCATGCGTGGTCGGGATGTACGGGTTGAGCGGATGAAATACGAGCGACACACCGGCCGCGAGCCACTGCGCATCCTGCAGTTCCGGTCGCTGTGCCGTCGCGCTCGGCGGCAATTTCGCGCCCATGACGTGTGAAAAATTTACGCCGGCCTGCTCGAAGACCGCGCCGTCGCGGAACACGCGACTCTCGCCGCCACCGCCTTCCGCTCGCTGCCAGGCATCGCGACGAAACCGCGCGCTGCCGTCGGTCTGCTCGATCGCACTACAGATGCTGTCCTGAAGTCCGCGCAGATAGGACAGTACTGCCGGGACGAAGGGAGCGGAGGGCGCCATGACTACTTCTTCGTCGGTGTGCGCTTCGCCGCTGCCTTCTTCTTGGTGGCGGGAGTCTTCGCGGGAGCTTTAGCCGCCGC
>DATENH010000261.1:0-3367 GCA_035275145.1 Steroidobacteraceae bacterium | reverse complement strand
AGGGGCCGGCGCGTCCGTTCATCCTCACGATGAAGGAGCTCACCTTGCTGGGCTTCTTCACCTCGGAAATCGGTGCGACGCAGATTCTGCAGTACCTGCCGGTGCCCGGCCGCCTGCAGGCCTGCATTCCATTGAGCGAGGCCGGCAACGGCAAGACCTGGGCTGTGGAGACGAGCTACCGGTTCTGAAGCGGCTGCTTCAGTCGGTGACCGACTCGACGATCGGCGTGAACAGCGGTTCGAGAACCTTGTAGTCGCTGTTGCGCTCGGTGCGCAGTTGCGGCAGCGAGGAATCGTCCGGATCGTTGCCGGTGCGCGCGATCACGATGTCCAGGCTCGGAATCACGACGATCAGGTTATCGCCCAGTCCCCAGGCCCAATACGCGTCCTTGGGTACACCGGGCATCTCGCCCGAAGTATTGGTCCACCACAGCACGCCGTAATTCACCGTCGCCGTCGGGTCGTGGTCCGGCTCGGCGTTCTTGGCAGCGGCACTCTCCGGCCGCGGCGTGTGCACGAGGTCGACGAAGGATTGCGACAACACGCGCTGCCCGTCCCAGACGCCGCCGCGCAGGAACAGGTAGCCGATGCGCGCCATCGCATCGACGTTCGCCTCGATGCCCGAGGAGATCTCGCGCCGCTTGACGCCGCCGAGAGTGTCGGTGCGCGAAGCGTTGTCGCGCCAGATCAGCATGTCGCTGGTGATGCCGATGGTCGAAAACACGCGCGAGAACAACAGCGACTCGAGATCCTCGCCGTACACCTGCGTGAGCGCGTCAGCGAGCCAGTTTGCGCCGCCGTCCGAGTACAACCAGGTCGTGCCGGGCTCGAACTGCAGCGGCACGAAGCCACCGGGTTTTTCGAAGCCCGCGGTGTGCGTGGCCAGTTGCAGGATCGTGATCTGGTCGAGCCAGCCAGTCGCCCGGTTGCTGGTCGGCGGGACTCCGAGCGTCGACAGATGCATTTGCGCGGAGTCCGTCAGTCGCACCCGGCCGTCGTCCAGCGCCAGGCCCAATGCGATACCGCCCATCGATTTGGTTGCGGACTTGACGGGGTACAGCTTGGAAGTACTGCCCCACGTATAGACGACCCGGCCGTGACGCGTGATGAATCCGGAACCGCCGCCGATCAGCGAATAGTCGCGCGCTGCATCGAGCTTGGCGGCCTGCATGTTCATCTCGGCCGGCGTTGCAGTCGCCCACTCGTTGGTGGGAAACACCGGCGGACCGGGCTGCGGCTGGGCCGGCGCCGAGGGCGGTGCGGCAGTGCTTTGGCCGCCACCGCCACCGCCACAGGCGGAGAGCAGCAGACATCCAACAAGAAGTAGGGCCGAGGTGGGTCGAGCGTTGTGCATTCGATCGGCAAAACGCGTCGACCCCCCGAAAGGTCCCGATTGCCGCTGTCAGCCGCTGACGACGTCGACTGATTCCTACAGCACTACTTCCATACGAGCCGCGAAGGCTCCATGCCGAACATCTGACGGTAGGCACTGCTGAAATGAGCCGGGCTGGAGAAGCCCGCGTCCAGGCTGGCCTGCGTGAGGTTCGCGCCACGCTGCAGCGAGCGCACGGCCGCGCCCATCGCCACCCACAACTTGTAGCTGCAGCGCCTGCATGACGCGGACATCGGGCGCTCGTGCGGTCCGGCCATTGAGCAGCGTTTCCAATGCGCTGCGAGTGTCAAGCTGAAGCGCCGTCCCTGCGCAACCCGTTCAGCCGATCGATCAGGAACTGTTCGCAACGCAGGTCGAGATGCGAGCGCTCGCCGTTCGTCGTGGCGAGGGCGCGCAACTGTGCGTAGTCGTTGCTCGCTGCATCGACGCACGCGGGTGCGGACCAGGTCCGGCAGGCATTGGGCGAGCTCACGCGGCGCACGAATCGACGCCTCGTCCGGATCGTTGCGACGCTGGCTGGAACGGAGCGCGGCGCAATCATTGCGCGCGAGAGCTTCGGCACCGGTGAGGCACGCGTCGAGATGGACCGCGTGCTGATCTTCACCGTTGCCGAAGGTCGCTTGCGCGAATGCTGGGTCTACGACTCCGACCCGCAATTGCTGGACCGCTATATCAAAGGCGAGCTCGGCTAGCGGACCTAGAGCGCAACTCCAATCGTCAACTACGCGATCGATTTCGCGGTTGACGTAGCAATCTGTATCCGACTGTTGCCGTCGTGCGGGCTGCAACAGTTCGTTACATCTCACGTGTACAGTAGCCGGACATGAGCGAAGCGCCGCATATCCTGGTCGTGGACGATGACCGCGACATCCGCACGCTGCTGAGCGACTACTTGCAGAAGAACGGCTATCGCGTCACGGCAGTCGCCGAGGGCAAGGCGATGCGGCGGGCGCTCGACCAGACGCACGTCGACCTGATCGTGCTGGACCTGATGCTGCCCGGCGAAGACGGCCTCAAGCTGTGCCGCGACCTGCGCACCCAGTCGCAGATCCCGGTGCTGATGCTCACGGCGCTCGGCGAGGAGATCGACCGGGTGCTGGGCCTGGAAGTCGGGGCCGACGATTACTTGCCGAAGCCCTTCAGTCCGCGCGAGCTGGTCGGACGCATCAAGGCGATCCTGCGCCGCACGGCGCACATGCCGCGTGATCCTGACCTGCGCCAGGCCATTGGTTATAGGTTTGGGGACTGGCAGCTCGACAATACGACGCGCACGCTCTCCCACAGTGACGGCAGCCAGACCGCTCTCAGCGGCGCAGAGTTTCGGCTGCTGTCGGTACTCCTTTCGCATGCGACTCGGGTGCTGTCACGCGCCCAGCTGATGGAGCTGGTGCGCGGTCGCGAGCTGGATCCGTTCGATCGCAGCATCGATGTCCGGATCAGCCGTCTGCGCCAGACGCTGCGCGACGACGCGCGTGCGCCGCGCATCATCAAGACGATCTATGGCGAGGGTTACGTGATCGGCGTTCCGGTGGAGCAGTACTGATGCGCGTGCCGTTGCCGGAAACCTTGTTCGGCCGATTGTTCGCGGCGACCGTTGCTGTCGTAGCGGTAGCGTTGCTCGTTCTGTTGTCGCTCGTGCTGCGCGAACGACGCGAGCTGGCTTTCATGGAGAGCGGTTCCAGTGCGGCCGCGGCGAGCATCGTCGAGGTCAGTCAGCAGCTCGCGCGGCTTGCACCCGATCAGCGCGACGCAGTGCTGGAGCAACTGCGCGCGGAGCATCCGCCGCGGCATTCGCACGATCATCCGCACGAAGATTTCATGGGTGCGCAGCGCTCGTTCGCCAACGAGGTACAGAAGGAGCTGGGCTCGCAGTTCGCCGTCACCGCGCGTCCGCCACGCATGGGCCATCGCCGCGTCGTCATGCTCGGCAACTCCGATTCCCCTCCCTCCCCCGCTCGCGGGGGAGGGCAGGGAG
>DATENH010000260.1:0-9480 GCA_035275145.1 Steroidobacteraceae bacterium | reverse complement strand
AAACAACGCTTGATCGTCGGCGAGGCAGACTCGGATCACGAAACGGCTCCGAGCGCGGGAATCTGTCCTTGCACGCTGAAGCCGCCCGGCGCGCCCGCGACCGCGAGGCTCCCGCCGAGGGCCTCGAATCTCTCGCGCATGCCGGCAAGCCCGTGTCCTTCGATCACTTCGCCGCCGCGGCCGTCGTCGCGGGCCGCGATCGACAGCGCACCGTCGACCGCTTGTCGGATCTCGATCGAGAGCGCCTGCGCCTGCGCGTGGCGCATCGTGTTCGTGATCAGCTCCTGCACGCAGCGCAAGATCGCATCGGCACGCGTGGGATCGAGAGCCGTCAGCTCATCCGGAAGCGTGAGATCGACACGCAGGCCCGGCAAGCCTTCGGTCAGCGACAACAACGTCGCGCGCAGATCGACTGGTTGAACGCGGATCTGGCTCACCACGCCGCGGACTTCGTCGAGCAGCGTTCCCGCAATCGCGCGCGCACACTGAACGTGCTCTACGCTGGCTCCCTGTGCTAATCGGCCGGCGACGTCCAGATGGACCGTGAGACTCGTCAGGTTATGTCCGAGCACGTCGTGCAGGTCCCGCGAGATTCGCAAACGCTCGGCCATGCGCGCGTTGTCGGCAAGCAAGGCATGAGTGGCGCGGAGCTCCGCGTTCGCTTTCGCCAGACTCTCGCGTGCGCTTGCCTCGCTACGCGCCAGGTGAGCGGCGCTGACGGCAAAGAGCATGAAACCGCAGGTGCTCATCAGCACCAGCAACGACATGCCATCTGCCTGATCCACGCATTTCATCGCGGCGAGCGCTGCCGCCAGCGCCAGAACCGCGGTGATTGCCTTGCGCACCGTCGTCGACCAGGCGATCTGCCAGGCAACGACCACGAGCAGGGCCGTCACCAGAAAATTCGGATACAGCCAGACTAGATAGAGCGCGCACAGACTCTGCAGGATCAGCAGGCCGGCGTGCTCGCGGGTGTCGATCCGCGTTCGCGACGCCAGGGCATAGCCGACGATGAAAGCGGCGTAACCGACCGACCACTGCAGCGGCCAAGGCTGCGCCAGGCCGAACTTGTCGAGCTCGAACAGCGCAGTGAACGCAGCCCGCATCCCGGCCGCCGCGATCATCAGGCTGCAGCCGACGCGAACCAATGACGACTGCGTGAGGCCCATGCGATCGAGTCTAGTTGTCTGGTCGAAAGCGGCCAAGGCCCTTGCGACGAGCGCCGGAAAAAGGCGCGACTTTTTCCGGCTACCGACGTGTCCGGGGCGTGTCACATGACTCCTGTCATGCCCCTCGGCCATGACGACGCTCACTTCCGCGACGGCCGGCCAGCCGCTGAGACTGCAGCCATTCATCCCAACCGAGGATTCATCGATGAGAATGCTGCTCACGTGCCTGCTGGTCGTCCTGGCGCTGTTGAATGCTGCTGCCTCCCGCGCCGACGCGCAGACCGCATTCGCAAGAATGCGCAGCCTGGTGGGCGAATGGCACGCGCCGTTGCCGAACGACGAGACCATGGTCGACATCTTTCGGCCGATCGCCTTCGGCACCGCGTTGCTGCACGAGGAATGGAAGAACGGCGAACAACTCACCGCGACGGTCTTCTACGTAGTCGGCAACGAGCTGCGAGCCGATCACTACTGCGACATGGGGAATCAGCTGCACTACGTCGACGAGTCGGACGATCCGCAGGTGCTGCGCTGGGTGCTGAAGGACGCGAAAAATCTCGACACGCATCCTCAGCACTTCCATTCGACCACCTGGCGCTACGTCGACGCCGAGCACCACGTGCAGGATTGGGAGGCGATGAGCCCGGGCAAGCCCTCGAAGACCATTCGCATGGACTTCACGCGGGTCGCTGCCGCGAATATCGACCCGCAGGCGGTCGTTCGCGCCGACGTGCAAGCGCTGAACGACGGCAACGCAGCCACGCTGTTGTCGCTGTTTGCCGCGGACGCGCGGATCTTTCGCACTTCGCAGGATCCCGATCGTCTGACGGGAGATCTGTCGGAAAAGATGGGCACGCAGGACCAGCGCAAGACGTTCTTCAGCGAAATGCTCGCGCGTCGCCCGCTGTCGCGCGTGCAGCTCCTCGACATGGTTGCCGCCGGCGACCTGGTCGCGACCAAGTTGAAGTTCACCAATCCCGACGGCTCGCCGCCCGGTTACGTGCTGGCGATCTATCGCGTTCGCGAAGGGCTGATCCAGGACCTCTGGCACCTCGCCAGCTCGGCGCAGGACGACGCCGCGGCGTCACGCTCGGCCGAGGAGGTCATCGCCAGGTTCGGCGATGCGAACAATCGCGGCGATGTCGAAGCATTCCTCGGCCTGTACAGCCCGAGCGCAAAGAACTTCCGTAGCAGCGGCAACGCGCACACACTCGGCGACAAGCCTTCCGGAAAAATTGTCGACGAGAAAACGCGCCGCGAGGCTTACGTGAAGATGTTCGCGAACGGCGCACCGGCGCAGGTGCAGACGCTGGGCACCGTTGCGCTCAACGACATGATCGTCGTCAGCGAGACGGCGACCTTGCCGACCGGCAAAGTCGCCGACGAGATGTCGGTCTACCGCATCGCAAACGGCAAGATCGAGCGCGACTGGTTCGTCTTCGATCAGGTGCGGCCCTGATCGCGACCGCTGACTTCCACGACGGCCCACATGCCGTCGTTGAAGTGCTCCAGCACCGCACAGATCACGAGGTAGCGGCCGGGATTCAGGAACGACACTGCCTCGACGCGGTTCTGCGCTAGCGACAGCGGCGCGAACGGCGGCACCTGCGGCGGCGGGCCGATCGAGTTCAATCCTTCGTAGAGCACGTCGAGGCCGAGCGGCGGGATCACTGCAACCGGACCTTGCGTGAAGCAGTTCGCGGGAAATTCGGCCGGCGGCGTCGGGTTGACCTCACACTCGTCGGGAATCTGCGCCTTCACGTCGCGGAGCTGCACGCCCGTGTCGTACACGCGAATGACGTGCAGGCCGGAGACTACGAAGTTCACGACGTCGCCGGCCCGGACACGGATGACGTTCGGCAGGATGTGGTGATTCTGCTCGTTGCCGGGTTGCGCCGTGTTCATGCCGGCGCCGAAGGCGACCGTGACGATGCTGCGACCGCGATCCCGATCGCCGTGCTGATTGTCCTGTCCCTGGTCGTCCTGTGCGCCCGCGAGCGGGGCAGAGAGCAGGATCACAGCGGTCGAGAGGCGGACAGCGGCGCGCAATCGGCAACTCGTGGACTCGCGGTCCGCGCACTTCGGCGTCGTTAACCCGCGACCGCGACTCATACGTTACAAACTGATAACAATTTCGCGGCAGCGGGTGC
This sequence comes from Steroidobacteraceae bacterium, assembly GCA_035275145.1. Lineage (GTDB taxonomy): Bacteria > Pseudomonadota > Gammaproteobacteria > Steroidobacterales > Steroidobacteraceae > Steroidobacter. Next base: position 6,161 of record DATENH010000260.1, on the reverse strand, counting down.
ATGCATTGGCAATGTGCTCATGCCAATGTGTCGGGCGATGAGAAACTTCACAATGAGGAACGTGCACGCCGCGGCCTTCGTCAGTCTCGACGGCGTGATGCAGGCTCCCGGCGGTCCGGAGGAAGATCCCACCGGCGGCTTCGAGCTCGGCGGCTGGACGGTCAACTACTGGGACGACGTCATCGGCGACGTGATGGGCGGCATCTTCGGCCAGCCCTATGAGCTGTTGCTCGGGCGCAAGACCTACGAGATCTTCGCGGCGCACTGGCCGTACATCGAGAACGATCCGTTCGCCGAAGCGCTGACCAACGTGAAGAAGTACGTCGCGACCTCGTCGAGCGCGCCGCTGAAATGGAAGAACTCCGTCGCGATTCACGACGTGCCGATGGAAGTGTCGCGACTGAAACGCGAGGACGGTCCGACGCTGCTGACCCAGGGTAGCAGTCAGCTGTTGCAGACGTTGCTCAAGCACGACCTCATCGACCGCATCCAGCTGCTGATCTACCCCCTGGTGCTCGGCAAGGGCAAGCGGCTGTTCGGCACCGGCACGATCCCGACCGCGCTCAAGCTGATCGACTCGAAGGTTTCGCCGAGCGGCGTCACGATCGTCACTTACGAGCGCGCCGGCATGGTCAAGCCGGGCTCGTTCGCCCTCGACAAACCCTCCGCCGATGAGATCGCGCGCCGCGAGCGCATGAAGCGCGAGGGCTGACTTCCCGTAAGTCATTTGTAAGTCCGCTGCTGGCACTCTCCCTGCGTCAGAAGAACGGGGAGATGCGCAGTGTCAACGTGGGTTCTCAGGCAGTGGCCGATTCCTTTGGTCGCAGCGACGGCATTGATCGTGATGCTGGCTGCACAGCGCTTCGGCGCCGGGGTCGAGTTGCCCGCGTACTTGCCCGCCGCGCAGGCCGATGCGCCGGCGGCGAAGCTGCAGGGACTGCCGCTCGCATTCGAAGAAAACCATGGACAGACGGATCCGCAGGTGCGCTTCATCACGCACGGCTCCGGCTACACGCAGTTCATCACTGCGCGGGAAGTCGTGTGGCGCCTGGACGGCGGGCAACAGGACCATGCCGTTCGCATGAGCTTTCCCGGCGCGCTGCTGCCGGGCGTGCACGGTGAGGACGCGATCCCCGGGCGCACCAACTATCTCAAAGGCCGCGACCCCGCGAAGTGGGTCGCCGGCGTGCAGCAGTTCGCTGCGGTCAGACTGACCGATCTCTATCCGGGCATCAGCCTCAAGCTCTACGGCACGCGCAGCCGGCCCGAATACGACTTCATTCTCGAGCCGGGTGCCGCCGCCGACGCGATTCGGCTGCGCTTCGCCGGCGCGGAGCAGGTCGAGGTTGGCACGCGCGGCGAGTTGATCGTCCGCACTTCGAGCGGCGAGTTGATCCATCACATGCCCGTGGCCTATCAGCGCGACGCCGATGGCCAGTCGCGGACGATCGATGTGCGCTTCGTGCAGGTCGCGCCGGACGAGCTGCGCTTCGAACTCGGCCGCTACGACCATTCGCGCCAGCTCGTGATCGATCCGATCTACGAGTATTCGACGTTCATGGGCGGCGATCATGGGGTCGAGGCCGTCGGCGGCGTCGTCGATCCGTATCAGGCGATCACAGTCAATGCTGCCGGCGAAGTGTATGCAGCGGGCGTGACGAATTCCGACGACTTTCCGACGACTGCCGGAGTGTTGCAGCCGGCGCTGAAGGAAGATCTCGATTTCTACATCGTCAAGCTCAACGCTGCTGGCGACGCCTTGCTGTACTCGACCTACATCGGCGGCACGGGCGATGAGGTCGGCGTGGGCGGCATTGCGGTGACCCCGAACGATGAGGTGCTGTTCGGCGGCACGTCGCAGTCGCGCGATTTCCCGACGACGCCCGGATCGCTCGATCCCACCTCGAAGGGTGTGGTTTTCGATACCGACGCGGTGGCCTTGCGGCTCAACGCGACCGGCTCTGCGCTGGTCTACTCGACCTATCTGAGCTCCAGCGCGACTGAAACCGTCCTCGGCTTTGCGGCGGACAGTGCGGGCAGCATCTATCTCGCGGGTGCCTCGCCGCCGGGAGCGACGGTGCCGCTGCAGACGACAGCGGGCGTCATCAACACGACCGGCGATCAGTACATCGCGAAGCTGTTGCCGGATGGCAGCGGTCTTGCGTACCTGACGCGCTTCGGCACTGCCTTCGGCGCCGACATTCGCATTCGCGCGCTAGCGCTCGACAGCAGCAACAATGTCTACCTCACCGGTCTGACGTTTTCCATGACGGAGCTGCCGCTGGTAAATCCGTTCGATTCCACCCTCAGTGGCGGCTTCGACGTGTTCGTCACGAAGATCAATTCGACGGCCACCGGCATCGTGTACTCGACCTATCTCGGCGGCAGTAACAGCGACGAGCCGCGTGCGATCGCGGTGGACGCTGCCGGCAGTGCGTACGTCGCGGGCACGACTGGGGACTTCCCAGTGACGCCCGGTGCGTTTCGCACGACGTTCTCGAACAACTACCTCGGGTTCGTGACGAAACTCGCTCCGGCCGGCAACTCGCTGGTGTGGGCCACTTACTTCGCGCGGGCGCCGGGGGGCTCGACCAATCCGATCGCGCTCGACAGCAGCAATCGCGTGTACCTTGCGATCGAAGGTCCGCCACAGCTTGATCTGCGCGTCGGCGAGAGCCCGGAGACCTGTCTTGCGAACGTCGCTTCTCCGGCCATCGTGCGCCTCAGTGCGGACGGCTCGACCGTCGAGTTCGGCATGCGCATAGGCGCGCCACAGGTGTTCAGCGGCGGCTTCGACATCAGCGCCCACCTGTTGAACGACATCGCGGTCGACAGCGGCAACAACGTCTACGTGATCGGCTCGACCAACTCGGGGGACTTTCCGACCTACAAGGGCTTCAAGGGCTCGCATCCGCCGACCATCAGTCCCGACGCGTTCATCGCGAAGCTGAGCGATGCCACGCCGCCTGCAATGCCGACGCTCGCGTTCTCAGCCGCGACGTACAGCGTGTCTGAAGCGCCCGGGGTCGCGACGATCACTGTGAATCGTACCGGTCGTGCCGGCGGCCCGGTGAAAGTGCGCGCAACCGCCAGTGCCGGCACGGCGACTGCGACTGCGGACTACGCGCCGACCGATGTGACCCTCGAGTGGCGCAACGGCGATCTGACTCCGAAGACGTTCAATATTCCGATCGTTGCCGACGGCGTGGCGGAAGGCGCAGAGACTGTCAATCTGGCACTGACGAAGAACTGGTGTCTCGGCGATCTCGGCACGCAATCAACCGCCGTGCTGACGATCAACGACGGCGCACCGCCACCGCCGCCGCCTCCGCCGAGCAACGGTACTCTGCAACTCAGCGCGGCAACCTACTCGGCAGCCGAGGGTGCAGGTAACGCGACGATCACAGTCACTCGGACTGGCGGCAGCTCAGGCGCAGTCAGCGCGCGACTCGCGACTTCGAACGGCACGGCTGCAGCCGCGGCCGACTACACCGCCACCGACACCATCGTGAACTTCGCGGACGGCGACACAACCGCGAAGACGGTGAGCGTGCCGATCCTGCAGGACACGACGGACGAGCCCGACGAAACGGTGACGCTCACGCTTTCGACGCCGACTGGCGGTGCAACCCTCGGCGCCCAGACCAGCGCAGTGCTGACCATCACCGACGACGACCCGACCCCTGCGCCCCCGCCGCCTCCGCCAGCGCCTCCGGGGGGCGGTGGTGGCGGCGGCGGCGGCGGAGGCTCGACGAACGTGCTGATGCTGCTCGCGTTGGCAGCGACCTCAGCCGTACGTCGGTTTCTGCGGCCAGCCCGCCGGTGAGTCTTCGAAGTCCTCCTGCCGGCCGTACGGAGTGCGGTCGAGCAGGGCGTACGCGTCGGTGAGAGATTCGGTGCCGCGCGCGTACGTCGAGTAGGTGTGGAAGACGTCGTTGTCGACGCGGAAGAACACGCTGAGGCCGTGCTCCTCGCCCTTGGTGGGGTTCGGCACCTTCGCCGCTTCCATTTCCGCCTTGGTGCGATAGTCGTACTCGACCGGACGGACCTTCTCGTCGAGCGTCACGTGGAAGTCGTAGTTGAAGTCGCTGCCGAACGAGGAATACCACGGCCACTTCCAGCCCTTCGCTTTCTTGAAAGCTTCGAGCTTGGCGAGCGGCGCGCGCGAGATCGTCACGAACGTGGTATCGCGCTTGGCCAGCATCGACAGGTCGCCGATCGCGTCGATATAGCCGGTGCAGCCCGGGCAGCCTTTCTCCCACGCCGGGTCGAACATGAAGTGATAGACGATGAGCTGGCGGCGGCCTTCGAACAGGTCGAGCAGCCCGACCTTGCCGTTCGGTCCCTCGAACGTGTACGGCTTTTCGATCTTGACCATCGGCAGGCGGCGCCGCGCGGCGTTCACGCGATCGAGCTGCCGGGTCAGCTCCTTTTCCTGTTCCAGCAGCGCCTTGCGCTGGCTCAGCCAGTCGCCTTCCGCTACGACCTTCGGGCTCGGTACGCGTTCTCGCTCGGCCATGGGGAGTCCTCCGCTTCGATTCAGTGGGCCTGTATCCCAATGACGAACGAGGACCGGCCGTTCCTACACGGAGACCTTCCAATAAACGGCGTAACGCTCGTCGAACACCCGGTTCAGCGGCACCAGCGTCAGCTCGTGCGCCTGGCCGACGGTGCGGAACTCGAGCGGGCCGGAGGCCTTGAGCCAGCTTGCCGGATCGGCGGAGGGCGCCCGAATGGCCGGGGCCGCGACCGGCTCGGCCTTGTACTCCGGAACGGTCCGCGGCTTGGTCGGCTCCGCACGCAGAGTGTCGGCAGTGAGACCCGCAGTGCCGAGCTTGCCGGCAAGCACGATCGGCCCATACATCACGGCCTGCACCGTCGGATCGTCCGGCATCGGCGCGGCATGCAAACGCATCGGCAAGCGCAGCTCGACCCGATCGCCGTCGCGCCAGGTGCGATCGAGCACGAAGTAGCTGCTCGGCGTCGCAAAGCTTTCAAGCTGCTTGCCGTTCAATGACGCCGATCCGCCGCTGGTCCAGTACGGCACGCGAATGCGTAGCTGTGCACGCCGAGGCGCACTCGCTCGAACAGTGAGCGTCACGCGATCGCTCTCCGGCAAGGTCGTGTCCTGCACGATGCGCAGAGCTTTTTCCTGCCAGGTCACTTCCGACGGCACGAACAGATTCACATACAGGCCGTCGTCATCCTTGAAGTAGATGCTGTCGCCGAGCTTCGAGAACGCTTCCGCCATGCTTCCGGTGCAGCACCAGAAGTCGTGCATCGGAGTGCCGAACAGTTTCCAGAAGCCGCTCTGCAGCGGTACGTAGTAAAGCTTGCTGCCGTCGCGTGGGTGCTGCACGCCGAGAATGCCGTTGTAGTAGGCACGCTCGTAGTAGTCGGCGGCGCGCGGATCGGCACTCCAGCCGAAGATGTGCCGCGTCAGTTTCTGCATGTTGTAGGTGACGCAACATTCCTGCGTGTAGCCCGAGAGCTCGCCGGCCAGTTTCCCAGGCGCAGCGTTCCAGGACTCGCCGTTGCTCGTCCCGCCCGTGCAGTAGGCGCGACGTTCGGTGACCGTGTGCCAGAAGTAGTCGGCGCAGTCGTGCAGATTTCTGTCGCCCGTGAGCTCGAAGCCGCGCGCTGCGCCGATCACCTGCGGGATGGTTGTGTTGACGTGCAATCCCTGCAGCTCGTCGCGCCCGGCGGCGAGCGGCTCGAAGATGCGCCGGCGATCGAAGCGCTGCGCCAGCTCACGCCAGCGATCCTGCCCGGTGAGCGCGCCGAAGTTGTAGAGCACTTCGTTCATGCCGCCGTACTCGCGCTCGAGAATGCGATTCATCAGCGCGTCATCGATCGGTCGCACCCACTGCGCGGTCCAAGTCGCCATGCGTTCGAGCACGTCGCGCGCCTGTGCGTTGCCGGCGAGCACGTGCATGTCGAGCATGCCGGCCATGATCTTGTGCAGCGTGTAGAACGGTGCCCATGCGGGCTGGCCCGCGCGGAGTCGATCGAACAGCTCTTCCGGAAACGCACTGAGATAGCCGTTGCCGAACTTGGCCTGGCACTTCGCGAGCTCCCCGACGATGGCATCGCCGCGCGCCTTCAGCTCCTTGTCGTCCGCTTGCGCGAACATCAAAGCGCACGCCGATAGATAGTGTCCC
>DATENH010000259.1:0-31407 GCA_035275145.1 Steroidobacteraceae bacterium | reverse complement strand
GCTCGATCGCACGCTGCAGCCGTTCGAGGATCTGCTGGTCGAAGCAGTCGCGGCGAGTGGGGCGCGACGCGTGCTCGACATTGGCTGCGGTACGGGTAGCACGGTGCGTGCTGTTGCGCGGCTGCTCGATTCACGAGGGCAGTCCGTTGGGATCGACATTTCGGAGCAGATGATCGAAGCCGCGCGCATGCTGTCCGCGCAGGATCGTACGCAACCGACGTTCATCTGCGCCGATGCGCAGAGCTACCCATTCGAGCCTGGCAGCTTCGAGCTGCTCATCTCCCGCTTCGGCACGATGTTCTTCGCCGATCCCGTCGCGGCCTTTGCAAATCTCCGACGCGCGGGAACACCGGGCGCGAGGCTGTGCTCGATCACGTGGCGCGGTCCCGAGGCGAACCCGTTCATGACCGCAGCCGAGCGGGTCGCGGCTCCGCTGCTACCGAATCTGCAGGGGCGCCGTGCCGATGTCGCCGGACCGTTCGGCCTGGCCGACGAGCGCCGCGCGCGCGCCATCCTCGAGGCGAGCGGTTGGACAGAGATCGACATCCGGCCGATCGACGTCGTTTGCACGATGCCCGAGCAGGAGCTGATCCGTTACGGCACCCGCTTCGGGCCTGTCGGCACGGCTCTGCGTGACGCAGACCCGCACACCCGTGCGCAGGTCGCCACTGCGGTCCGCGCCGCCATGGATCCTTACGTGCAGGGAACCGAAGCCCGTTTCACTGCAAGCTGCTGGCAAGTCGCCGCACGCGCGGGGTGATAGACATATCACCCGCGGTGCGCTAGCGTTGCGGCTCGATGTGATAGATCAATCACAACGGAGCCTTGCCCATGACCAAAGACCTGGCGATTGCCGGCGGACTGTGCCTGCTGGCCGCCAACGCAGCACTGCGCGAGCGTGCAGCGGCGCCGACATGATCGATCGCACGAGTAGCGTCGTCGCGGATGGCGTAACGCTCGCTGTGCACAGGGCTGGGCGCGGAACTCCTGTGGTATGCCTTACAGCGCTGCTGCACGACGCACATGACTTCGATGCATTCGTGGAGCGCGCGGCCGATCGCTACGAGATCGTCTGCATCGAGTGGCCCGGGCACGGCGATTCCATGGATGACGAGAATCCGCCGAGCAGTCTTCGCTACGGCGAGCTGCTCGTGAAGGCGCTCGACCAGCTCCAGATCCGCAATCCGATCGTGATCGGCAATTCCATCGGCGGCGGCGCCGCCATCTGCTACGCGTCGCAACGACCGGTGTGCGGCCTCGTGCTGTGCGATTCGAGCGGACTGGTCGAGATCACGCCCGCTGTGCAGCGCTTCTGTCGCTTGTTCGAGCGGCTGTTCGCCGCCGCGGAGCGCCGGGCGTTCTGGTTCAAGCCGGTCTTCTGGATGTACTACCGCATGGTGCTCACGGAACCTGCAGCAGCGGCGCAGCGACAGCGAATAGTCGAGCGCGCGCCGACTCGCGCAACTCTGTTACGCCGTGCGTGGCATGGTTTCGGTCAGCCAAGCGCGAATCTCATCGACCTGGCAGTCTCATTGGACGCGCCGATGTGGGTGGCCTGGGCGCGCAGCGACCGCACGATTCCGCTCAAGTACTGCTTGCCGGCCATTCGTCGCTTGAAGAAAGCAACGCTGACGCAGTTCGAAGGAGGGCATACTCCGTTCCTGGAACAACCGGACGCCTTCGCGGAGGCGTTTCTGAATTTTGCCGCGCAACTGCCTGCATGAAACGAGCCGTCGAAGCCACGCCCGACAAGTTGCTGCAAGCGGCCGCGAGCGAGTTCAACGAGCACGGGTTCGGCGGCACCGATACGAACCGGATCGCGCGCCGCGCCGGGTTCGCACCGCAGACCTTCTATCGCTGGTTCGATGACAAGGTGGAAATCTTCATCGAGGTCTACGAGCGCTGGCAGCAGGAAGAGATCCAGGTCGTGCGTAAACTGCTCGCGGAGAATGCGGGCGATGCGCGCCTGGCGCAGGCCTTCGTCGCGCATCACAAGGCATTTCTGGTTTTTCGACGGAGCCTGCGTCAGTTGTCGGTCGAGAACGATGCGGTCCGCGCAGCACGGGCGCGCAGCCGCTTGCGGCAGATCGAAACGATCAAGGTATTGAGCGGCGAGCGGACCCGTGATGACGCAATTCTGGCTGCGACGCTATTGCAGATCGAGCGGCTTTCGGATGCACTGGCCGAAGGCGAGTTCGTCGACATGGGTCTCGGCAAGAAGGGCGGCGAGGCGGCGCTGGCAGGCTTGATCGGCAGCCTGCGAAAGTCGAAGTAGCGGCAGTAAGCGAGGCTTCGTCGAGACGGATGTCGCGAACGAAGCGCAGATCCAGACGCTGATGGCGCAGGCCGTCGAGCGCTTCGGCCGCATCGATTGTCTGCTGAGCTGTGCCGGCGCCCCGGGGAAAGTGAGCTCGATCGCCGAGCTCGATGTCGAGCACTTCGACACGGTGTTCGCGGTGCACGTGCGCGGGACGGTGCTCGCGCTCAAGCACGTGGCGCCGATCATGACGAAGCAAGGATCGGGCAGCATCATCAGGCATCTTCGGCAAGGGCGGCGGTCTCGCGCATTCGGTCGCGGATCGTGCCACCGACCGCCTGAAGGTCGCCCTCGAACAGATCTTGCCGGCGTGGCAGGCGATTCCGCGACTGGGAATGCCGGACGACATCGCGCAGGTCGCGCTGTTCCTCGCGAGCGATGCGGCGAGCCTGATCAACGGTCAGGACATCGCGGTCGACGGCGGCATGACTGCGGGACGGCCCGCAACGACGATGAACGCGAGCGGGCCGAGTTCGCCAGGATCCTGCAGGCACGCTAACGAATCTGCGCGATCTGGTGGAACATGTCGACGTAGCCCATCTCGGCGTCGACGATGCCCGCGACTTTCGGATTGGTCGACTCCACCACGTAGTACTCGTCCGGCGCGTGCGCGCCCGAGCCGTGGCCGAAGCCGAAGTGTCCAGCCGGCAGCGATAGCGGCGCCGCCGTGAACACAGCACCCGGCCACGAGCCGGCGAGCCGCGGATTCAGCGTCGCGGTGATGCCGGCGCGCTTGTAGGTTTCCAGCTCGGCGCGAATGATGCGGCTGTCCTCGGCAGTCTCGGTCGGATCGTAGCCGCCGCTCACGTTCACCTCGACGTCGTTGAAGCCGCGCTTGTCGAGATGAGCGCGCAGCTTCTCCACGGCTTCCTTGCGCGTCTGATTCGGCACCAGGCGCAAGTCGAGCTTCGCGACTGCGCGTCCAGGCAGGATCGTCTTGCCGCCCGGGCCCGTGTAGCCGGCGACCAGGCCTTCGATGTTGACCGTCGGCTGCGAAGCCAGTCGCTCGAGCGCCTGGTTGTAAGGCAGATCGTCGATCCAGTGCGTGATGCCGAGCAGCTTCTTCTGCGCCTGCTCGTCGCTGTTGCGTGCGACTTCTGCGATCAGCTCCTTCTCGCGCGCGCTCAGCGGCCGGACATTCTCGAACCAGCCGTCGATTGTCGCGGTATTGCCATCGGGCGTGACCAGCGTGCTCAGCGCCGCCACGAGACGCCACACCGGCGAGTCGACGTTGGCTTTCTGGCTGGAGTGAATATCGCCCTTGGGTCCGCGGCCCCACTTCGCGCCGCTCGCGACCAGCTCCAGCTCGACGACGCCTTTGGATCCCAGGTTCACGGAGACATTGCCGTTCAGATCCTGCCAGCTCGCGGGAATGAAGATACCTTCCGCTTTCTTCAGCGCCGCGAATACATCGGGGCGCTGCACGATCTGATGGAAGTGCGGCGAGCCGATCTCTTCCTCGCCTTCGCACACCAGCACCAGATTCACCGGGACCTTGGCCTTGGCCGCGCGCATTGCGTGGAGTGCGGCGAGCACGGTCGCCTCGGAGCCTTTTTGATTGACGGCGCCGCGGCCCACCACCGCGCGGCCGAAGCCGGGCTTGTCGACGATGCGGCCTTCGAGCGGCGGCGAGGACCATTCCGCCGGATCGAACTGCTTGACGTCATACATGAAGTAGAGGCCGAGCGTACGCTTCGCGCCGTTGTCCATCGTGGCGAACACCCCGGGATGTCCGTCGGTGGGCACGACGGTGGCCGTGTCGAAGCCGGCTTCGCGCGCGAGATTCGCCATGTATTCGACGCCTTCCTTCATGTTGCGGTTCTCGGCCGCGATGGAAGGCAGCGCAATCCAGTCCTGCAGCCGCTTGATGGCCGCTTCGCGTCCGGCTTCCGCCGCCTTGCGGACCGCCGGGTAACGTTCGGCGGCTGCCGACGCGGGTCCACCGAAGAACATCGCACCTGCGCCGGCCAGGGTCGCTGCAGTCAGGAATTCGCGTCGATCGAGACCGTCGACCAAGCTGTTCGGAATGCGCGTAGAGTCAGCCATGAGTTGTTCATCCTCTTATGAAAGCGACTGCTTGGGTCGGAACGTTACACGGTACCGGTGACTCATTCCATGACACTGCAACCTCTCAGCTATCGAATCGGCACTGCTACTTACACGGGTTACGTCGCGGACGGTTCCGCGGGACGTCGCGTGCCAGGAGTGCTGGTCGCACACGAGGGCGGCGGATTCTTGACCGAGCACCCAAAGGATCGCGCGCGCAAGGTCGCCGAGCTCGGCTACGTCGCGTTCGCGCTCGATCTATTCGGCGATCCGCGGCCGACGCTGGATCAGGCACGGCAGACCGTTCAACTACTGCGCAACGATTTGCCCACTCTGCGTGCGCGGGCGACTACCGCGCTCGACCTGCTGCGTCAGCAGCCCAACGTCGATGTCACTCGAGTTGCGGCGATCGGTTTCTGCTTCGGCGGCACCACTGTGCTGGAGCTTGCGCGCAGCGGCGCCGATATCGCGTGCGCCATCGGCTTTCACGCCGGGCTCGCGACCTCCGCGCCGGCGCAGCCCGGTGCGATTCGCGGCAAAGTGCTGGTGTGCCAGGGTGCCGACGATCCGATCATCACGGCGGAGCATCGCAGCGACTTCGCGGCCGAGATGACGCGCGCCGGTGTCGATTGGCAGATGCACGTCTACGGCGGCGTCGGCCACAGCTTCACGAATCCGGAGATCGACCGCTGGAATCTGCCCGGATTTGCGTATGACGAACGCGCCGATCGGCGCTCGTGGCTCGCGATGCGTGCGCTGCTCGAAGAAGTGTTCAGGCAATGATGGCGGGGAGCCACTTGAGGGTCGCCGCGCCGTAGATGCCGACTGCAGTCAACACAGTCATGCAGATTAGTAAGGCCGCGACGGTTATTCGCGCGCGAGTCCCCGAGCGGCGTCCGGCCCAGAAGTACAGCTCCAGCACACCGAGTGGCACGAACAGCTTGGCCGCGTTCAAGGAATCGTAATACCCGTCTGCAAAGCGGATATCGAACGCCTGCTCGAGGAACCGCGACCCATACGATCCGAGACGGATGAACCACACAGCGCTGGCGACGAGAAACAGCCGCAACGCCCAGCGGCGATGCACGTCGAAGTTCCGGGCCAGCGCATGGCGCAGCGCCTGCGCAGCGAAGATGAAGATGAGTAGCGATGCCACTGTGTTGCCGGCGATGTCCGCGAATCCCAGATACGCATCGCGAAGCCACTCCAGGAAGAGCCCGAGCAAACTGGAGACGATCACGGCTGTCAGGAACACCCGCCCGTTCCAGCGATGAAAGGCGGGCGCATAGTTGCGAATTCGTGGAATGAGCTGCAGCGGCCCACCGCCATGAATCGCAACCGCGATCAGGATGTGAACGGTGCTCGCGAGGTTGCCGAGCGTGTCGCCGGCCACGTATCCATGCAGCAGCCGGAAGTGCGAGAGTCCTGCCACTCCATCAGCAGCGACTCGGACGCCGAACACGACGACCACGTAGTACGCGAACAGCCATTGGCCGGCCGTCGCCACGATGAACCAGAGCGCTGCCGATGCCTTGAGCGGATTCATGCGCCGAGGGTATGCGGCGGCTCGCGGCTCGCTGTGAGCAATCGTGACCAAGTGTCTGTTCGCAGGGAGCCGGGCTGGCAAATTCCTCGACACCCATGATTTTGGGTAGTGGCACTCCTGGCGCGCACTCAATATCGAGGCGCGTTCAACAGGAGTAAACCATGAAGAGAATGATCCCTTTGCTCGTTGCGGCGCTCGGGTGCCTGGTCTCCCAGCTCGCCGCTGCCGTCCCCATTCACGCGACTTTCGACGGCACCGTATCGGGATCGAGCGGGTTCTTCCCCACTGTGCTGAACGACTTTCCGGCCGGCACGACTGCATCGTTCGACGTGACGTTCGATGATGCGACGCTGGTCGACGACGCTTCGCTTGCCACCAGCTTCGATCTGGCGCCGGTGTCCGGCTGGGTGCGGATGGGAGGGCTCGAATGGCTGCTCGATGCGGGTCACATCTACACGTACACCTACCTGTATCAAGCGCCGAACTTTCCGATCCTCTCCTTTGGACTGCAGTTGACCGGCACGGGTCCGACGATCGCTGGGGGTGCAGCTTCGCTGTTCGGTCTGTTCATGACTGTTACGCCGGACGGGACGCCTGGTGCGAACGGACCGGCGGTCGGCTTCGCATATCCATTCGACGGCGGCGAGTTCTACAGCTACGCGGACCTCGCCGGCGATTTCCACACGTCGCGTGAGAACCACCCGGTGCCGGAACCGAGCACTGCGCTCTTGATGTGCGGCGCGCTGGTGCTGCTTGGCGCCTTGCGCGCGAGAAAGCGCGACGCGCTTCAACGTGCAATCAAATAGCAGTTGCGTCCGCAACGCTGCGTGTTATTCTCCGCGCCGCTCGATATTCCGCGGCGCATGCCGCATTCATTGCAAACGTGAGTCCAATGCTTTCGATCAACGGAACAGCCATGCATAGCACGCTACGCGAATTGAATCGCGCCGCGCGCGGCTGCCCGTCGATTCTTGATGTCGATATGGGTAGCTGGTCGCAAACGGTCGCGAAAAATTACCGCGACTTCGGGACCGAGCTCGATCGGTAACCGCCTTTAGGGCTCTTTGCCCCCGAAGGCGCAAGCCGGACGGGGCACCCACGGGAGCCTTAGCCACCTGAGATTCTTCTCAGAGTCGGCGAAAACCACCCAGACAGTGTTCCGTCCGCGAGGTGAAGCCCTCGATACGGATTCGTACGCGCCGCGCGTATGGACCCCTGCGCCGCACGTTCGGCCAGGACGCTGTTTAACAAACTGAAATTCGGATCAGGGCTCTCACCCGGATCTCGCATCGCGCGTCGAGTTCTTCGACGCGACGCACGCACACGCATCCAACATGCGGTGAAGTGTTTGCGACGTCTGGGTGAGAGCCGGGAGCTGGTGAGAACTTTTTGCAGCACGTGCAAGCGTGAGGGTCTCACTCGCTCTGCAATTTTCAATCGAGAATTTCGCGGATGTAGTTCAGAGGCAGAACGCGACGTCGCCAACGTCGAGGCCATGGGTTCGAGTCCCGTCGTCCGCACCAGTTTGAATTCGCCGACGTGGTGCAACAGGCAGACACACCAGCCCGAGATGCTGGTAGCGCAAGCTATTGCCGGTTCGACTCCGGCCGTCGGCACCAATGCATTGGTTCGTTCGTTACTCAAAATAGGAGAATGTGCCATGAGCATCGAGGACATGACGAAGATCGACAACCTGAAGTCGTGGACCTCGGGGGTCGAAGTTGAAGCGGAAGCCGTTCAGCAGCTGCGAAACATCGCAGCGTTGCCGATCCTTGCGGGCCACGTTGCGGTAATGCCGGACGTGCATCTTGGCAAGGGTGCGACTGTCGGTTCGGTAATTCCGACGAAGGCTGCGATCATTCCGAGCGCGGTCGGCGTGGACATCGGCTGCGGTATGGCGGCGGTGCGTACGTCGCTCACGGCGCGCGAGCTGCCAGCTTCGTTGCATCGTTTGCGTTCGCGCATCGAAGAGCGCGTTCCCGTCGGCTTCGAATCGCATGACGAGGCGGTGAACCCGGTGCGCGACGGTGTGCGCGGCGCAGAGCTCGCACAAGCCGGCAAGAAGCTCCACGAGCGCTTCGGTCGCCTGCGCGTCCTCGACGTGATCCGTCAGTACGATGCGTCGAAGACGTTCAAGCAGCTCGGTACGCTCGGCGGCGGCAACCACTTCATCGAGCTGTGTCTCGACCAGTCGGGCAACGTGTGGGTCATGTTGCACTCCGGCTCGCGCAACATCGGCAAGACGATCGGCGAGACGGCGATCAGCATGGCTCGTGAAATCGCAGAGCGTAAGGAGCGCAAGCTCCGCGATCGCGATCTCGCCTGGCTCGACGAGGGAACGGCCGAGTTCGACATGTACGTCGAAGGGTTGCGCTGGGCGCAGGACTACGCCGCCCATAATCGCGCGCTGATGCTGCACGCGGTGCTCAATGCACTGCATGCGGAATTCGGTCGCGAGGTCGCGACGTTCGAGAACGCTGTCCAGTGTCATCACAACTACGCGACGGTCGAAGAGCACTTCGGCCAGCAAGTCTGGGTGACGCGCAAGGGCGCTGTGTCGGCGCGTCGCGGCGAGCTCGGCATCATCCCGGGCTCGATGGGTGCGAAGTCGTTCATCGTGCGCGGCAAGGGCAACGAGGACTCGTATTGCTCGTGCTCGCACGGTGCGGGTCGTCGTATGTCGCGCGGTGCTGCGAAGCGGACCTACACGCTCGCAGATCTGAAGGAACAGACCGCCGGCGTCGAGTGCCGCAAGGATGCAGGCGTGCTCGATGAAATCCCGGGCGCGTACAAGAGCATCGATGCAGTGATGGCTGCGCAGGCCGAGCTCGTCGATGTGACGTACACCTTGAAGCAAGTGATGTGCATCAAGGGTTGATGTCTCCCTGAGGGCCGTCTCGCAAGGACGCGCCCGGTCCTCGCTCTCCCTTCCTGGCGGAATGGCATACGCGCTGCACTCAGAAGGCAGTGTCCTCGTGACGTCCCGGTTCGAGTCCGGGGGAAGGGACCAATTTATCGATGCGGGCGTAGCGGAAAAGGTAAACGCGACCCTGAAACGCTGAAGAGGGAAAGCCGAAGAGGCTACGCGGGTAATCGGCCCAGGCACGTGGTTGCGGATGCACCGAACGGCTACTTCAGTGGGTCGCTAGGGAAGCGCGTTTCCAAGCCGATGCCGTCTTCGAGTAATGATCGGAGTCCCGCCATGTGCAGGTTCGAATCCTGTCGCCCGCACCACTGTTCATCGACTGGATCGTTAGCTCAATCGACAGAGCAGCCGGCTTTTAACCGGCAGGTTGAAGGTTCGACTCCTTCACGATCCACCAATTGCTGTTGCTGGGCTTCGTCTAGCGGCAGGACATCGCGCTTTGAACGCGAGAACCCAGGTTCGAATCCTGGAGTCCCAGCCAATCGATTTGCGATGCCACGTTAACTCAGCGGCCAGAGTGCTCGCCTGTCTAGTGAGAGGTCATGGGTTCGAATCCCATACGTGGCGCCACTTGCACTGCACCGATAGCTCAGCGGGTAGAGCGCCTGGTTGAAGCCCAGGAGGCCGCAGGGTCGAAACCTGCTCGGTGCACCACTTTCAATTGGCCAGTAGCTCAGTTGGCAGAGCACTCCGCTGTTACCGGAGATCGCGCAGGTTCGACTCCTGCCTGGCCAGCCACATTCGATTCGGAGAGATGGCCGAGCGGCTCAAGGCGGCGGTTTGCTAAACCGCAGGGGCGAAGCACGTCCCGCGTGGGTTCGAATCCCACTCTCTCCACCAGATGCGCACGCCTAGCTCAGCTGGCAGAGCGCCGCTCTTACAAAGCGGAGGTCCTTGGTTCGAACCCAAGTGCGTGTACCACTCATGCGACGTTAGCTCAGTTGGAACAGAGCGCCGGTTTGCGATGCCGGAGGTCGAAGGTTCAACTCCTTCACGTCGCGCCACACATGCGGCGTTAGCTCAGTGGTAAGAGCTCCTGGTTTCGACCCAGGAGGTCGCAGGTTTGACTCCTGCACGCCGCACCAGTTCTTCGGCGGGTTCCCATAGAGGCCTAGTGGCGCTGCCTCGAAAGCAGATGGTCGGACACCGACACGAAGGTTCGAATCCTTCACCCGCCGCCAATGCAATTGCTCTCATCGTCTAACAGGACAGGACATCTCTCTCTCACAGAGAAGACTGGAGTTCGAATCCCCATGAGAGCGCCACTTCATGTTCCCGTCGTCCAATCGGCCAGGACGCCGCGCCTTCAACGCGACAACACGGGTTCGAATCCCGTCGGGAACTCCAACTGCGCGCGCGTATGGCGCGCTTCGAACTTGCTGGGAAGTCGTCTAATCGGCAGGACAGCGGACTCTGACTCCGCGAATGTGGGTTCGAGCCCTACCTTCCCAGCCAACTTGTTTCGATGGTGCCGTTAGCTCAACAGGTCAGAGCCCCGGGCTGTGAACTCGGCGGTTGCGGGTTCGAGCCCCGCACGTCACCCCAATCACTGTTAGGCGCGTAGCTCAGTCAGCAGAGCGCTGCCCGGACACGGCAGAGGTCAGCGGTGCAATTCCGTTCGCGCCTACCACTTCGACGCCGAGATAGCTCAGCAGGCGAGAGCAGCTGCCTCGTAAGCAGCAAGGCGTCGGTTCGCTTCCGACTCTCGGCTCCACTTTCATTCGGGACTTAGGTTGCCGGTTCGAATCCGGCAGCGGCTACCAACACTACTTCCCGTGCAGTGGCGAAGCGGTCCAACGCATCGGCCTCATAAGCCGACCCTCGATGGTTCGAATCCATCCTGCACGTCCATCACAGCAACCACCAGAGGAGGAAGCACCATGAGTCCGCATGTTCTCGCGCTCGATGTCGCCGGCGCTCCGCACCGGTGGATCAACGTGCGCGATGCCGCACACTACTACGCAACCGACATGATCGCGTGGGCCATCGGCACGCACGAGTTCGTGCTGCGCGGTGGCACGCAGCGTTCGACGGGCATTCAGTCGCTCATTCGCGCGAGCTCGATCATCGCGATCAAGGGCAAGGACTTCATCGTCCGCAACTTCGATCACGTGCCGACGCTTACGAAGGAGATGCTGGTCGCACGCGACCGCTACGTGTGCGCCTACTGCGCGCAGCGGTTTCGTTTCGATCAGCTCGACATGGAGCACATCGTGCCGAGCTCGAAGGGCGGCGACACCTCGTGGATGAACCTCGTCACTGCGTGCAAGGCGTGCAACAACCGCAAGGCCAACCGCACGCCGGAGGCCGCGGACATGAAGCTGCACTACGTGCCGTACGTGCCGAACCGGTACGAGGCGTTCATCCTGAGCAATCGCAAGATCCTGGCCGACCAGATGGAGTTCCTGCTCCAGGGCGTGCCGAAGGGCTCGCGAATGCACACGTCCGTTCGAGAATTTCGACGAGCGTGCTGAACGCTCGTTGTCACCGAGGTCTTGGTCAGCGTTTGGCGCCAGCGGTTGTGGTTCCAACCACACTGGCACGCTGCAGCTCTGCTGCTGCGTGTACCGCGCACGACGCAACCTTGTCCGCCACTGCAATGTAGCTCAGTCGGTAGAGCAAGCAGTCAATGACTGCTCTGTCGAGGGTTCAACTCCCTCTATTGCAACGACCTGATAAGTCGTTACTGGAAGGCCTAACGGCTCGGGGTTCGATTCCCCCTGTTGATGCCAGTCTGCATCCCATCCGCGGGACGAAAGTCCTGCATCCGAAGCGCCCCGGCGATCCTGGATCGCAGCGCGGACCACGCCCTGTGCGTCGATGCTCGACGCGTACCCGGCTCGACCAGAAGCACGGTTGAACAAGCGTTCGCGACACGGAGGCGCGAGCGATGACGACCGTGCGCTGGTCGGCGAAGGACGCGTCGAACGCGATGCCCGTGCGGTAGGCGCGGGGTGGCTTCGGACTTATTCGGAGAATTGCCGTTGCTGGATGGGCCAGCGACGGCATTGGGCGAGTGAAAGAAGAAGGAGAGCGACCATGACTATCAAGCGAATCACCGTCGCCCAGCATGAGCGTGCACTGGTTTGGAAGAACAAGACCTTTGCAGGTGTGCTGGAGCCGGGCAAGCACTGGCTCATCGCGCCGATGAGCGACGTACAGGCGCAACTCTACGACCTCACGGTCCCGGAGTTCGAGCACGCGCGCGTGGACTTCCTGGTGAAGGATGCGCGCGCCACGATGGAGAAGCACTTCGACATCGTCGAGCTCACCGACAGCGAGACGGGTCTTGTTTACAAGAACGGCAAGCTGGCGGGCGTGCTGCCACCGGGCAAGCGCCAGCTGTACTGGAAGGGCCCGATCGAAGTGAAGGTCGAGAAGATCGACATTGCTGCGACTCCGGAAGTTGCGGCGTCGGTGGCGAAGCTGCTCGTGCGTGCGAAGCAGCCGCTCCTGACGCAGGCTACCGAAGCCGTCAGCTCGGTCGAAGTTCCCGACACCTCGGTCGCGCTGCTGATCGTCGACGGCAAGTTCGTCAAGCTGCTCGAGCCGGGCCTGCACGCATTCTGGAAGTTCCAGCGCACGGTCAAGGTCGAGCTGGTCGATCGCCGCGTGCAGACCATGGAAGTCTCGGGTCAGGACATCCTGACCAAGGACAAGGTCAGCCTGCGCGTCAATCTCACTGCCCTGTGGCAGGTCGCAGACGTGGTGCAGGCGCGCACGGCGCTGCAGAACTTCGTGGAGTACGTCTACAAGGAGCTGCAGTTTGCGCTGCGCGAGGCGATCGGCAGCCGTACGCTCGATGAGCTGCTGGGCGCCAAGGGCGATCTGGATCGCGAGATCCAGGCGTCGGCGCGCGGCAAGATCGAGCAGCACGGCATCGAGCTCGCGAGCGTCGGCATCAAGGACGTGATCCTGCCCGGCGAGATGAAGGAAATTCTCAACCGGGTCGTGGAGGCGGAGAAGGTCGCACAGGCGAACCTGATCAAGCGTCGTGAAGAGACCGCGGCAACGCGCTCGCTCCTGAACACGGCGCGCCTCATGGACGAGAACCCGACGCTGCTGCGTCTGAAGGAGCTGGAGACGCTGGAGAAGGTCACGGAGAAGGTGGACAAGCTCACCGTCTTCGGCGGCCTCGACGGCGTGCTCAAGGACGTCGTGCGAATCCAGGTTCCCGCGAGCTGAGGATTCGAGCGACGAGAGCAAGGCGGGGCCCGGTCGATGCGATCGGGCCCCGTTCTTTTTTAGGGTGTCACAGTTGCGCGAGTGGAATGGAAGAATCGTATGCGCCACTGCTGCTCGCGATATTCGAGGACGGCCGACTCGAGCCATTGCATCTTGCGACGACCTGCAGCGTTCTCGATCGAGCCCTCGTTGACGTAAGTCACCCACGCGAGATTGCAGGCAACGTGCACCTGCGGCTCGACGACACTCCACTCGAAGCGCGTGCCGCTCGCGTGCGCTTTCCTGAGGAGATCCAGCAGTGAGGCCGCGGTGAACTGCGCGCCGTTGTCATAGGCATAAAAGTCAGTCGTGGCGATGCTTTGGAGGCCGATCGCGTCGTCCGCGCGAAATGCCGCATACATCTGCTCGATTGCCCGTACGACAGCAGGCTCGGCTGCTGCGCTGGGGGCACAGGGGACTTCATCGTTGGCTGCCCTGGTCGGCTGCGCGAAAGCAATTGCGAAGACGAGGGAGGCGGCGATGGCGGACACTGGCAACGGTTTCATGGCTGCAAGTGTGACTGAAACCCCTGCTGAATGTGAGTGCACGAGTTCGAGAGCTCATATGCAGTTCTGTATATCAGAGCCCGAGGTTTCGTCGATTGCATCGCGGGCACGTTCGACCACACTCCTCAGCGTGTCAGCACACGCAATCGAGGAGACTTCACGTGAATACCCTGATCGACATCGGCGGTCGCCGACTCGCGCTGAATTGCACGGGCGCGGGCACGCCCACCGTCATCCTCGAGACCGGGCTCGGCGCCGAGAGCGATGAGTGGGCCGCGGTGCAGGAAGCCGTGCAGACATTCACGCGCGTGTGCCGCTATGACCGTGCGGGCCGCGGCGCGAGCGATCCCGCCGTGCGGCGGCGAAGCGCTGCGGAAATGGTGGAAGATCTGCACGTGCTGCTACGGACCGCGGACATACGAGGACCTTACGTGCTCGTGGGCCACTCGTTCGGCGGACTGTTGATGCGCCTGTTCGCTCAGCGCTTTCCGCAGGAGGTGCGCAGTCTCGTGTTGGTGGACTCGATGCACGAAGATCAGTTCGAGGTCTTCGGCCCGACCTTCCCGCCAGCCACCGCCGAAGATCCGTCACCGCTGCGCGCGGTGCGCGCATTCTGGACCGGCGGCTGGCGCACTCCGGAATCCACCGCCGAAGGCATCGATTTCGTCGCGAGCCTCGCGCAGGGGCGCGCCATCGAGTCGCTCTACGACCTGCCGATTCATGTGCTCACTGCCGGGACGTTTCTGAATCAGCCGCTCGTTCCGGCGGCTCATCGCAAGGATCTGCAGAACCGTTGGGACGCGTTGCAGGCGAGATTCCTCGAGCTGTCCTCCACCGTGACGCAAACGATCGTCCATCGCAGCGGCCACTTCATGCAGAGGAATTGCCCCGAGGTGATCGTCGAGGCCATTGCGCAGGCTGTCGGCCGTTCAGTCCGGGCCGGCGAGCGCAGCCCAGAAGCTGTCGTAGTCCTTTAGCACGGCGGGATTTTCCTTGACGATGTCGACGACCTGGCGGGGAATCAGCTTGAGGTGGTCGATCATCGCCTCTTCGCTGGCGCCCTGGGCGCGGGCGAATTCGCGGAAGATGGTGAATGAGCGCGCCTCGTAGGCATCGACATCGACGGCTGATCCGTTGGCGAACGTTTTGACAGTCTCGTCGTAGAAGGCGTGCATTTGCGGAGCACGCTTCCACTCGCCGGCACCTTGTATGTCGACGGTTGTCGCTTGCCCGTGCTTGTGACCGTGCGGTGCCCGGTGTAGGTGCCAGGCTGCGCCAGCAGCGAGAATGATCGTGGTCATGGCTCCGATCGCGAGCCACATCGAGCGCCGCTTCATCCTGTTCTCCTCGCCGTTATCCAAAGGCTACGATAGCAACGACGGAGCCGGAGATTCCGGACACTTGCCGTCCTCAGTCCGGAACTCATCGAGCGAGAAGCAGCGGCATGACTTCCAGCAGAACGAAGATCGACCCTCGCAAGCAACGAACGCGTGAGGAGTTGCTTGCTGCGTTCTTCAAGCTGGTGCTGTCGCGCCGCTACCATGAGATCCGGATCGCGGACATCCTGTCCGGGTCGGGCGTCAGCCGCTCGACGTTCTACGAGCACTTCGCCAGCAAGGACGAGCTGCTGTGCACCAGCATGGAAGGTGCGTTCCGGCTTCTCGCCGGCATGCTCTGCGGCGAGTCGAGCACCGGGCAGGTCAAGGATCTGCTCGAGCACTTCTGGGAGAATCGAGCGCTGGCACGGAGTCTCTTCCAAGGCGCAGCGTATCGGTCACTGCGTCGCAAGCTCATCGAGTGCATCGAAGGGCGCCTGGACGGCTGCGCACGGAACAGACTCAAGATCCCCCGACGCCTGGTCGCTCATGCGCTCGCGGACGCCATGTTTTCGCCGATCGTCGCCTGGCTGGCCGGGGAGGCGAGTTGCGATGCGGGCGAGCTCGCCGTGGCGCTTCAACGCTCCACGGCGGCGTCCATCGACGCCCTGTTGGTGGCGCCCAGCAGATCGACTTAGCGTCGGCGTGCTCGCCTGGCTCTTGAAGATGATCTGGTAGCCGCGAAGCAGAATCTGGAACGGTCGTTTGACCTAGCCCATCTGGTCGAACTTCACGGAATTCGGCTTCGCCGGCGTCGCCCACACCGGCACGATGAAGCGATCGATGTACTGCTGCAGCGCCCCGATGAGCGCATCGAAATCGACCCCGAGCGGGGTGTTCGCCTTGTTGAACACTCGCCTGAGCGCGAGTTATCTCACTCGCCGCATCCTCGCTCCGATGCTGCGGCGCGCATTCGCGCCGCGGTCTGCGATGGTTGCTCGGTCAACGACAGATATCGTCGGGCGTAGTACTTGAGCCGCATTTTCAGCAGGTAGCAGCGGCGCTACCTTCGATGTCGCGCGGCGAAGGGACCCCAGGGAGCTCGACACATGTACCGATCCTGCGCGAGGGTGCTCGCGGCTGCGCTCGTCGCAGTCGCTGTCTCGGGGTGCGTGGCGCACCAGCAATATCGGACGCTCTACGAGCGCTGCAATCTCGCCTCGGACGCCGCCGATGCGCCCTGCGAGCAGCACGCGCTGCAGGTTCGCAACGACGGCGACCGGCAGCGCTATCTGCTGGGCTTCATCGAGTTCGACGATCAGGGGCAATTGTGGGACCGGCGCCAGATGAACGCGGTGCTGGATGAGATCCAGCAGGAGTCGGCCGGCAAGGAGCTGCTCATCGTCGTGTTCGCGCACGGTTGGAAACACAGTGCAGCGCCGGACGATGACAACATCAACACGTTCCGCAAGGCGCTGGCGAACCTGAGTGCTGCCGACGCGGAAGTGCGCAAATCGAACGCACCGCCGCGGCAGGTGATCGGCGTGTACCTCGGCTGGCGCGGCGGCTCGGTCAGCGTGCCGTGGGTGAAGAACCTCACGTTCTGGGAGCGCAAGAATACTGCCCAAAAGGTTGGCCACGGCAGCGTAACGGAAGTGCTCAGCCGCCTCGAGCTGATCAAGGAAGCGAGGAACGCGCTCGAGCAGGACAAGGACACGCGCCTGGTCGTCGTGGGTCACAGTTTCGGCGGGGCGGTGGTGTACACCGCGGTGGGCCAGCTCCTCGGCAACCGCTTCGTGCACGCGAACGGCCCGGACGGCAAGCAATTGAACGTCGCCGGCTACGGCGACCTCGTGGTGCTGATCAACCCGGCATTCGAAGCGATGTTGTTCAGCTCGCTGAGCGACATGTCCGCGGAGCGCGGCACGTACTTCGAGAGCCAGTTGCCGGTCACAGCCGTGCTGACATCGGAAGCCGACAGGGCGACGAAGTACGCGTTCCCGCTCGGTCGCTGGTTCTCGACGCTGTTCGAGAAGACGCACACGATGCAGCGGCACAATGCCGTCACCGATCAGTTCGAGGACATCGACGGCGACGCTGCGAACCGAACTGCCGTCGGTCATTTCGGGTCCTATCGCACTCACACGCTCGCGCCGACCGAGCAGCGCAAGCGCGAAGAGGTCGTTGCCGCGAATCCGTCGACGGTCGCCCAGACCTCGGCCAGCGCGAGCACGCATTGGGCGGACGATCAGCCGGGCAGCGTGATTCCATTCGGCGCAGTCACGCTGACACGCAGCGCGACCAGTGCCGGGCGCAATCCGTACATCGTCGCGTACGTGAGCAAGGAATTGATCAAGGATCACAACGATATCGACGATCCGCGCGTAATTCAGTTCATCGAGCAGTTGATCCTGATCTCGACGCAGTCGCACGAGCAGCTGCGCCGCACGTTGCAGCGCAAGCGCGGCGATACCGAGTAGTCGAGGAGAACGCGAATCACAAGCGACGACCGGATAGGAGGGAGCTTCATGAAAAAGCATTACGTGTCATTGGTCGCAGTCACCCTGCTGGTGACCACTAGCGCTTCGGCGCAGCAGCCGCCGCCGCAACAGCAGCCGAGAGAGCTGGCGGCGACAGTCAACTACGCTGTGCGCGAAACCACAGCGCCGCCTGCAGCGCGAGCACTGTTGCAAACCCTGCGCAGCGATCTGTCGACGCGCAAGAGGGCATTGCTCGGCAACCAGGCGACCTTCGAGGTCGGCTACACCAAGGCGCTGGATCTGCCGCTGTCGAGTCTCGCCGGCCTCAAGCGGCCGGCGAATCTTCGCGAGCTTGCGCGGCAACAGAACGCGGTAGCTGCCGCGCGTCCGCCGAGCGTGAACTCGGGCAACTTTCAGACGCCGGAGGTCGGCGCGAGCTGCGTCGCGAGCGCGAGTGCATATACCTGGCGCGACGCCGGACGCGTGACGCCGATCCGCGATCAGGGCAACTGCGGTAGCTGTTGGGCGTTCGGCACCCTCGGCGCGCTGGAAAGCAGCAATTGGATCCGCAGCGGCACGGCCTTCGACAAGGCGGAGCAGCACGTGCTGAGTTGCAGTGGCGCGGGCACTTGCGGCGGCGGCTGGTGGGCATTCGACTACATCAAGAACAAAGGAACGACGTACGAAACGCAGTATCCGTACACCGGGACGGACTCGGCGTGCCGCACCAACGTTTCTCTGCCTTTCAAAGTAGCCGCATGGGGCTATGTCGACCCGCAAGGCGGCATTCCGTCGCGAGCGGCGATGAAGGCGGCGCTGTGCGAGCACGGGCCGCTCGCGATCGCAGTCAACGCCACCGATGCGTTCAAGGCGTACACCAGCGGCGTCTTCAACGAGAACGACACGGGCAACATCAATCACGCGATCACCCTGGTCGGCTGGGACAACGCGCGCAACGCGTGGCTGATCAAGAACTCCTGGGGCACCGGCTGGGGACTCGGTGGCTACATGTGGATCAACTACGACAGCAATAAAGTCGGTGACGGCGCTGCGTGGGTCGACGCCGCGACGAGCGCACCTGCACCGGAACCGCAGCTCACGGAAGACTGCATTTCGATCGACCCGACGCTCGCGCGCGTAGAGAAGGTCAACGGACGCTGGAAGATCGTGCAAGGGAACGTCTGGCTGAAAGACTTCGCGGACGCGGGCGAGCCCGAGAAGGAAGCACGGCTATCGCTCAGGATCTGGCGCAAGCATGGCTTCAACAAAATGTGCTTCGTCGGTCGGCCGGGTGCTTCGATGACCTACTTCCTGGTCGAGTCGACAATGGCGGTGACTGCGCCAGTCGACGTCTCGCAGGAGTAGTGAGACGAGGGTGATGTAGCCGCGACGCGCGATACGCTCTTTGCAGCGTCCCGCCGTCGCGGCTTTTCTAACCTCCAGCCTTGGCCGGAGTCACGCGAATCCGCACCGAGAACTCCTGCAGCGGCGGCTTCTCTTTCTCCCACGGCCGCGCGTAATGCAGGTTCACCACCGACTCGCCCGGTCGAACGGCGCGGAAGATCAGTTGCGTCGTTTGCCGCGCGCCCGGGACAGCCTTGGACTGCGTTGCTTTGGTCTCGGAGTGTTGCAGCACGTCGCTGTTCATCGGCTGTAGCTGCCAGCCGTATCCGGTGCCCGGTACTCCCTCGAGCTCGATGCTCACAGTTGCGCCGACGGCAACGCTGACGGACCGGTTGTGATCCGCCTGCGTCAACTTCAGCTCAGTGGCGGGCGGCGTATCCATTGCGCACGATACCGTGGTCAGCGCGGCGCATAACACGATGCAAGCCGCATGGAGAGTGACGTTCATGAGCGCCGTACCTGGTGCCTGGACCGGCGGATTCTCGCACGATCTCAATCACTCTGCTTGTGCGCGAGCCGATGTACGAGTGGTTCGGTCGCGGTATCGCGTGAGAACCGCACGCCGGCGACAGCCAATGCGGCCGCGCTGAAGCCGCTGAGCACGGCGAGGTCGAGACCGAGACGGAAGTCTGCGGCTGAGGCGACGGTTGGACCGGCTATGGCCGCGTGCTTGAGGAGGTCGACACCGTATGTATATGGATTCAGCGTAGCGATGAGCCGCAGCACTGCCGGCAACTGTTGGACCGGATAGAGAGAACCCGACAGAAAGAACACGGGAAAGATCACCAGGTTCATCATGGTCGCGTAGTTCTCCAGCGTGCGCGACCACGCTGCCACCAGCATTCCGAGACTCGCGCAAGCGAACGCCGTGCCGATCAGTCCAACCACCAGCAGCGAAATCGAGACATGCAGGCTCACGTAGCCGAGCAGCGCGAGCAACACGAGCAGCATGAGTGCTTGGACGAGCGCAGCAAGTGTCGCGCCCACCGTCTTTGCCAACGCGATCCAGTAGTGCCCGAGCGGCGCGATCACGAGCATGCGCATGACGCCGGACTCCTTGTCGTACACCGTGGATAGCGCTGCGAGCATGGCGCCAAACAACAGCGTCATGCCGAGAACGCCCGGCACGAGGAGAGTCTGCGCTTTGAAGCCAGCGCCGATGACCATCAGCCACAGGAGCGGTCGCACCATGGAAGACAGCAAACGCCCCCGCTGCCGCAGCAGCTTCAGCAATTCGCGCTCGAGCACAGCGATCATGGGGCGGGCAGTCATGGTCGGGTGACCCAGAGAAACACGTCATTCAGATTTGGCCGGCGCCAACGCACGGCCCGCGCCTTCGATGCCAGTTCCGCCTGCGAGAGATCAGCTGTCTCGCTGTGGCAGCGGAAATGCACGCAGTCGCCTTCGATGAGCGCTTCACCGAGCCGCGGAGCAAGCTGCTGGGCCAATTCCGCCCGCTGCTCCGTCTCGACCTCGATGATGTGAGTGCCGAGCTGCTCGACCAGCGCGCGCGGAGGTCCACTGCGCACGATGCGGCCCGAGCTCAGGAACGCGACCTCGTCGCAGTCGATCGCTTCCTCCAGGTAATGAGTCGTCAGAAACACCGTGATGCCGAGCTCGGTTCTGAGCCTTGCGATGTGCCGCCAGATGGCGCGGCGGTTGGGCACGTCCAGGCCGATCGTCGGCTCGTCCAGGAACAGGATCTGCGGTCGATGGATGACGCCGCGTGCGATATCGAGCGCGCGGCGCATCCCACCGGAAAGCGCTGCGACGGGCACGTCGCGCCTCTCGCTCAGGCCGAAGAGCTCCAGCAGCTCGGTGCTGCGCCGGCGGATTTCGGGGCGCGACAGGCTATTGAGCAGTCCGGCGAAGCGCAGATTCTCGGCGACCGTGAGCGTGCGATCGAGCGCCGGATCCTGAAACACGACGCCGATGCTGCGCCGTACTGCGAGCTGCTGCGTGTTCACTGCGTTGCCCGCCACCCACGCTGCACCCGACGTCGGACGGATCAATGTGGACAACATGTGGATCGTGCTGGTCTTGCCGGCGCCGTTCGGACCCAACAGTCCGAAGAACTGACCGGGCGCAATCGCCAGATCGACGCCGTCCACAGCCAGAGTTTCCCCGTAGCGTTTCGTCAGGCACTCGGCACGGATTGCGAGTGCAGGCCGGTTCATGACGCTGCGAGAGAATTGCGGTGATCGCGGAACAACAGCGGTTTCTCTGCGACCCGACCTTGCCCGGCCCCAGCCACTGCCGCGGTGACCAGGTGGTGGTGAGGTGAGAGGTCGCAAACCGGATCGGCATTCGCCGCATCGCCCGTCAGCAGGTAGGCCTGGCAGCGGCAGCCGCCGAAGTCCTTGGTTTTCTCCGGGCAGCTGCGGCACGGCTCCTTCATCCAGGCGTCGCCGCGAAAATGGTTGAAGCCGGGCGAGTCGAACCAGATCCACTCGATGCTCACGTCGCGCACGCTCGGGAATGCGAGGCCAGGCAGCATCCGCGCCGCGTGACAGGGGAGGGCGACTCCATCCGGCGCAACATTGAGAAAGACTGAGCCCAGGCCGTTCATGCACGGCTTGGGCCGGCGCTCGAAGTAGTCGGGTACGACGAAATAGATCTGCATTCGCTCACGCACTCTGGCGCGGAAGCGTTGCGTGACTTCCTCGGCCCGCTGCACCTGTTCGCGGCTGGGGAGGAGATGCGCGCGGTTGAGCCACGCCCAGCCGTAGTACTGGGTGTTCGCGAGCTCGACGTACTGCGCCCCCATCTGCTCCGCCATGGCGAGAATCTGCTCGACGTGGTCGATGTTGAGCCGGTGCAGAACGACGTTCAGCACCATGGGATAGTCGTAGCGTCTGATGAGCGCGGCGACTTTCGACTTGAGGTCGAAGGTGCGCGTGTGACTCAGGAAGTCATTCATTTCCCGCGTGCTGTCCTGGAACGACAGCTGGATGTGATCCAGGCCCGCAGCCTTCAAGGCTTTGATGCGCGACTCGTTCAGGCCGACGCCGGAGGTGATGAGGTTCGTGTAGAAGCCCAGCGCATGCGCTTCGGCAACGATCGGCTCCAGGTCGTCACGCACCAACGGCTCGCCGCCGGACAGTCCGAGCTGCACGGCACCGAGGGCGCGTGCTTCGCGCAACACGCGCAGCCAGTCGTCGGTTCCCAACTCCGGACCGATGCGCGCGAAGTCTGTGGGGTTGGAGCAGTACGCACAGTGCAGCGGGCACCGATAGGTGAGCTCCAGCAGCAGCCACAGCGGCGGCCCTGGCCTCACGTGCGAATCTCCAGCCATCGCTTCTCCAGGGCCATGGACACGAACGCTGTGACATCGGCGGACAATCCGGTGACGCCGAAGGTGCACTCGAGGTCCGCGATGATCTCTGCGATCATGCGCTCGCCGTCACACCTGCGCATGATCTCGCCCGCGCTCTGGTTGAGCTTCACCATCCCTTCCGGGTAGAGCAGCACGTGTGCGTCCTGCGCCGGCTCCCATTGCAGCCGCAAGCCGCGACCGATGCGAGGCTTGGCGTCAGCAGCAACCGTGCTCATGACGTCACGCCATAGTGTTGGGCCATCGCGTCATTCATCTGCCAGAGCACGTCGAGCTTGAACTGCAGAACCTCCAGCGCGCGCTCCTGCGCTGCGCGCGTCGCAAACCGTTCCAGCGTGACGGCGAGGCCGAACTCGACGTCGCGCCGCGCGAGACTGACGCGGTTCTGGAAGTACTGCAGACCTGCACGGTCGATCCAGCGGTAGTGCTCGGGCCAGCCGGCGAGGCGCTGCTTATGGATCTCAGGTGCGAACAGCTCGGTCAGCGATGCGCACACGGCCTCTTCCCACGGCGCGCGCCTTGCAAAGTTCACGTACGCATCGACGGCGAAGCGCACGCCGGGCAGCACATCGCTCAGGCTCTCGACCTGCTCGCGCGAGAGACCGACGGCTTCAGCCAGGCGCAGCCAGGATTCGATGCCGCCGGCATCGTCGCCGTAGCCGTCGTGATCCAGAATTCGCTGCACCCAGTTGCGGCGCACGGCGCGGTCGGAGCAGTTGCTGAGGATGGCGGCGTCTTTGATCGGAATGTTGATCTGATAGTAGTAGCGGTTGGCGACCCAGCCGCGAATCTGCTCGCTGTTCGCCGCACCTGAATTCAGCATCACATTGAAGGGGTGATGGATGTGATACGCGCGGCCCTTTTCCCGCAGCCGTTGCTCGAACTCCTCCCTGCTCCACGCGACGGCGGTCACGGTACGATCTCCATGCCGTCCCAGGCGACTTCCACCCCGCGCCGCGTCAGCTCGGCACGCTCGGCGGAATCCTCGTCGAGTATCGGATTGGTGTTGTTCACGTGGATGAGAATCTTCCGAGTGGACCGCGGCAGCCGACCGAGCCACGCAAGCATGCCCTCTGGGCCGCTCTGCGGTAGATGACCGATGTCGCGCGCGTGTTTATGCGAGACGCCCAGGCGGATCATCTCGTCATCGGTCCAGAACGTACCGTCCACCAGAACACAAGCAGCGGATTGCATGCTGCGCCAGACCTGCTCGTCCATGGCCCCGAGGCCCGGTGCGTAGAGCGCCGCGCGCCCGGTCACTTCATCGGTGATCATCAGCGCTACGTTGTCGCCGGGCACAGGCGATTCGCGATTGGGTGAATACGGCGCCGGCTTGCTGGCGACCGACAATGCGCGCCAGCGTACATGCGGCACGCCGTCGACGACGAACTCCTCGCCATCGAGCCCGATGCGCTGACGGTTGACGCCGCAATAATAAGAGAGCACCTGAAGTACGGGGTTGCCGCGCGTGAGATCGGCGTAGCTGCTGTCGGTGCACCAGAGCGGCCACGGCCGCACCGACTCCCTCAACATGTACAAGCCGGTGGTGTGGTCGATCTGACCGTCGACCAGAACGATCGCTGCGAGGGCGCTGTCACGCATCGCGCGACCGGGCTGCAGGACGGGATTGGCCGCGAGCTGGGCGAGGATATCCGGTGAAGCATTGACCAGCGCCCATGAGCTCTCAGGGCCGCCGGCCACTGCGATCGAGGACTGCGTCCGCGCACGTGCGCGCAGCGTGCCGTTGCGGAAGCCGGCGCAATTACTGCAGTTGCAGTTCCACTGCGGGAAGCCGCCGCCGGCGGCGGATCCCAGCACCCGGATCTTCACGGTTGTACGACGGCAGCGTCAGCCGCTGCCGCCGCCCTGGCATCACCGATGGGCGATGTACATGGTGATTTCCATGCCCCATCGGAAATCGAACGCTGCAGGTGTTTCCCATTTCATGACATTGCTCCTGGTAGGTTCGACGGCATGGTCCGCAATGCCGGGCCCGGCCGAAACCGGATCATCATGAAACTGACCTCATGATTTTCATGAGCCCGCTGCGTGCAGGCGCTGCACGGCTGTAACATCACGGCGGATGAAGCTGCGCACTCGCTTGAACATCGTCGTGGCCGGCGTGACCGCCGCATTCGTGGTGGTATTGCTCGCGGCCCAACTCGAGAATGCGCGCGCCTCCGTACGGGAGGAGATCCACGCGGCGAACCGAGTTGCATCGCAACTGCTCGGGCGTCTCGCCGGTATCTATTCACGCGAAGGCGGTCCGGAATTGCTGCAACAGTTTCTGGAGCAGCTGGGGCGCGTTCGCGCGAACGACATCATTTTGCGCTCGCCGTCGGGAGAGGAGCTTTACCGATCGCCGCCGCCGACCTGGAAGGCCGGGCGCGCAGCGCCAGCGTGGTTCGCACGTTTGCTCGCGCCGCAGACTGCGAGATACACCTTCCCGCTGCCCGGTGGAGTGCAATTGATCGTCGAAGCGCAGTCGTCGCGCGCGATCCTCGATGCCTGGGATGATTTGACCCGGCTGCTCGTCATCGCGGCGATCATGCTGGCTGTCGTGAACGGGCTCGCGTTCTGGCTGGCAGGGCGAGCGCTCGCGCCGTTCCCGACCATCGCCGAAGGTCTCGAGCGCATACAGCGCGGTGAGCTGGCCTACCGTCTGCCCGACCTCGCTGGATCCGAGGCCCATGCGCTGGGCGTGGCATTCAATCGCATGGCGCAAGCTGTGGAAGACAACGTTCAAGCCGAGCGCAAGGCGCGTGAAGCGCAGATACAGCTCGAGGAGCGCCGTGAGATGGCGCTCCTGGTCGAGCAGCGCGTGGAGGAGGAGCGGCGCATCATCGCGCACGAGCTGCACGATGAGTTCGGTCAGTCGGTCACTGCGATCCGCAGCCTCGCAGTTGCCATTGCAACGCAGGTCGGTGCGGACAATCCCGCGACGGGCGATGCGGCGCGGCTGATCTCCGACGAGGCGGCGCGGCTGTACGACGCAATGCACGGGCTCATCCCGAGACTGATGCCGCTGTCTCTGGATACGCTCGGACTCGCTGCCACGCTGGAAAATCTCGTGCGGGACTGGCAGCGCCGCTATCCCGCAGTCGCGCTGACGCTGCGGCACGATCTGCCGGTCGATCTTGGCCCGAGCGTCACGCTCGCGATGTATCGGGTCGTGCAGGAAGGTCTCATCAACGCGCTACGGCATGCTCGCGCTTCGCAGATTCAGATGAGCCTGGAAGCGGATGTCCAGCGAATCGTCGTCACGGTCAGCGATGACGGCGTCGGGTTGCCGCAGGAGTGGTCGCGGCCGGGGCACTTCGGGTTGCGCGGACTTGGTGAGCGCATCCGGCATCTCGGTGGGACGCTGAGTATCGGCAATCACGAGCCGCGCGGTGCGTGCCTGATCGCCGAGATCCCGCTGGCGGCGGCATCATGATCACAGTCCTGCTGGTGGACGACCACGCTGTCGTCCGGACCGGATTTCGCCTGCTGCTGCAAGCGGTCGCCGATATCGAGGCTGTCCATGAAGCAGAATCCGGCGAGGTTGCGTATCAGCGCTACGTGGAGCTCGCGCCCGACGTCGTCGTCATGGATCTCGCCATGCCGGGCATGGGTGGGCTGGAGGCGCTACGACGTATTCGAGCGCGCGATCCTCACGCCCGGATACTGACCCTTTCGGCGCATGACGATCCGACGCACGCGCGGCGAGCGTTCAACGAGGGTGCGCTGGGATTTTTGTCGAAACGCAGCGCTCCGGAAACGCTGATCGAAGCCGTCACGACCGTTGCCGCCGGCCGGCGTTTTCTCGATGCGAGCCTGGCGCAGAAGCTGGCGCTTGCGGACCTCGAGGGTACGGCGAAGTCGCCGATCGAGAGATTGTCGGAGCGCGAGTTCGAGGTATTCGTTCGCCTGGCGCGCGGCGCGACGGTGCAGCGCATCGCCGAAGATCTCAAGCTGTCAGCCTCGACGGTCGGCACGCACCTCTACAACATCAAGCAGAAGCTCGGCGTCGTGAATCAGTCGGAGCTCACGCTGCTCGCCATCCGGCATGGGCTCATCGAGGCTTGAGGCTCGGCGAGATCGCGGCGCCCAGCGCCTTCTGCATGATTGCCGGACCACGTTCCAGCAGGAAACCGTGAAATGCCGCGGCGATCGGCGACAGCTTCTTGTCCCGCAGATGGATCACGAACCAGTCGCGCACGATCGGCAGGCCCGTCACGTTGAGCGTCACGAGCTTGCCCGCGGCCAGCTCGAGCGTCACCGTGTGCTTCGAGATGAGGCTGAGCCCCATTCCCGCCATGACGGCCTGCTTGATGGTCTCGTTGCTGCTCACTTCCATGGAAGCGCGGTAGGGCACGCCATGTTCTTTGAAGAGGTGCTCCATCGCTGCGCGGGTCCCCGAGCCCATTTCGCGGATCACGAAGTTCTCGCTGGCGAGCCGCTGCAAGGGGATGCGCCGCTTGCCGGCGAGCGGATGCTCGGGGGAGGCGATGATCACCAGCGGATGCTTGGCGAAGGGTGCGGCGACGGTCACGAGCTCGCGCGGCGGCCGCCCCATGATCACCAGGTCGATATCGTTCGCGGCGAGCTGCTTGATGATCTCTTCACGATTTCCGACCACGAACCGGATCGTCACTTCCGGGTAGGCGGGTGCGAACGCTGAAAGCAGCGAGGGTGCGAAATACTTGGCCGTACTGACGGCACCGAGCTTGAGCACGCCGCGCTTCAGGCCGCGCATCGCCGCGAGCGCTTCACCGGCCTCACGCAGCAGATCGGTAACCTGGGTCGCGTAGCGCAGCAGCTCCTCACCCGCTGCAGTGATCTGAATCGTTCGTCCGATGTGCTCGAACAGCGGCAGGCCGACTTCCGCTTCGAGCAGCTTGATCTGTTGCGATACGGCGGGTTGCGTCAAATGCAGTTCCCGCGCCGCGCGGGTAAAGGAGCGGCACTGCGCGACGGCAGTGAATACGCGCATTTGCCGCAGGGTGACGTTGCGCATAAGAACATCTTATCGCAGGACCAACAATTTCCAATTGGATCTTATAGAAGCCGATCGGCACGCTCCTCAC
This sequence comes from Steroidobacteraceae bacterium, assembly GCA_035275145.1. Classification (GTDB taxonomy): domain Bacteria; phylum Pseudomonadota; class Gammaproteobacteria; order Steroidobacterales; family Steroidobacteraceae; genus Steroidobacter. Next base: position 4,239 of record DATENH010000259.1, on the reverse strand, counting down.
GCACAGACAGTCGGCGCGTGAGGCCATGATGAGCATCAAGCGGATAGCGGATCGATATCGGGCCGGCGTGCTGAAGTACGCCGAGATGGGCTATTGGGACAGCAACTATCGGCCGAAGGACACCGATATCCTCGCCGTGTTCAGGATCACGCCGCAGGAAGGCGTCGACCCAATGGAGGCAGCGGCCGCAGTCGCTGGTGAGTCGTCAACGGCGACGTGGACCGTCGTGTGGACGGACCGGCTGACAGCTTGCGATCGCTATCGCGCCAAGGCCTACAAGATCGAGCCGGTGCCGGGCGCGGTCGGCCAGTACTTCGCCTACATCGCTTACGACCTCGATCTGTTCGAGCCCGGGTCGATTGCCAACCTGACTGCTTCGATCATCGGTAACGTGTTCGGCTTCAAGCCTCTGCAGGCGTTGCGCCTGGAGGACATGCGCTTCCCCGTCGCGTACGTGAAGACGTTCGCGGGGCCGCCGACGGGCATCGTCGTCGAGCGCGAACGGCTCGACAAATTCGGCCGCCCGCTGCTCGGCGCCACGGTGAAGCCGAAGCTGGGTCTGTCCGGCAAGAACTATGGACGCGTCGTCTACGAAGCGCTCCAGGGCGGTCTGGATTTCACGAAGGATGACGAGAACATCAATTCGCAGCCGTTCATGCATTGGCGCGACCGCTTCCTCTACTGCATGGAGGCGGTGAACCGCGCGCAGGCCGCGACGGGAGAAGTGAAAGGGCATTACCTGAACGTGACCGCCGCAACCATGGAAGACATGTACGAGCGCGCCGAATTCGCCCGCGAGCTCGGATCGGCGATCGTGATGATCGACCTGGTGATCGGTTACACGGCTATCCAGTCCATGTCCCGCTGGGCGCGCAAGCGCGACATGATTCTGCATCTGCATCGCGCCGGCCACGGCACCTACACGCGCCAGAAAACACATGGCATCTCTTTCCGCGTGATCGCGAAGTGGATGCGGCTCGCTGGTGTGGATCACCTTCATGCCGGCACTGTAGTCGGCAAGCTCGAAGGCGACCCGAACACGGTACAGGGCTTCTACAACGTGCTGCGTGAGCCGCACAACGCGGTGGATCTGCGACGCGGCATCTTCTTCGAGCAGGACTGGGCCGGGTTGAACGGCGTGATGCCCGTCGCCTCCGGCGGCATCCATGCCGGCCAGATGCATCAGCTGCTGACCTATCTCGGCGAGGACTGCGTCCTGCAGTTCGGCGGCGGCACCATCGGTCATCCGCTGGGCATTGCCGCCGGCGCCACGGCCAATCGGGTCGCGCTCGAAGCGATGGTCCTGGCGCGCAATGAAGGACGCGATATCTGGAACGAAGGCCCGTCGATCCTCGCCGCAGCAGCGCGCCACTGCACGCCGCTCAGGGCAGCGCTCGATACCTGGGGTGATGTCACGTTCAACTACGCGAGCACGGATACGCCCGACTTCATTCCCACACCGACGGCCGCCTGACGGAGAGCATCGATGCGACTGACGCAAGGCACGTTTTCCTTCCTTCCCGATCTCACCGACACGCAGATCAGTGCGCAGCTCGAGTACTGCCTCGAGCAGGGGTGGGCCGTGTCGATCGAGCACACCGACGATCCGCACCCGCGCAACACGTATTGGGAGATGTTCGGCATACCGATGTTCGATCTCAGGGATGCAGCAGGCGCGATGCAGGAAGTCAGCGCGTGCCGGCGCACATTCCCGAATCACTACGTCAAGGTGAACGCGTTCGATGCGACACGCGGCGTCGAATCCCTGCGTCTGTCGTTCATCGTCGCCCGCCCGCAGGAACAGCCGGGCTTCAGCCTGATCCGTGCGGAGGGCCCTGGCCGGCAAGTGCACTACACGCTGCGCTCATGAACGCAGTCATTGAGTCGCAGCCGCGAGCGCTCGATCTCGAAGCGGCATTTCGCGAATCGCACGTGGCCGAGGTGCTGGACCAGCTCGACAGCGAGCTGGTCGGCCTCGCGCCGGTGAAGAGCCGCATTCGCGACATCTGCGCGTTGCTGCTCGTCGAGACGCTACGCCGGCAAGTGGGCCTGAGCACGCAGGCACCCTCGCTCCACATGAGCTTCACCGGCAATCCCGGCACCGGCAAGACCACTGTCGCTTTGCGCATGGCTGAGATCCTGCATCGGCTCGGCTACGTTCGTAAGGGTCACCTCGTCGCAGTCACGCGCGACGACCTGGTGGGGCAGTACATCGGCCACACGGCACCGAAGACGCGCGAGGTGCTCAAGCGAGCCATGGGCGGAGTGCTGTTCATCGACGAGGCCTATTACCTGTACCGGCCGGAGAACGAGCGCGATTACGGACAGGAAGCGATCGAGATCCTGCTGCAGGAAATGGAGAACCATCGCGACGATCTGGTCGTCGTCCTGGCCGGCTACAAGGATCGTATGGAACGCTTCTTCAGCAGCAACCCCGGCCTGTCATCGCGCATGGCACATCACATCGATTTCCCTGACTACACGTCGGCGGAGCTGCTCGCCATCGCGCAGCTGATGCTGCGGCAGATGCAGTACACGCTGAATGCCGATGCGCATGCCGCGCTCAGTGAGTACATCGAGCGGCGTCGCTCGCTGCCGAGTTTTGCGAACGCCCGTTCGATCCGCAACGCGCTCGATCGCGCCCGCCTGCGGCAGGCGAGTCGCCTCTTCGAGCAGCGCGGGCCGGCGCTTTCCGCCGACGATCTGGTCACGATCGAGGCGGCCGACATCCGCGCGAGTCGTGTGTTTGGCGAAGTGGAGCGGGGGGCTGCATCGTGAAGCAGATGACCCGGTTTCTGATCGAGGAGCAACGCCGGCACGAACATGCGACCGGCAATTTCACCGCGCTCGTCAACGACGTCAGGCTTGCCTGCAAGCGCATCGCAACGCTGATCGGCAGGGGCGCGCTCGCCGACGCCCTGGGCGAGGCGGACACTGTCAACGTGCAGGGCGAGACGCAGAAGCAGCTCGATGTTCTGGCCAACGACATCTTCATTCGCACCAACGAATGGGGCGGGCAGCTCGCGGGAATGGTCTCCGAGGAAATGCCGGAGCCGTACGTGATCCCGGCGCAGTACCCGCGCGGCAGATATCTGCTGCTGTTCGATCCGCTGGACGGCTCGTCGAACGTCGACGTGAACGTCGCCGTTGGCAGCATATTTTCAGTGCTGCGCTGTCCTGAGGGTGTTAGTGAGCCGACCGAAGATCATTTCCTGCAGCCGGGAGCCCAGCAGGTGTGTGCGGGCTACGCGATCTACGGGCCCTCGACGATGCTGGTGCTCACCACCGGCCGTGGCGTGCACGGTTTCACTCTGGACCGTGAAATCGGCGAGTTCATGCTGACGCATCCGGATCTGACGATTCCGGAAAGCACCTCCGAGTTCGCGATCAACGCTTCCAACTCACGCTACTGGGAAGGCGCGATCAGGCGCTACGTCACCGAATGCCAGGCCGGCGCGGCCGGGCCGCGCGGCCGCGACTTCAACATGCGCTGGAACGCATCACTGGTCGCCGAGGCGCACCGCATCCTCATGCGGGGTGGCGTATTCATGTATCCGCGCGATCGCAAGGACCTCACCAAATCCGGCCGTTTGCGCCTGCTCTACGAAGCGAACCCGATCGGATTCATCGTCGAGCAGGCGGGCGGGCGGGCAAGCACGGGCCGCGAGCCGATACTGACGGTCCAGCCCGAGAGCCTGCACCAGCGCATCGGCTTCGTGTTCGGCGCGCGCGCGGAGGTCGAACGCATCGAACACTATCACCGCGAGCACAACGACTTCGAATACGAGGCGCCCCTGTTCGGTACCCGCAACGTTCTGAGGAGTCCCGCGTAGCCGCGGGAGAGCACGCATGTCAGCTATGCATCCCATCATCGCCGTCACGGGTTCATCGGGCGCGGGCACGACTTCGGTCATGCGCACGTTCGAGCAGATCTTTCGCCGCGAGCAGGTGCGCGCTGCCTTCATCGAAGGAGACAGCTTTCACCGCTACGACCGCGCGGCCATGAAGCAGAAGATGGCCGCGGCCCTGGCCGAGGGCGACCATCGGTTCAGCCACTTCGGTCCGGACGCGAACTTGTTCGAGGAGCTCGAAGCACTGTTCCGCGGCTACGGTGAGACCGGGCGCGGGCGGTGGCGCAAGTATTTGCACGATGAACAGGAAGCGGCGCCTTACCGCGCGCAGCCCGGCACGTTCACCGAGTGGGACGATCTGCCGGAAGGGACCGACCTGCTGTTCTAC
>DATENH010000258.1:0-3036 GCA_035275145.1 Steroidobacteraceae bacterium | reverse complement strand
CGTCAGCTGCACGTCGCCGATCGGGCCGTTACGCTGCTTGGCGATGATGATGTCGGCGATGCCCTTGCGCGTGGTGTTCGGGTCGTACACCTCGTCGCGGTAGATCATGATGATCAGGTCGGCGTCCTGCTCGATGGCGCCGGATTCGCGCAGGTCCGACATCACCGGTTTCTTGTCGGTGCGTTGCTCGACGCTGCGGTTGAGCTGCGACAGCGCGATCACCGGCACCTTGAGTTCTTTGGCGAGCGCCTTGAGCGAGCGCGAGATCTCGGAAATTTCCGTCGCGCGATTCTCCTTGGTCCCGGGCACCTGCATCAGCTGCAGGTAGTCCAGCACGATCAGGTCCAGGCCGTGCTCGCGCTTCAGGCGACGCGCGCGGGCACGCACTTCGGTCGGCGTCAGTGCGCCGGTGTCGTCGATGAAGATATGGGCGGACTTCATCATGTTGATCGCGGTGTTGATGCGCGACCATTCCTCGTCGCCGAAATTGCCGGTGCGCAGGTGACCCTGATCGACGCGGCCGAGCGAGGAGATCATGCGGAAGGCGAGCTGCTCGCGCGACATTTCCATGCTGAACACGCCGACCTTGGCTTTGGTCGGCCCGAACGCGGCGTTCTCGGCGATGTTCAGCGCGAACGTGGTCTTGCCCATCGAGGGACGGCCGGCGACGACGATCAGGTCGCCCTTCTGCAGGCCGGCGGTCATCTCGTCAAGCTTGTTGAAGCCGGTGCTGACGCCGGTCAGCGCGCCGCTCGACTGGTGCAGCATGTCGAGGCGATCGATCACCGCGCCGAGCTCTTCTTTCAGCGCGATGAAGCCCGAGCCAGCTTTGTTGCCGGATTCGGCGATCTCGAACACGCGGCGCTCGGCCTCGTCCACCAGCTCGGTGGCCGCACGGCCTTCGGGATCGAACGCGCTCGCGGCAATCTCGCCGCCGACGGTGATCAGGCGGCGCAGCGTCGAGCGCTCGCGCACTGCATCGGCGTAAGCGCGAACGTTGGCGGCGCTGGGCGTATCGCGCACCAGGCCAGCGAGGTAGACGAGTCCGCCCGTTTCCTCGGCGATCCCTTTGCGGCCCAGCCACTCCGACAGCGTAACTGCATCGGAAGGCTCGCCGCGCCCGGCGAGCTCGGCGATGGCTTCGAAGATCAGCTGGTGATCGCGGCGATAGAAGTCGTCGGCGACGAGGCGGTCCGCGATGGTGTCCCACGCGCGATTGTCGAGCATCAGCGCGCCGAGCACCGCCTGCTCTGCTTCCACCGAGTGCGGCGGCACCCGGATCTCGTCGACCGCAGCCTTATCGCGCGCGCGGCGCGGCCCGACGACTGCGACTTTCGATTCAGGCTCGGCCACGAGCGAAGTCGGGCTGCAGCCCGACCTACTCCTCGGCGACGATCGTCACCGGCAGATCTACCGTGACGTCGGTGTGCAGATGCAGTTGCACGACGTGCTCGCCGGCCTGACGGATCGGGCCGTGCGGCAGACGCACTTCCGAGCGCTCGACCTCGAAGCCGGCCTTGCTGGTCGCCTCGGCGATGTCCGAGGTGCCGACCGAGCCGAACAGCTTGCCTTCGCCGCCCGCCTTCGCGGTAATCGACAGCTTGAAGCCCTGCAGTTTCGCTGCGCGCGCCTGCGCCTTGGACAGCTCGTCGCCCGCCGCCTTCTCCAGCTCGGAGCGACGCGCTTCGAACTTGGCGATGTTGTCGGCCGTCGCGAGCGTCGCCTTGCCTTGCGGCAACAGGAAGTTGCGGCCGTAGCCGGGCTTCACCTTGACGCGGTCGCCGATGTTGCCGAGGTTGGCGACCTTCTGCAGAAGAATGATTTCCATGAGAACCCCTACCCAGTTACGAATGACAGTCTACAGGCTCGCCGACCGGCGCGGTCGCAGCCAATTATCCGCAAAGCCCCAGCTCGCGAGGACGAACATGGTCACCACGTTCGACAGCGGCGCAATCAGCAACAGATAGATCGCCGCCAGCCAGCCGCGGCCGAGCCGGCCGCCGGCGCGGCTGCGATGCGCGGCTGCCAGCCCCTGGAAAGTCAGCGCCATGAACGCGATCCAGGTGAGCCAGGAGATCAGCGTGACGTCGGTTGCCATGGCCAGCACGAACAGCACGGTCACCGCGACGCCCAGCACGACTCCGAGCCGCAGCTCCTGATACTCGCGACCGAACGCACCGGGCTCCGAGCGCAACAGCGAAGCCCACCACCGACCGAGCAACAGCGCGCCGAATACCGTCGCCAACGCGAAGGCGCCGAGCGCGCCCCACATCGGACGGGCGAGCGCCACGACGATTGCGTCGCGATCGGCCTGCGTGAGTCCCGTGGGCTGCATCGTGTCCAGGAGCTGCGTGAGCGGCGCCTTCCACGCGCCGATCGGATCCGCCAGCGCGACATGTACGACCACCAGCAGCAAGCCCGCGGCGAGCGCGGCAACCTGGAAGCACAGATTCAGCGAACCGGTGCGCTTCAGCAGCACTGCCAGCGCAGCCGGACTGAAGAACGCCAGCGCGATGCCGCTGTAGGTGCCCGGCATGACCGTCGGCACCAGCAAGTACACGACCCAGCAGGCAGTGCCGGCGCCGACCGCGGCAGCAATGAAGCCGAGCCTGGCATCGAAGCGCAGCACGGTCAGCACGGGAATCGCGCACGCGAGCACCGTGAACGGCAGCATCAGCTGCGACAGCGCTCCGCAGAACGCGATCGCGATGACGGCGCGCCACGGATGCTCGGTCAGCCAGGCGGCAATTGCACGATGCATGGTCTCGCGCGCCACGTATGGAACGCGGCGCGCACCTCGCTACGACAGCTCAGTGCTGATCGGTGTACGGCAATAGCGCCAGGTAGCGCGCGCGCTTGACGGCGATCGCGAGCTGGCGCTGGTAATGCGACTTGGTCCCGGTGATCCGGCTCGGAACGATCTTGCCGGTCTCCGTGATGTAGCTCTTCAGGATGCCGAGATCCTTGTAGTCGATCTGCTCGATGCCTTCGGCAGTGAAGCGGCAGAACTTGCGGCGGCGGAAAAAACGGGCCATG
>DATENH010000257.1:0-12028 GCA_035275145.1 Steroidobacteraceae bacterium | reverse complement strand
TTCTGTACGTACACGGCCTGCGCCGCGTGCAGGTAGTCGAGCGTCGCCTGGCGCTCGCGATCGTCGTTGTAGTCCGTACGGCCCTCGGCCGCCGCGATCACACGGTCCAGCCAGTGTACGAAATATTTCGCGTCCGCAGGCGAATTCGTCGGCGCGCCGCCGACGCTGACGTACACAGGGCTGGTCGTCGCGTACGGATACAGGTCGAGGATCAGCGGGTCGGCGCCGTCGTTCCAGGCCCGCAGCACGACCCAGCCGCTTTCGCGTAAGTTCAGTTTCCCCGATACGTCCGCTTGCGTGCGCGCCTTCGCGAGCCGATGACTCGCCACGACACGTCCGTTCTGCACGACTTCGAAATGATCGATCGCGACGGGCGAACGCAGCGCCGCGCGATACCGGACCGACTGCCCGCCGGCCGGCAAGGTCAGCGTTTCGCCGGGCGACTTGCCCGCCACTTCGATGGCCAGCTGCGGGCCATTGCTAGCGAACGTTCGCCCTTCTTTGAGCGCGGCGTACAGAGCAGCGGGCTCGCTGCTGCCGCCGGTGTTGAGATACACGCGATTCATGCCGACCGGCCCGCGCAAGCTCGCGTAGTTGGCCATTGCATCGGTGCCGGAACCGGTGGGCACATGGAAGCCGACATTCAGCAGCTTGTACCAGACCTCCGCCGTCGCCTTGTGATCGGCAAACCCGACGACTTCGATGTAATCGGCCTTGCCGAGCGCGACATCGACAGGCATCGCGTTGGTGATCGACTCGCTGTCGGGCACAGGCACCGTGTCGAACGGATGCACGTAACCGACGAGTCCGCCCTGCTTGTGCACGAGGTCGGCGATCGCGCCGTTGTGCGGATACGGCGAAGTCAGCGCGCTCTGCTGATACGCGCTGAAGTCGGGCATGAGATAGCGATTGAGATGCAGCAGACCGAGGTGGCCCCAGTAGCTCGTGTGGTACTCCTGATTGCGGAAAATGGTCACGCCGCTCGCGTCGCGGCGCGGCGCCGGGTCGAACGACGCGATGTCCGGAATGCGCTGTTCCTTGTTGACGATCAGGTTGTAGATCACGTCGAGGTCTTCGGCACGCGCCTGCTCGATCAGCCGCTCTTCGGTGTTGCGATAGTGGCCACCGTAGTTCATGTGAACGTGCAGATCGGCCGTGACATTGCGCGGCGCCCAGTCCGGAAGCCGCAGCGGTTGCAGCGAAAGATTCGCGACGTTGGCCGTATCTGCACGCACGTCGATCTTCTGACGGACCGGTGCATGCTCCTGCCCGCGCCATGCAGTGATGTACGTTTCGCCGAGAGGCAGTGTCAGCGCGCACTCGCCGGGACAATGGAAATAGCGCAGCTCGGCGGGGACTCGCACGGGATCGAAGCCATCGTCGGCGTGCACCCACCGATCGTCGGGAGCGTAGTAGCGGTCGTCGGAGCCGACGACGCTGATGCGGCCCGCGACGCTCTGGTCGCCTGTGCTCAACCGAACGCGAACTGTCCCCATCGGACGAGCGTATTGGCGATCGCGCGCCACGATGCGAGTTCGCTCGCCGCCGACGACTTCGAGCACCCACAGAGCCACGTTGCCGTCTTCGTTGCTGATGTACGCGATGCGCCGTCCGTCGGGCGACCAGCGCGCCTGCGTCGCGTCGAAGTCGCCGAAGGTCAGCGGCAGTTGCGCATCGCCGGAAAGCGTTGTCAGCCAGAGCTGATGCCATTGCCGACCTTGATAGCTGCTGTAGAGCACTCGGCGCCCATCGGGCGCGACTTCCGGTCGCGCGCGCCAGCTCGACTCCTCGTGCACGAAACACTCGAGCTCGCTTGCGCCCTCGACCGCAGCGCTGCACAGATCGCCGGTGCCGTAGGCGATCTCGCGATTGGTGACGAACACGAGGCGCTTGCCGTCCGGCGTCCACGACGGATTGATCGTGTGATCGTGCTTCGAATAGTAGTAGCGTGCGATCTTGCTCTCGTGCGGTGGCACGACCGCGCGCGCCTCGCCGAGCTTGCCGGCTTCGATCGGAGCGACGAACAGATTGAAATGACCGCTGCCGGCGGTCGACACGTACGCAAGTCGTTTGCCATCCGGCGAGTAGCGCGGCTCGACGTTCACTGCATCGGTTGTCGTCAACTGCTGCGTAGTGCCGGCCGACACGTCGAGCTGCCAGAGCTCGATCGCGTTGTTGTGATGGCGCGCAAAGACGATGTGCTTGCCGTCGGACGACCAGTCGGGTTGATAGTCGTAACCCGGCCCGTGTGTCAGCTCGACCGCCCGGTCGCTGCCGATCTCCTGGCGCCACAGCGAGCCTGCCATGCTGTAGACGAGCGATGCGCCGTCAGGCGAGAACGCCACGCTCGATGGGCCGCTCGTCAATTGCGGCAGGTACATCTCGCGGAAGTAATAGGAGTGCGGCAGATCGATCTGCTTCAGCACCGGCTCGCGTTCGGCGAATGCCGCGGCGGAAAGTGTCAGCGCGAGCGCTGCGACCGCGATTCGGGCCCGGCAAAAGCCACGCCTTTTGACGGGCGAGTCGAAAGGGCCTTGGCCGCTTTCGACAATGGAATTTGTGCGACTCACGCGTTCTGCGTTTCGGCGAAAGTCGCGTCGAGAATCGTCACCGCTTCGTCTATGTGCTCCTTCGACACCATCAGGGGCGGCATGAAGCGGATCGTGCTCTGGCCGCACGACAGCAGCAGCAGCCCGTTCTGATACGCCTGGCGGATGAACTTCTCGGTGAGCTTCGCCGCCGGAACTTTAGTCGTTCGATCCTCGACCAGCTCCATGCCGAGCATCAAGCCTTTGCCGCGCACCTCACCGATGGAAGCATACTTGCCCTGCAGCTCGCGCAACCGGCCGATGAAGTATTCGCCCATGCGCGCGGCATTCGCGCAGAACTCGGATGACACCAGGTCGAGCGTTGCGAGCGCCGCCGCGCAGCACACCGGATTGCCGCCGTAGGTGTTGCCGTGCGAGCCGCGCTGCCATTTCTCCATCAGCGCCTTCTTCGCGACCATCATGCCGATCGGCAATCCCGAGCCGAGACCCTTCGCGAGCGTCATGATGTCAGGCGTGACGCCGAAGTGTTCCGCCGCGAACATCTTGCCGGTGCGACCGATGCCCGACTGCACTTCGTCGAAGATCAGCAGAATGCCGTGACGATCGCACAGCGCGCGCAGTCCCTGCAGGAAGCCGTCCGGCGGCACCAGGTAGCCACCCTCGCCCTGAATCGGCTCGACCAGGATCGCCGCCACTTCGTTCGACGGCACGTTGCTCCTGAACAGGACGTTCTCTATGTAGCTGATCACTGCCGCGCCCTGATCGCTGCCCGCGAGCAGCGGGCGATACTGATTCGGGTACGGCACGTGCGTGACGCCGGGCATCGTCGGGAAGAAGCCTTTCTGCTGCGTGTACTTGCTCGACGTGAACGACAGCGAGCCCATCGTGCGGCCGTGGAAGCCGCCGAGAAAGCCGATGAAGCGACCGCGGCCGCTGACCGAGCGCGCGAGCTTGAGCGCTGCTTCGACCGACTCGGTGCCGCTCTGGCAGAAGAAGCTCATCGACGGCCCGCCGACCGGATTCAGCGCCGCGATCTTCTCGGCCAGCGCGATCTGATTCTCGTGCCAGTAGTCGCTCGAGATGTGCACGAACTTCTCGGCCGCCTCGGTGATCGCTTTGACGACTTTCGCGTGACTGTGCCCGGTTGCACACACGGCGATGCCCGCCATGAAGTCGAGGAAGCGGTTGCCGTCGACGTCCCACGCTTCCGCGCCCTTCGCGTGAGAAATGACGAACGGATAGTCGCGCGGATAGGACGGCGACACGACCAGCGCGTCGCGCTTCAACATCGCCTCGGCCTTCGGGCCAGGCAGTGCAGTCTTGATGTGAGGTGATTTCATGGCGGGTTACTCGACGAATGTCTGCGACTGCTCGCGCAGGTATTGCGCGAGATAGTAGAACGATGCGATCGCTTTGCCGGTATTGCCCGAGCCTTTCCAGCCGCCGAACGGCTGATAGCCCGGCCAGGCGCCGGTGGTCGCGCCCTGGGCGCGGTTCGCATAGGTTACGCCGGCTTCGATCTCCCTGAAGAACTGCTCCACCTCCGCCCGCGAGCCGTACATGCCCGCGGTGAGGCCGAGGTCGGAATCGTTCGCCAGCGCGATGCCTTCGTTCAAGTCGCGGATTCGCCGCAGCATGACGATCGGCAGGAACATCTCTTCGCGCCACAGTTCGGCATCGTTCGGCGCCTCGGCGAGTGTCGGCTGCACATAGAACCCGCGCGACAGATCGCCTTCGAGTAAAGCGCGCCCGCCAATGCGGATGTTGGCTCCTGCGCTGCGTAACCGCTCGATGTACGACAGATAGTTGCGCTGCGCTTTCTCGCTGACGACTGGCCCGAGCCAGTTCTCGGCACGCGTCGGGTCGCCGACGCCGAGCGCTGCGACCTTCTTTGCAACGCGATCGATCAACTCGTCGGCCACCGACGATTGCACGTACAGACGCGACAGTGCCGAGCACTTCTGCCCGCCCATGCCGAATGAGCTGCGCACGATCCCCAGCGCCGCGCGCTCCAGGTCCGCGTTCGCAGTCACGATACCGGCGTTCTTGCCGCCCATCTCCGCGATGCACGGTCGTGGATATTTGCCGTTCGCGAGCGTGCGGATGATGTGCATGCCGGTCTCGTACGAGCCCGTGAATGTCACGCCGGCTGTGCGCCGATCCTGCACGAGCGCATCGCCGATCGCGCCGCCCGGCCCCATCAGATAGTTGAACACTCCCGGCGGGAGTCCTGCATCGCGCAGACAGTCGGCGAGCATGCGCCCTGCCCACGGCGTTTCGCTCGCGCCCTTCAGCACGACGGTGTTGCCCGTCACGAGCGCCGCAGCCACCGGGCCACCCGCGAGCGCGAAGGGGAAATTGAACGGGTTGATCACGACCCAGACGCCGTACGGCTTCATGATGCTGCGATTACGCGAGACGGCATTCGGCAGCGGATCGTTCGGCAGCGCGCGATCGAATCCCTGCTGACGCTCGAAGTCGTCGCAGTACACGCTGAAGAAGTCCGCGGTCTCCTGCACTTCGCCGAGCGCTTCCATGCGATTCTTGCCGACCTCGAGCGTGAGAGCCGCGCCGATGTGATAGACGCGCTCTTCGATGAGCTGCGCAACCTTGCGCAGCAGACGCATGCGTTCTTGCGGCGGTGTCGCGCGCCACTTGGGAAATGCTGCCGCCGCCGCGGCCAGCGCACGATCGACTTCCTGTGCGCCCGCTTGCGCGAACGAGCCGAGCAACCAGTCGCGATCGATGGGACTGCGCTTGTCACGCGCCGTCGCAGTGTCGACGTCGGCGCCGTCGATGTGCAAAGCGTAGCGGCGGCCGAGCTGCGAGCGCACCTCGCGCATCGCGGCGTCGAAACGCGCGTGCATCTCGGGCGGCGGATCGAACATCGTGGAGTACGTGAGTTTGTAGCTCATAACTTCATCCGCCCAATCAACTCGTCCAATAACGACAACGCGTCCTGCAACTCCTTTTCCTCGATCACCAACGGCGGCGCCAGGATGATCAGATTGCCACGCGTCGCAAACGAGACGTCGCGCGCCAACGCATCCTTGACGAGCTTCACGATCGCCGGGTGCGCATCGGGCCAGGCGCTCGGCGGCTCCTTCGATGCACGATCGCGCACGAGCTCGACGACTGCGAACAAGCCGTGCCCACCGCGCACGTCGCCGACGATCGCATGCCGCTGCTGCAATCTCTGCAGCTCGCGATACATCTGCGCGCCCAACCGACGCGAGCGCTCGATCAACCCTTCGCTCTCGTATGCTTCGACGGCCGCGACACCCGCCGCGCATGACAGCGGATGTCCGCAATAGGTCAGGCCCGTGTACAGCATCTCGTTCTCGATCCGGCGCGCGATGTCGGCCGACATCACGACTGCGCCGAGCGGCACGTGCGCGCCGGTCAATCCCTTCGCGAGCGTCATCAGGTCAGGGCGCCCGTCCTCGCCGTAACGTTGCCACGCAAACCACTCGCCGCAGCGACCGAAACCGCTCATCACTTCGTCCGCGATCAAGTAGACGTCGCGTTCGCGCGTATGCGCGCGCAACAGCGGCCAGTAGTTTTCCGGCGCGACGATGCCGTTCGTCCCGGCGTTCGGCTCCATCAGCACCGCGGCCACCTGCGCCGCGCCGTGTGTGTCGATCAGCTCGCCGACATGCGCGGCGCTGCGCTCGCCGCACTCTTCTGCGCTCGTCGTGCCGAACGGGCAGCGATAAGCATAGGGCGGCAACGCGCGCACGACGCCGAATCCCTGCGCATCGACCTGGTGACTCGTCCGAGTGTCTCCGGACAGTGCCATGGTCGCGTAGCTGGCACCGTGATAGGAACGATCGCGCGCGATGACTTTGCCGCGCGGCTTGCGCGAAGCCTGACGCGCCAGCTTCACGGCATTCTCGTTGGCATCGGCGCCCGCCAGCGTGAAGAACACGCGGCCGCCTGCGAATCCCGATTTTTCCAGCAGCAGCTCCGCCAGCCGTGCGCGCGGCTGCGCGCCCCAGGCGTTCGTCACGAAACACAGTTGCTCTGCCTGCTGCCGGATCGCGGCAACGACGCGCGGATGCTGATGGCCGAGGCCATTGCACTCCGCGAGACTGCTCATGTCTAGAATGCTGCGGCCATCTTCTGTATGAAACCGTGCACCGGACCCGCCCACGACAGTCGGCGCCGCCCAGTCCGCTTGCCGGCACCAGCTGTGAAGGACAGTTTCGCGCTCGGAGGTCATTTCATATCGTCATGCCGTCCAGGGCAGCTTGTCGAGGTCCAGATTTCCACCGGTGAGAATGATGCCGACGCGCTTGCCGCGCACGTCGATCTTGTTCTCGACGATCGCCGCATACGACACCGCACCCGAAGGCTCGATCACGATCTTCAGCACTTCCCAGACGCTGCGCATCGCGGCGACGATGGCTTCTTCGGAAACAGTGACGACGTCCGCGACGTGGCTGTGAATCTCGGCGAAGGTGCGGTCGCTGAGCGAGCCGCGCAACCCATCGGCAATCGTGTTCGCCTGCGTGAGCGGAATGCGCTTGCCCGCATGGAACGAGCGGCTCGCATCGTCGGCGCCGGCGGGCTCCGCCCCGATCACGCGGATGCCGGGCTTGATGCCGTGCGCGGCAACCGCCGTGCCGCTGATCAAACCACCGCCGCCGATTGGCGCGACGATGATGTCGAGGTCCGGCGCCTGATCCAGCAACTCCAGCGTCGCAGTCCCCTGCCCCGCCATGACGCGTAGATCGTCATACGGATGCACGAACGTGGCGCCGGTCGCCGCGATGATCTTGGCAGCCGCAGCTTCGCGCGCTGGAATCGTCGGCTCGCAGAATACGATCTTGCCGCCGAGGCGCTCGACCGCCGCCCGCTTCGCTTGCGGCGCATTGTTCGGCATCACGATGTACGCCGGAATGCCACGCAACTTTGCCGCGCGGGAAACTGCTGCCCCGTGATTGCCCGAAGAGTGCGTCGCTACTCCGCGCGCGGCTTCCGCATCGGATAAGGAGAACACCGCGTTCGTCGCGCCGCGCGCCTTGAAGGCGCCGCCCTTCTGCAGGTTCTCGCATTTGAAGAACAAGGAGCCGCCCGACTGCTGATTGAGCGTCGAGCTGGTGAGAACCGGTGTGCGATGGATGCGCTCGCGGATGCGATCGTGCGCGGCCCGAATCGCGGCGAGGGAAAGACGGTCGGAGGATGGCTTGGCGTCCATGGGGCGCGATTCTAGCGGATCGCGGCTGCCGCGGCGCCTCGCGGCAGGCATACGAGTTCAGCCCTGCCGTGTTAAAAAGCGCTGGATGCTGCCCGGGAAGAAGTCATGAAACTCAGTCTGAAGGTACTCGTACTGGGTTGTCTCGTGGGGTCGATGCTGCCGCGCGCGTTGCTGGCAATCGAGCCCGACGTGAGTACAGAGAAGCGCGACGCCCGATCGAATCGCGTCGACAGCTCCTGCGTTCAGGTTCCGGTGACGTATCAGATGACCGGACCATTCACGGCTCAGCAGCTCGAGGCGGAAGCAGTTCCCCAAGGCAAGGCGAACGCCGAGTGGCAGCAGTTCGTGCTTCACATGCGCAAGGGCGACAAGCTGTTCAGGTACGCCGAGGCCTGCTGTACCGGCATCATCATCGTGCGCCGGGGATGCATCGTCGACTGGTTTCAGATCTCATCTGTCGCTCAGTGACCGTCCTTCGAGCGTTGCTGCGCCGGCTTCTCGCTGTGCGCGAGGTTGAAAGCCGTCACGATCACCGACAGATGCGAGAACCCTTGCGGAAAGTTACCCACCAACCGCTGCGCCGCCGGATCGTATTCCTCCGCCAGCAACCCAACATCATTCGACAGCGCCACCAGCCGCTCGAAGAGTCGCACCGCCTCCGCGTGCCTCCCCGTCATCGCATACGCGTTCGCCAACCAGAAGCTGCACGCGAGGAATGCGCCCTCGCCGGGTGGTAAACCGTCGTCGGTCTCGTGGGTGTGGTAGCGCACGACAAAGTCATTGCGCAGCAGCCGCTGTTCGATCGCGCGAATCGTACCGAGCACGCGCTCATCGTCCGGCGGCAGAAACCCCAGCTCCGGAATCTGCAGCAGACTCGCGTCGAGGAACTTCGACCCATAAGCCTGCACGAAGCAGTTGCGTTCCGCGTCGTAGCCGCGCTCGCAGATCTGCGCATGAATCTTCGCGCGCAGCTCGCGCCAGCGGTCGAGCGGACATTTGAAGCCGTACGCTTCCGCGTCCTTGATGCCGCGATCGAACGCGACCCACGCCATGATCTTCGAATGCGTGAAGTGCTGCGGCGGGCCGCGCACTTCCCACAAGCCGCAGTCCGGTTGCTCCCAGATCTTCTCCAGGTGATCGAGCAGCTGGCGTTGTAACGCCCAGGCCGACTCCGACTGCTCGATACCGCCGAGACGTGCCTGGTGAAGGGCATCCATCACCTCGCCGTACACGTCGAGCTGCATCTGGTCGTGCGCACCGTTGCCGACGCGCACCGGCTTCGATCCTTCGTAGCCGGGCAGCCACGGCAGCTCCCACTCCGTCAGCCGGCGCTCGCCCGCGACGCCGTACATGATCTGCGCTTGATCGGGGCTGCCCGCGATGGCGCGCAGCAGCCACTCGCGCCATGCGACGGCTTCGGCGTAGTACCCAGCATCCATCAGCGCGAGCAGTGTCAGCGTCGCATCGCGTAGCCAGCAAAAGCGATAGTCCCAGTTGCGCGAGCCGCCCAGGTGCTCGGGAAGCGACGTCGTCGGTGCCGCGACGATGCCGCCGGTCGGCGCATAGATCAGTGCGCGCAACGTGATCAGCGAGCGGGTGACCGCGTTCGTCCACTTCTTGAGGCGGTGTCCCTTCTTGACCCAGCCTCGCCAGAAGCGCTGGGTGCGCAGGAGCGCGCGCTGTGCATCGGCGAGTTTGACGTCTGGCAAGTGCGACGGTGCGTAGCGCAGCACGAACGGAACCTTCTGGCCCTTCTTGACGACGAAGTCTGCGACCGACTTGAGGTTCTCGCCGTGCATCGGCGCCGGCGTGCGCAGCACGACCATGTCGGGACCGGCGATTGCTCGCCAGGTGTCCCGTGCGACGTGCGTAACCCACGGCACGCCGATGCCGTAGCCGAACCGGATCACGAGCTCCGTATGCATCGCAACCTCGCCGTGCTCGCCGACGACGATGCGCACGAGATCGGAGCTTTCGTCGCGCGGCGGCATGAAATCGATGACGCACACGCTGCCGGTCGCGGTCTCGAAGCGCGTCTCGAGAATCAGCGTGTCTTCACGATAGCGGCGCGTGACTTTCGCATCTGCCGCTTGCGGCGCAAGCAGCCAGCGACCGTGTTCGGGAGTGCCGAGCAGCGCCGCGAAGCATGCGTCGGAATCGAAGCGCGGCCAGCACAGCCAGTCGATCGAGCCATCGCGGCCGACCAACGCTGCGGTCTCGCAGTCGCCGATCATCGCGTAGTCTTCGATACGTAACGGCATGCAGCGTTAGCTGATCTCCACGCACACCGGCGCGTGATCGCTGGCCTTCTCCTGACCGCGCACCCACGAGTGCACGTTGCAGCTCACCAGGCGAGGCGCGAGCGTCTCGTTCAACAGTATGTGATCGATACGCAGGCCCGCATTGCGCTGCCAATGATTGCGGAAGAAATCCCAGAACGTGTAGATGCGCTCCTCCGGATGACACTTGCGCAACGAGTCCACCCAGCCTTGGGCGAGCAGCTTCTGGTACGCGGCACGCGACTCGGGCTGCAGCAGCGCGTCCTTTTTCCAGCCCTTCGGATCGTAGATGTCGAAGTCCGTCGGGATCACGTTGTAGTCGCCGAGCAGCACGACCGGCTTGCCGGACGAGTACAAGCCCTGCGCGTGCTCGGTCAGCCGCTGAAACCACTTGAGCTTGTATTCGAACTTCGGCCCCGGCTGCGGATTGCCGTTGGGCAGGTACAGGCAGCCGACGACGATGCCGTTCACTTCCGCTTCGATGTAGCGGCTGTGCGTGTCGTCGGGATCGCCGGGCAGACCGCGGCGGAGCTCGACCGGATCGCTGCCCTTGGCGAGGATCGCCACGCCGTTGAACGAAGTCTGGCCGTGCCAGATCGCGCCGTAACCCGCAGCGCGGATCGCGACGATCGGGAAGTTCTGGTCCGGCGCCTTCAGTTCCTGCAGGCACGCGACGTCGGGCGACTCGCGCTCCAGCCATTCGAGCAGACGCGGCAAGCGGGCGCCGATGCCGTTGATGTTATAAGTCGCGATCTTCATCGCCGAAGTCTACCATCGTGAAAATTCTGGAGGCTCAGCCGATGACCCTCGAAGCACTCCGCACGCCCGACGAGCGATTCGCGCACCTGCCCGACTTTGCGTATCCACCGCAGTACGTCGATGACCTGCCGGGTTACGAGGGGCTGCGTGCGGCCTATATCGATACCGGACCGCGCAACGCGCAGCACGTGTGTCTGTGTCTGCACGGCGAGCCCTCGTGGAGCTTCCTCTATCGGCGCATGATTCCAGTGTTCGTCGCGCGCGGCTGTCGCGTCGTCGCGCCGGACTTCTACGGCTTCGGCCGCTCCGACAAGCCGGTCAACGACGCGGACTACAGCTTTCACTTTCACCGGAATTTCGTGCTGCGGCTGGTCGAGCGGCTGAACCTGGAGCGCATCACGATCGTCGTGCAGGATTGGGGCGGCCTCATTGGGTTGACGTTGCCGGTCGACGTCGGGTTCCGTCCGCGGCTCGCGCGAGCGATCGTGATGAACACCGGGCTCGCAGTGGGCACTGCGCCGACGCCGGGTTTCGTCGCGTGGCGTGCATACTGCGCCTCGCATCCGGATCTCGCGGTCGGCCCGTTGATCAAGCGCGGCACACCGCATTTGACCGACGCGGAAGTAGCCGCATACGACGCGCCGTTTCCGGACGTGCGCTACAAAGCCGGCGTGCGCGCTTTTCCACAACTCGTCATGACCGATCCCGCGATGCCGGGTGTGCCCGAGAGCCGCGCGGCCATGAAGTTCTGGTCCGAGCAATGGAACGGCAAAGCGTTCATGGCGATCGGTGCGGCGGATCCCGTCCTCGGCGTCGAAGTCATGCGCAAGCTGCACGCGCTGATCCGCGGTTGCGGCGAGCCGCTGATGATTCCGGACGGCGGCCACTTCGTGCAGGAATGGGGCGGCGAGATCGCAGCGAAGGCGATGGATTATTTCGCATGAGATGGCTCGCGGGCCTGCTCGGGCTGCTGCTGTGGACCAGCGCCGGCGCGAGTGAGCGGCAGGAGATCGAGCAGGCCACAGCCGCTTCCAACAGGTCTTCGATGCGATCCGCAGGGGAGCGAAGGGCGGTCCGCCGTATCATCGGCTCGAACCGCAGGACTTGGAGGTCCGGGTGCTCGGCGCCGACGCGGCAGTGGTGACCTTTCATTGGCGAAACAGCGAGCGGCTCGCACGCCGCACGCTGGTGCTGGAGAAGGCGCAGGCGATTACGTCAACACGCTCGGGTCGCGCAGCCAG
>DATENH010000256.1:0-4567 GCA_035275145.1 Steroidobacteraceae bacterium | reverse complement strand
CGCCCGTGAACCAGGACGCAAAAACGCGACAGTCCGGCCGTACCTGTACCGGGTTTAAGCCCAACTGCCTAGGAGTGAAACGCTGAACGCATTGCCCGTTCACTGCGGGGGGGTGCGGATTTACGGTCCGGGCCGGTGCGGGCTATATACAGCTGGTGCCAACTCCCCCGAATCCCGCAGCGCTCGTGCATAGGGTAACGACCCCCTTCGGCACCCGAGAGGACCCCTTCTACTGGCTGCGCGACGACACGCGCAGCGACCCGCAGGTGCTCGCACATCTGCAGGCCGAGACTGCTTATGCGGAGGCTGTGCTCGGGCCGGCGCAGCCGCTGATCGACGAGCTCTATCGCGAGATCGTCGGTCGTATCAAGGAGGACGACTCGAGCGTGCCGGTGCGCTATCGCGGCTATTGGTATGCGAGCCGCTTCGTCAGCGGCGAGCAGTATCCGGTGATCGCGCGTCGGGCGGATCAGCCTGGCGCGGCCGAGACCGTGCTCCTCGACTGCAACGTGCTCGCGGTCGGTCAGCCGTTCTACCAACTCGCCGGCTACGAGGCGAGCCCGGACAACAGGCTGCTCGCGTACGCGGAAGATATCGTCGGCCGACGCCAGTTCCGCATCCGCTTCAAGGACATCGCCAGCGGCGAGCTGCTCGGCGACGTGATCGAGAACGCCGAGCCCGATGTCGCCTGGGCCGACGACAACCGCACGCTCCTGTACGTCGAGAAAGATCCGGTGACGCTGCTGGGCCGGCGCGTGCGCGCGCACGTGCTCGGCACGCCGGTCGCCGCCGACCGGCTCGTGTACGAAGAGCCGGATGAAAGCTTCGACCTGGTCGTAATGCGCAGCAAGTCCGAGCGTCACCTGTACATCGGCGCGGAAAGCACCACGATTTCCGAATGGCGCTACACGCGGGCCGACGATGCGTCGCTGACTTTCCGCGTCGTCGTGCCGCGCGAGGCGCATCACGAGTATCAGGTCGAGGATCTCGACGAGCACATGCTGATCCGTACCAACTGGCAGGCGGAGAATTTTCGCATCGTCGCCGCGCCGCTCGCCGCCTGCGGCGATCGCTCGCTCTGGCGCGATGTCTTGCCGCACGACAGCCAGGTGTTCCTGCAATCGCTGGAGCTGTTCCGCGACTTTCTCGCGGTGAACGAGCGCTCCGGCGGACTGCTGCGCATCCGCGTGCAGCGCTGGAGCGGCGGCGAGCCGTTCTATATCGCGGCGGAAGATCCCACCTACACGATGATGCTCGGCTCGAACCCCGAGCTCGACACCTCGACGCTGCGCTACGTCTACACGTCGCTAACGACGCCATCGACCACGTACGACTACGACATCCGCAGCGGCGAGCGACACCTGCGCAAGCGCGAGCCGGTGCTCGGCGATTTCGATCCAGCGAGCTACACGAGCGAGCTGTTGTGGGCGACGGCGCGCGATGGCGAGCGGGTGCCGGTGTCAGTGGTCTATCGCAAGGGCCTGACACGCGACGGGTCGGCCCCGCTGTATCAATACGCGTACGGCTCGTATGGGCTGAGTGCGGATCCGGCATTCAGCTCGGCCCGGTTGTCGCTGCTCGATCGCGGTTTCGTCTACGCGATCGCGCACGTGCGCGGCGGTCAGGAGCGGGGCCGGCGCTGGTACGAGGCGGGGCGCCTGGGCCGCAAGTGGAACACATTCAACGATTTCATCGACGTCACGGACTTCCTCGTGGCCAACGGTTACGGCGCGCCCGATCGGGTGTTTGCGGCGGGCGGCAGCGCCGGCGGGTTGCTGGTCGGCGTGATCGCCAATGTCGCGCCCGAGCGCTATCGTGGGCTGGTCGCGCACGTGCCGTTCGTGGACATCGTCACGACCATGCTGGACGAGTCGATTCCGCTCACGACGCTCGAATACGAGGAGTGGGGCAACCCGCACGAGCGGCAGCACTACGAATACATGCTCTCTTACTCGCCTTACGACAACGTCCGCGCACAGGCCTACCCGGCGATGCTGGTGACGACCGGCCTGTGGGACAGCCAGGTGCAGTACTACGAGCCAGCCAAGTGGGTGGCGAAGCTGAGAAGCAGCAACCGCGGCAACCAACCCCTGCTCCTGCACGTTAATCTGGAAGCTGGCCATGGGGGCAAATCCGGCAGGTACGAACGGTTGCGTGAGGTCGCGCGAGAATACGGTTTCATCATCAGCTTCGGCGGTGATTCATGAGCCCAGCCAGTAATGGTGGCTACATCCTCCTTTGCGACGACAACGCAACCGACGCGGAGCTGACCATCCGCGCGCTCGAAGTCGGCGGTGTCGGCGAAAGGGTCGTGTGGGTCCAGGACGGCGAGGCAGCGCTGCACTTCGTGTTCCGCAAAGGCGTGTACGCGCAGCGCGCGCCGGGCAATCCATGCGTCATGCTGCTGGACCTGAACATGCCGAAGATCGACGGCCTGGAAGTGCTGGCGCAGATCAAGGGCGATCCGCGCACGCGCTCGACGCCGGTGATCATCATGTCGTCCTCGGACCAGGAATCGGACATGATGCGCAGCTATGCAGCGTACGCGAACAGCTATATCGTCAAGCCGATCGACTTCAAGCAGTTCACCGAGCAGGTCGCGCTGCTCGGCCAGTACTGGACCCGCATCAACCGCGCCGGATCTTGATTCATGAACCGCCGAGACTTCCTGGGAACGATGGCCATGGCGTTGAGCAGCGGCGCGGCGGGTGCAGCCTCTTCGGGCGGCAGCGGCCAGACCCACGAGATGGTGCAGCGGAAGATTCCGGCTGCGAGCAACGGCGAGAGCGTGCCGGTCATCGGCATGGGAACCTGGAATACCTTCGACGTCGGCGGCGGCAAGAACGAGCGCGCGCCGCTCGCGAAGGTGCTCGAAGTGTTCTATGCCGCCGGCGCGCGCCTCATCGACAGCTCGCCGATGTACGGCAATGCCGAAAGCGTCACCGGCGATCTGGTGCAGCAGCTCGGCAAGCAAGCGACCACGTTCTTCGCGACCAAGGTGTGGACGAGCGGGCGCGACAAAGGTGTCGCGCAGATCGAGCATTCGATGCGCGCCATGCGAGCACAGCGCCTCGACCTGCTGCAGATCCACAACCTGCTCGACTGGCGCACGCACGCCGCGACGCTGCGGCAGCTCAAGAGCGACGGCAAGATCCGCTACGCCGGCGTCACGCACTACACCGTCGGCGCGCACTCCGAGATCGAGGCGGTGCTGCGCGCCGAGCGTTTCGAGTTCGCACAGTTCAACTACTCGATCGGCACGCGCGCCGCCGAGCAGCGGCTGCTGCCGTATTGCCTGGATCACGGCATCGGTGTGCTCATCAATCGCCCGTTCGAAGAAGGCGGGCTGTTCACGCGCGTCGGCAATCGCAAGCTTCCCGGCTATGCGAAGGAAATCGGCTGCACGAGCTGGGCACAGGTATTCCTGAAGTACATCGTCTCGCACCCGGCCGTGACCTGCGTGATTCCCGCGACCTCGCGCGCGGAGCACATGCAGGACAATCTGCAGGCCGGATTCGGCCCGATGCCCGATGCCGCAATGCGTGAGCGGATGGCGAAGGACTTCGACGCGAGCAAGTGACGGCATCGCGCCTTCCGTGACCCGCTTCTCCTTTACGGGCCTAGAACTCGCCTCAAGCGTGCGAAATAACCCCCTCATCGGCATACTCCTTGGCCGGTTCTGAGCCGTTGCGAAAACACGCGTAAACAGCGCCCGAAACCGGTTCGAGGGCGCGAGCGCGGAGGGAGACTAGAGGCATGGGCGTGATCCTGATTGCGTTCGAGCGCGAAGCCGAGCTGAGCGCGCTCGAGCAGCTGCTTGCGGGCCGGGGTCATCGGGTCGTCCGGTCGGGCAATGGCCTGGCCGCGCTGGACGCTGCGCGGCGCGAGCCGCCGCATGCAATCGTCTCCGACATCGTGCTGCCGCGCATGGACGGCTTTGCGCTGTGCCGCAAGTGGAAGCAGGACGAGCGCCTGCAATCCATTCCGTTCCTGTTCTACACGCGCCGCCACGACGACCCGAAGTACGAGCGCTTCGCACTGGAGCTCGGCGCCGAACGCTTCCTGGCGCGCTCCGTGCCGCCCGAGTCGCTGATCACGGCGCTCGACGAGCTGCTGACGAACGTACCCAAGAGCACCGGCAACGGCTCCGGCGGCACGATCCCGCTGCCGACACTCGAAGAGACGGTGATTCAGCGTCCCGTCGGCCTGGACAAGGCGCAACGTGCTGCCGAAGCCGAGAAAGTCGCGCGCATCGCGGAGCTCGAGGGCGCCGCACGCAAGCAGGCTGCCGAGCTGGAAAAGGTGCAACGCAAGGAATCCGAGGCAGCCGAGCGCGCACAGCAGGCGCATTCGCGTCTGCTTGGACAGATCGAGGAGCTCGAAGCGACCAATCGACGGCTCGCCGCCGGCGAGGCGCGCTTCCGCCGCGTGTTCGAAGCGAATCCGCTGCCGATGTGGATCGCCGATCACGCCACCGGCGGCTTCATCGCAGTCAACGATGCGGCGCTCGCGCTCTACGGCTACAGCCGCGCGGAATTTCTCGCGCTGAAGGGCAGCGCGCTCGAAG
>DATENH010000255.1:0-6314 GCA_035275145.1 Steroidobacteraceae bacterium | reverse complement strand
TGACGACGCACGCGGCGAATACGCTCTCGACCATGCTTTGATTTATGCCACGCGCGATCAACTTGTCGCGGCAGTTTAATTGGCGCGGCCGACAGCGTACAGCCGAATAAAAGTTACAGGCCGGTTCAGTTCGGATGCTGGCGCATGCGTTCCCGCAGGCGTTGCTTCTCTTCCGGCGTCAACTCCTTGAAACGCTTGCGAAGCGCCTGGCGCTGCTCCGGGGTCAGGTCGCGAAAGCGCCGGTAGTTGTCGCGGATGCGCGCCTGCTCGTCCTCGGGCAGGTCGTTGAACTGCTGGAAGCGGCGGCGAATTTCCCGACGCTGTTCAGGATTCAGCGACTGCCAGCGCTTGAAGCCTTCGCGTGCTTCGTCGCGCTGCTCGGGCGGCAGGTTGAGCCAGCGTTGCGAGCTGCGTGCCAGCCGCCTTTGCCGCTCGGGCGGCATCTGGCCCCAGCGCGATTCGAGATCCGAAAGGAGCTTGCGTTGATCGTCCGAGAGCTGTTTCCACGGTACGCCTGCGGCGGGGGCTCCGGCAGGATGTGCGGCACTGGGTGGCTCAGCAGCGCGCGCGGCCGGGCCGACCGCGAGGCCTATGCAGAGCGACAGGAGCGCCGCGACTAATCTCATTGCTCGTCCAACCAGGCGTAGAACGCCACGTCCTGGTCCTGCAGCAGAGCGAGGTTCTCCTGGTCGGCGACGATCTCCAGGTCATCGAGCGCAGTGGGCGCAGGCTGCGACGGCGTGCGTCCAGACGACAGCACGATCCCAACCGCGACGACTGCGGCGAGCGCGAATCCGCCCGCAGGGGCCCAGATCCAGCGCCGGCGCACCGCGCCCTTCTTCACCTCGTCCAGCGCGCGATTGCGCGCCTGGGTCAGCTTCGACCGCGTGCGCGCGTCCAGCCGCTCGACGCTGTCCTCGAACAGCGCCCGCGCCTTGTCTTCGAATTCTTCGCTCACCACGCAACTCCCACCTGCTCACGCAGCGTATGCACGGCCCGCGAGTAGTGTGTCTTGACGCTGCCCTCGCTGCATCCCATCGCGGCCGCCGTCTGCGCGACGTCCAGGCCCTCGAAGACCCGCAGCATGAACGCTTCCTGCTGCCGGCCCGGCAGCTCGGCCAGGGATCGTTCCAGGGCCAGCATGGCCTGGGCCGTGGCCAATTGCTCGGCCGGGAGCGGCGCACGGTCCGGAACCGCAGCGTACTGATCCGCGGCCGCCTCGCCAGCGTCGTCCTGCGACTTCAGCCCCGGCAGCCACGCCATGATCCGGGCCTGGACCCGCCGGCGGCGCTGACAATCGCGAATGCGGTTCTGCAAAATGCGGTAGAAGAGCGGGCGCCATTCCTCGCTCGGGCGGCGGCCGTAGCGGCGTGCGAGCTGGAGCATCGCGTCCTGCACGCTGTCGAGGGCGTCCTCGTCGTGCCGCAGGGCGATGCGGGCCATGCGGAAAGCGCGCTTCTCGATGCTCGCGAGAAAGCGGTCGAGTGCCCGCGCCTGCTCCAGAATCGGTTCCTCCACGGACGCCTGCGCCCCGTCGTCCCAACCCAGGGTGAAGACCTGAGTTGCGAGGGGCCCGGCAAACGGACCGAGGCTAACAGATGCAGGCATTCGACAGCTCAACGCACCAGACCGCGATCGGTTGACGATCAAATTATGACCAAAGCCGGAATCTGTCCGCTCGCTGCGTACTTGGCGCGGTTCATCCCAGTTGATGCACAGAGTTGTCCACAGCTTCTGTGCATAGAGCCGTGATCCTCGCCGTCGCCATCGACACGCCGTTGCGGCGGACGTTCGACTACCGAGCGCCGGCGCAGCAGCCGGATATCGCGCCGGGTCAGCGCGTGTGGGTGCCGTTTGGCCGGCGCCGCGTCGTCGGAGTGGTCGTCGAGCGTCGCGATCGCACCGACGTGCCGGCAGGCAAACTGCGGTCGGTGTTCGCGGCCGTCGACGATGAGCCGACGTTCGATGCCGGCCTTCTGCAGTTGCTGCTCTGGTCTGCGGACTACTACCGGCATCCCGTCGGTGAGGTCATCGCTGCGGCCATGCCGGCGCCGCTGCGCGTCGGCGCGTCGCTGCGCGAAGAGACGATCGTGTGGTCGCTGACGGAGCTCGGCCGGCGCGAAGCGCTCGAACAGCTCAAGGCGAACGCGATCCGGCTGCGCGCGATCGTCACAGCGCTCAGCAGCACGGACGCGATGACAGCGAGCGAGCTGCTGGCGGCGACGGAAGGCACGCCGGAACTGTTGCGGAAGCTCGAAGTGCGCGGCTATGTGACTCAGACGAAGCGCGCGCCCACCGCTGAAGTCTCGACGGCCGCGCCGCGCGCCGGTCCGACGTTGAACGATGCGCAGCGCGAAGCGGTGCAGCGGATCAGCGGCACGCTCGGCAGCTTCGCCTCGCATCTGCTGTACGGCGTGACCGGCAGCGGCAAGACCGAGGTGTATCTGCGCACGATCGCGGCTGTGATCGAGCGCAAGAAGCAGGCTCTGGTGCTCGTGCCGGAGATCGCGCTCACCCCGCAGCTCATTGCGCGCTTTCGCGCGCGCTTCGATGCGCCGCTGGCGGTCCTGCATTCGAACCTGAGCGACGGCGAGCGACTGGCAGCGTGGCGCAGTGCGCGCGAGGGTCGGGCGAGCATCGTCATAGGCACGCGCTCGGCGGTGTTCAGCCCGCTGGCGCGGCCCGGACTGATCGTCGTCGACGAGGAACACGACGCCTCGTTCAAGCAGCAGGAGGGATTTCGCTACTCCGCGCGCGACCTGGCAATCGTGCGGGGCCAGCGCCTCGGCATTCCTGCCGTACTCGGATCGGCCACGCCGGCACTCGAGACGTTGCACCGGGCTCTGCGTCAGCCGCAGTGGCTATCGCGACTGCCGCAGCGCGCAGCCAACGCAAAGCCGCCGCGCATGGCGCTGATCGACCTGCGTGCGCACGGCGAGACGCAGGGCATCGCGACACCCGCGGTGCTCGCAATCCGCCGCCATCTCGATGCCGACGGCCAGGTCATGCTGTTCCTCAATCGCCGCGGCTACGCCCCGGTGCTGTTCTGTCCCGCGTGCGGTTGGTCCGCGCACTGCAGGCGCTGCGATGCCCATCTCACCGTGCATGGCCGCGCGCGGCATCTGATCTGCCATCACTGCGGCGCGCAGCAGCCGATCCCCGAGTCCTGCGCGAACTGCGGCCAACCGGCGAAGCCGGTCGGACAAGGCACCGAGCGCATCGAGGAAACCGTCCAGCAACTATTCCCGGACGCACCGCTCGCCCGGATCGACCGCGACGCGGTGCGCCGGCGAGGCGAGCTGGAAGCGACGCTCGCGCGTGTCGACAGCAAGGAAGTGCGCATCCTGGTCGGCACCCAGATGCTCACCAAAGGCCACGATTTTCCGAACGTCACCCTGGTCGTCGTGCTGAACGCGGACCAGGGCCTGTTCAGCGCCGACTTCCGCGCCGGCGAGCGGCTGGCACAGACGATCGTGCAGGTCGCGGGCCGCGCCGGCCGTGCCGAGCGCCCGGGCGAGGTGCTGATCCAGACGGAATATCCCGAGCATCCGCTGCTGAAATTGCTGCTCGAAGGCGGCTACGAGGCGTTCGCCGCCGGGGCGTTGCAGGAACGCGCGCAGAGCGAGTGGCCGCCGTTCGCGCGCATCGCACTGCTGCGCGCGGAAGCGACCACCGCGCTCGCGCCCATGAAATTCTTGCGTGCAGCGCTTGCAGCCGCGCATCACGAAACGCTCCGCGGCGTGCAGTTGCTCGGCCCCGCACCCGCGCCCATGGAGCGACGCGCCGGACGCTATCGCGCGCAGCTGCTGCTGCATGCGGCTACGCATTCTCCGTTACAGAAGTTCATGAGCACGTGGCTGCCGGCGCTGGAATCGCTGCCGGAAGCCCGTCGCGTGCGCTGGTCGATCGACGTGGACGCGCTGGACCTGTCGTAGGTGCTGCTAGACTCGCGCTGTGAAAGATCGAATCGAACAACTCATCCAGGCAGCCCTCGCGACTCTGCCGGCCGACATTCTGCCTGCCGACATCGTTCGGCCCGTCGTCGACGTCGAACGCACGCGCGAGGCCGCGCACGGCGATTTCGCCACGAACGTCGCGTTGCAGCTGGCAAAACCGGCGCGCCGCAATCCGCGCCAGCTCGCGCAGGCGATCCTCGCCGCGCTGCCGGCGAGCGAGCTGGTCGAGCGCGCCGAGATCGCCGGGCCCGGCTTCATCAACTTCCATCTGTCGGCGCAGGCGTACCAGCTCGAGCTGTCGCGGATCTTCGCGCTCGGCCCGACGTACGGGTACAGCAAGCGCGGCGCGGGCGCGAGCACGGTCGTCGAGTTCGTTTCGGCCAATCCGACCGGGCCGCTGCATGTCGGCCACGGCCGGCAAGCGGCGCTCGGCGATGCACTCGCCGCGCTGCTGCAGTCGCAGGGCTATCAAGTGAGCCGCGAGTTCTACTACAACGACGCCGGCGCGCAGATCCAGAACCTCGCACTGTCGGTGCAGGCGCGCGCGCGCGGCATCAAGCCTGGTGAGCCGGGCTGGCCGGAGGCGGCGTACAACGGCGAGTACATCCAGGACGTCGCCGACGATTTCGTCGCCAAGAAGACTGTGACTGCGCTCGATGGCGCAGCGGTCAAGGCGACCGGCAAGGTCGACGATCTCGAAGCGGTGCGGCGGTTCGCCGTGGCGTACCTGCGGCACGAGCAGGACGTCGATCTGCAGAAGTTCGGCGTGCGCTTCGACGTTTACTACCTCGAGTCGAGCCTGTACACCGACCGCAAGGTCGACACGACGGTCGATGCGCTCGTGGCCAGCGGCAAGACGTACGACAAGGACGGCGCGCTGTGGCTGCGCACGACCGAGTACGGCGACGACAAGGATCGCGTGATGCGCAAGTCGGACGGCACGTACACGTACTTCGTGCCCGATGTCGCCTATCACGTGACCAAGTGGCAGCGCGGCTTCCGCGTCGCCATCAACGTGCAAGGCACCGATCATCACGGCACGATCGCGCGCGTGCGCGCTGGGCTGCAGGCGCTCGCCATGGGTATTCCGCAAGGCTACCCGGACTACATCCTGCACAAGATGGTGCGCGTGATGCGCGGCGGCGAGGAAGTGAAGATCTCCAAGCGCGCCGGCGAGTACGTCACGCTGCGCGATCTGACCGAGTGGGTAGGCCGCGACGCCGTGCGGTTCTTCCTGATCTCGCGCCGTGCCGATTCGGAGTTCGTGTTCGACGTGGACCTGGCGCTCTCGCAGAGCGAAGAGAATCCGGTGTACTACGTGCAATACGCGCACGCGCGCGTGTGCAGCGTGTTCCGCCAGTTGCAGGAGAAGGGCTACAGCCACGATC
The DNA here is from genome assembly GCA_035275145.1 of Steroidobacteraceae bacterium. Classification (GTDB taxonomy): domain Bacteria; phylum Pseudomonadota; class Gammaproteobacteria; order Steroidobacterales; family Steroidobacteraceae; genus Steroidobacter. Next base: position 970 of record DATENH010000255.1, on the reverse strand, counting down.
GCGAGCTCGGCGAGCGCAATGTCGCGCGCCTGAGCGAGCCGCACGAGAAGGCGCTGATCCGGCGCGTTACTTATTATCCGGAGCTGCTGGAGACCGCAGCGCGCGCGCTCGAGCCGCACCAGCTCGCACATTACCTGCGCGATCTTGCCGGCGACTTCCACACTTACTACAACGCGCACACCTTCATCGTCGACGACGTCGGGCTGCGCAACGCGCGGCTCAATCTCGTGGCGGCGACGCGCCAGGTCCTGGAGAACGGCCTGAAGCTGCTCGGCGTGTCGGCGCCGGAGAAGATGGAGAAGGTGGAGAAGACTTAGTGGCGCGCGACTACAAGAACTCGAAGCGCCGCACCGGCGGCGCGGGGAATCTCTCCGGTATCGCCGGCTTCGTGGTCGGGCTCGCGCTCGGCCTCGCCGTGGCCGTCGGCGTGTACCTGTTCGATCGCCGGCCGGCGGCGCGCCTCGCGCAGGAGTCGCCGCCGATGACCCGCGACGAGGCACCGGCCGCCGCGAAGCCTGCCAAGCCCGCGCCGGCGTCGCAGGATGCGGAGACGCAATTCGAGTTCTACGACATGCTGCCGAAGTTCGAAGTCGTGATCCCGGAGCAGGACGGCACGGCAGCCCCCGCCGCCGGCCCGGGGACCGGTCCGGTGCAGAAGCCGGGCGCGTACATCCTGCAGGCGGGCTCGTTCCGCAATCACTCCGACGCAGACCGCGTGCGCGCGTTGATAGCGATGCAGGGCGTGGAGTCGAAGATTCAGAAGGTGACGATCGATCGAGACACGTGGCATCGCGTGCGTGTGGGCCCGATCACGAATCTGCAGCAGCTGGAAGAGACGCGCAGCAAGCTGCGGAATGCGCAGATCGACGCGCTGGTGATCAGGGTTGGGGAATAAGAAGTCGGGCTGAAGCCCGACCTACAGGTCTTCGAGCTGGACATAGGCGCGAACTGGAAAGGTTGCGCCGCCCTT
>DATENH010000254.1:0-27299 GCA_035275145.1 Steroidobacteraceae bacterium | reverse complement strand
CCGGCGAGCACCAGCTCGGTGCGCTCCATGATGTCCTGCGGAGTATAGATGCGGCCCGATTCGGTCACCATCTTGAAGGTCAGCGTCGCGTCCATGACGTAGCTCACCTTGTAACCCATGTCGGAGGCATGGCGCGTCGTCGTCTCGCAGCACTGCTCGGTGCGGATGCCGGACACGAGCAGGTGCTCGATGCCGTGCTTGCGCAGCCAGTAGTCCATGCCCTGGCCATCGGCGTTGGCGGCGAACATCGCGGAGTGCACCGACTTCGTGAACACCTCGGTCGGCTCGAGGCGCAGCCCCGGCAGGGTTTTGACGTAACCGGAGCGCCGGGAAAACGGGTTCGCGGCCCCCTCTTCCTCCTCGACGTGGAAGATCTGCAGCACCGGGATCCGCTGCGCTACGCAGCGATCGATGAGCATCTGCAGCCGCTCGATGAAGCGCGGCGCATCCGTCTCGGACCAGTACGGGCGCTTGAGGAAGGACTGCTGGGCGTCGATCACGAGCAGGGCAGATTTCATGCGGGAGCCTCCAATTGTTGGAGGCCATCATGCGTGCTCGGCCTGCAAGGGGCCAGTTCCAGCCCCGCCGTTCAGCGGTCAAAAACGGACATCAGAGGGAGAAAAGACTCTCGCCAAGACGCAAAGACGCCAAGTCCGGAAATCTGAAATTTCAGAATTCTCCTTGGCGTCTTGGCGTCTTGGCGAGAGATCTTTCTTATTTCCTTTTCTCCTGCTCCCTGGCTCCCGCCAGGATCCCAGGCAGCGCGTAGTTGCCCTCGTGGCAGGCGTATTCGTAGATGTGGTCGTCGGTTCGCCGCAGCGGCACTTCGCCCTGCCACGGCTGGGTGTACGCGGCGCTGTCCTCGACCGTGAACTGGTAAAGGATTTCCTTCTCGCCGACGCGCGTGAAGCGCTCCGTGACTTTGCCCGTCGGCGGCAGATAGAAGCGCTGCTTGATGCCGTAGTGTGCCTTCTGTCCGGGATTCAGATTGGTCGTCTCGACCACCAGCGTGTCGCCCTCCCAGTGCCCGACCGAGTCGCCCATCCACGGCGTGATCTGGCCCGGCAGGTGCTTGCCGTTTATTCGGACGACGCGCGCGTCGTGCACCATCTCGACCAGGATCATCACCGAGTCCGGCGACTGCACGATCTGGTAATTGTTGTTGTAGACGTCGGGCAGCATCGGCGGGCCGCTGGTCGAACCGAAGCCGAGCAGACAACGCTCGCCGAGCGCGCGACGCTCCGGCCCATCGAAATTCATGCCGGCGCGCGCCGCCTGGAACGCCTTCAAACCGTCGGGCGTGTACGGCACTTTGCCGTTCGTCGGCTCGACGATGAACGACGTGCGGTGCTCACCCTTGACGGTTGCGAGCCGCGTGCCGGGGTCGAGCCAGAACGCGTTGTAGCCGCCGGGATCGCTGCTCGCTTTCGACTGCACGCTCGGATCCGTCGGCTTGGCATCGGCCGCGGAGAATTGCGCGAACGCGTTGGTGCGCTCGAACTCCGCCGCCTCGGCATCGCTCAGCGCCGCTTTGCCTTTGAACATATCGTCGCGCTCCAGCGAGGTCAGCGACGCGTTGGTCCAGGTGCCCTGCAGATCCGGCGTACCCCACGGCGTGCGCGGCGCCTGCCATTGCGAATCTGCGGCGACGGCGGCGCTCGCGGCCGCGAACATTGCGATGGCTACGAGCTCGCGCTGAAACATGGCTGCACTCCTGCGATTCCCCGGTGAACTCCAGCCAAGCCTACTGCTGGGCGCGGGTTTGTATGTAAAGAACTGACTAGTACCAGCCTGCAGGCCGTATCAGGCTTTCCCCGAAAAGCAGCGGCCACGCGTGCGGAACGGTCAAGCCGGGCGCCGCCCCCGCCGTTAAATGGGGCATGCAAACCCTACTCCGCGTCGCAGCAGCCGCGCTGGCCATCGCCGTCGTGTTCGACTCCGGCGCTTCCACCTCGTCAACGTCTTCACCGTGGCAACGTCCGGCCGCCGCGCCGGCGCCAGCCGACAATCAGGTCACCGCCGCGCGCGTCGAGCTCGGCCGTGCGCTGTTCTTCGACCCGCGCCTCTCGGCCAAGGGCTCGTTGAGCTGCGCCTCGTGCCACAACCCCGCGCTCGGCTGGTCCGACGGACAGCCGACTGCCGTCGGCAACAACATGAAGGTGCTCGGGCGCTCGACGCCGACCATCGTCAACGCCGCGTTCAATCCGCTGCAGATGTGGGACGGCCGCAAGGGCAGCCTGGAAGAACAGGCGCTCGGCCCGTTCGGCGCCGACGAGCAGAACCTGCCGCTCGAAGAGCTCGAGCGCCGCGTGCAGTCGATCGCGGGCTACGGCCCGATGTTCGCAGATGCATACCCCGGCGAGCCCATCACGCGCACGACGATCGCGAAGGCCATCGCGAGCTTCGAGCGCACCGTGCTGTCCGACGGCGCGCCGTTCGACCAGTACGTCGCGGGCGACCACGATGCGCTCAGCGCCGAGGCGCGCCGCGGCTTCGACCTGTTCGTCGGCAAGGCGAACTGCGCCGCGTGCCACCAGGGCTTCAACTTCAGCGACAACGGCTTCCACAACGTCGGCGTGCGCGACCACGGCGCGCCGGATGTCGGCCGCTTCGCGTTCAAGAAAGTCGCTTCGATGCAGGGCGCCTTCAAGACGCCGACGCTGCGCGACATCGCGCTGACCGCGCCGTACATGCACAACGGCTGCTACGACACGCTCGAAGAAGTGGTCGAGCACTACGTGCGCGGCGGCGACGTGAAAGACAACCTGAGCCCGGACATCCGCCCGCTCGATCTCTCCGCGCAGGAGAAGGCCGACCTGGTGGCGTTCATGCGCTCGCTGACCAGCGCGCCGCGCGTCGTGTCCGTGCCCTCGCTGCCGCGCTGATTCGAATCGAACAGAAAACTTCGGAGCTCACATCATGCGTTACCTGCTTGCCTGCATCGCGATCCTCGGCTGTGCCGGGCCGGCGTTCGGCGCCGATCACGCCGTCAGCCAGAGCGGCAAGGCGTTCTCGGTCGCCACGCTCAAGGCCAAGGTCGGCGACACCATCAGTTTCCGCAACGAAGATCCGTTCGTGCACAACATCTTCTCGCTGAGCGACGTGCAGTCGTTCGACCTCGGCACGTTCGCCAAGGGCGAGTCGCGCCAGGTCAAGCTGGAGAAGCCCGGCAAGATCGAAGTCGAGTGCGCCGTGCATCCCGAGATGAAGCTGGTCGTCGAGGTCAGCAAGTGATATCGAGGCCAGTGCGCGGCTTGGCGCTGGCGCTCGCTTCCGCGGGTGCGCTGGCATCGACGCACGACGTGCGCCCGGCGAAGTCGCCGGTGACACGCGGAGCGGCCGTGTTTGCGAAGTATTGCTCGCTGTGCCACGGCACCGGCGGCGCCGGCGATGGCCGCGCCGCGTCGGTGCAGAAGGTGCCGCCTGCCAACCTGACGATCAGCACGCGCTCGCGCAGCTACAAGGTCCAGATCGTGCGCGAGGGCGGCGCCGCAATGGGTCGATCGAGCAGCATGCCTGCGTGGCGCGACGTACTGACGGACGCGGACATCGCCGATGTCGTCGAGTACGTGCATACGTTGAATCCACGGAACAGCAGGTAGCCCGCGTGCGCAACCTGCTGCAATGGTCGTGGTGGACGGGCTCGGTGAGCCGCCGCATCGGCGTCATCACCTTGCTGACCATGATCCTCACCGCCGCTGTTGCGGCCGTCAGCTTGCGCGGCCTGCATGCTTTGAACTCCGAGCTCGATCGCACCGTGCGCGAGCAGTCGCAGGCCGCGTCGCTCGTCGGCGCGATGCTGCAGGAAGCTCAGCGTCTCTCCGACAGCGCGCGTCTCGCGGCCAGTGCCGCGACGCCGGAAGAGCGCGACGCTGCGCTGCTGCAGCTCGAAGCTTCGAAGAAGGCGCTCGGCGAGCGCGTCGACGAAATCTCCGCGCGCCTGAGCAATGCGCCGGAGCTGCAGAAAGCCCTGCAGGACGGTTTCTCCAGTTTCGTCATCAGCGCCGTCAAGGCGAGCCGCCTGATCAAGGCAGGTCGCACGCCCGAAGCCGAGCGCGAACTGCTGACTGCGTTCGATCCGAAGCTGCTGTCGTACGTCCTCATGACGGTCAGCGGCATCTCCGACCATACCGAGCACGCCGTCGAGGCAGTCGCCGTGACCGGTCACGGTGCTTACAACGCCACGCTCGGCCTGCTGCTGCCGATCCTCGTCGCTGTCGCGGCAGGCATGATCACCAGTCACGTGCTGCTGCGCTCGACCGTGATCAAGCCGGTCCAGCGCGTCGCGCGCGCGGCAGAGCAGCTTGCGCAGGGCACCTTCGATATCGACTTGACCAGCACGTCGCGGGACGAATGCGGCGACATGCTGCACGCGATGGCCTCGTTGCGCGGCCAGCTCGCCTCGATGATCGAGGCGATCAGCTCGGCATCGAGCGCAGTCGCGACCACGGCAGACAGTCTCGCCGAGGACAACCACGACTTGTCGTCGCGCACGAACGAGCAGGCTCGTGCATTCCGCGAGGCATCGCAGGCGCTCGAAGCTCTCAACGTCATGGCGCAAAAGAGCGCCGAGGGCGCACGCCAGGTCAGCAACGACATGCAGCAGGCTTTCAGCTCGGCGCAGCGCGGCAACGACGTGATCGTTCAGGCCGTCGCCACGATGCAGACGAGTGCCGAAGCGTCCCGTCGCATCGCCGACACTGTCGGCATGATCGACGAGATCGCATTCAAGACGAACATCCTGGCGCTGAACGCAGCAGTGGAAGCGGCACGCGCCGGCGAGCATGGACGAAGCTTCGCGGTCGTCGCAGCCGAAGTGCGCGAGCTCGCGGGGAAGAGCGCGACTGCGGCGAAGGAAATCGCTGCGCTGATCGACAGCAGCGTCGTCGCGGTGACCCGCGGCAGCCAGCTCGTCGGCGAAGCAGGCGCGGCGATGGAAACTATCGTTCGGCAGGTGCGCGACGCCGCCGATCGCATGTCGGACATCAGCGCTGCAAGCCGCGAACAGAGCATGCGCGCGGGACAGGTCACGAGCGCGATGAGCGAGATCGACTCCGGCACGCAACGCAACGCGGGCATGGTGTCGCAAGCGGCCGCATCTACGGAAACGTTGCGCAGCGAAGCGCGCACGCTGATGGCGAGCGTCAGCGAATTCACGCACCGCCAGGAAGCCGAAGCGGCCTGATCCCTACTCCGTCGAGGCCGCAGGCGCGGCCGCAGCGCGCTGCGCCTTGCGCAACAGCAGTACCAGCGGCGCCATGAAGATGTAGCTCACCGTGATGAGCTTGAAGGTATCCAGCATCGCGATCATCTGCGCCTGCATGCCGACTTCGTGCGCGATCACTGCCAGGGCTCGCGGATCGCGGGGCGACAGACCGAGGCGCTGCACATAGTCGAAGACTTCTTGCTGATAGACGGTGACGTGCACGCCGAGCTCGTTCCAGATGATCTGCGCCTGGTGCGACAGCACCGTCGTGACGATCGAAATGCCGATGGACGCGCCGATCGTCCGCACCAGGCTGTAGATGCCCGCTGCTTCCGCCATGCGCGAGCGATCGAGAGTCGCGTACGCGACCGTCGACAGCGGCACGAAGATCAGGCCGAGGCCGATGCCCTGCAGGAACGCCGGCAGTACGATGTTGATCGTCGAGACGTCGAACGAATAGAACGTCATCATGTACGAGCCGACGCCGCTGAACGCGACGCCGACGCCCACCAGCAGGCGTGCATCGACTTTCGACACCAGCCTGCCGACGATGAGCATCGCGAGCGCGGTGGCGATACCGCGCGGCGCCATAACGATGCCGGTCAGGACGATCGGGTAGCCGAGCAATCCTTCCAGCAGGATCGGCTGCAACACGATGCCGCCGAACATGCCGAGGCCGACGGACAGCATGATCAGGCACGCGACGCCGAAGTTGCGGTCCTTGAACAGGCGCACGTTGAAGATCGCGCGCTCGCCGTAGCGCAGGCTGTAGGCGACGAACGCGGCCAGTCCGAGCACGGTCAGCACCGCAGTAATCTGAATGTCGCTCGCTTCGAACCAGTCCTGGTGATTGCCGCGATCGAGCATGTATTGGAGCGACGCGATGCCGAGCGCCATGAGCGCGAAGCCTGTCCAATCGAACTGGCGCAGGCGTCGCACCGTGTCCGGCACGAACTGCATCGCGAGGAACAGCGACAGCGCGCCGACGGGGATGTTGATGTAGAACGTCCAGCGCCAGCTCGCAACGTCCGTCAGCCAGCCGCCGAGCGTCGGCCCCGCAACCGGACCGACCATCACGCCGAGTCCCCAGATCGCCATCGCCTTGCCGCGATCCTCGCGCGGATAGGCGTCGGCCATGATCGCCTGCGACAACGGCACCAGCGCAGCACCGAACACACCTTGCAGCATGCGGAACAGGACGATCTGCGTGAGGCTCTGCGATAAGCCGCACAGCGCGGACGAGATCATGAAGCCGGCGATGCACGTCAGCAGGAAGCGTTTGCGACCGAACACATCCGCCATGTAACCGGTGAGCGGCATGCAGATCGCGGATGCGACGAGGTAGCTCGTCAGCACCCAGCTGATCTGGTCCGAAGTGGTGCCGAGCTCGCCGGACATGTGAGGCAGCGCGACGTTGACGATCGTCGTGTCGAGCACCTGCATGAGCGTCGAAGACATCACCGCGAAGGTGATCATCAAGCGCTCGGCAGGGGCGATCGTGTGCGGATCGACCGGCGCGGCAGGTGCGGCAGCGCTCACGTGAGCCTCAGGGCTGCGGCGGTGCGGCCGCGACCAGGATGCTGCAGGAGATGCGGTCGAGCAGGCGAGTCTCTTCCGACTCGCTCCACCACTTCGCGAAGCGGCTGCGATAGCGGTAACCGACGACGATCAGGTCGGCGCCGATCTTGTCCGCGACTTTCGGGATGTGCACCAACGGATCGCCGTACACGAGCATGCCTTCCGCTGGAACGTTGTGATCGCGCAGCCATTGCACGCCCTCGGTGAGCAGAGCCTGTGCAGTGCTTTGCTCGCAGCTCACGAGCTCGGGCGTGACGCCTTCCGGCACGGCGCTCGACACCATGTCGCGGCAGATCGCGAGCAGGTAGGCATTCGAGTGCATCGCGATTGCGACGTCGGCACCCTGGCGCAACGCGCGTCGACCTTCGATCGTGCCGTCGTAGCAGAGCAGGATCTTCTGGTACATGGCGAATCAGTCGACTGCGACGCGCACCGTCGCCGTGGTGCCGATGCGCAGTGGATGCTTGAGGTCCGGGTCGAGCACGCGGATGCGCACCGGCACGCGCTGCGTGACTTTGACCCAGTTGCCGGTCGCGTTCTGCGCCGGCAGCAACGAGAAGGCCGCGCCGCTGCCGACGCTCAGACTTTCGACGATGCCGCGGAATTCGCGATCGCGATACATGTCGACGCGGATCGTCGCGTGCTGACCGGGCCGGATGCGGTCGAGCTCGGTTTCCTTGAAGTTCGCATCGACCCAGTATTCCTCGTCGCTGATGATCGCGAACAGCGCGAAGCCGACCTGCACGGTGCTGCCCGGCCGCAGGCCGAAGTTCGCAAGCCAGCCGCTGGCCGGCGCAAAGATCCTGGTGTGCTCGAGATCGAGCTTGGCTTGATCGAGTTTCGCGACGGCGGCGCGGACCGTGGCGTTGCGTTTGCCGGCTTCGCCGAGCGCGCTCTGTGCCTGCTGCAGATTCGCTTCGGCAGCGTGCACCGCGGCTTGCGAAGTCTCCGCCTCGGTGATCATCGCTTCCGCGCTCTGCTGCGAGATCAGCTTGCGCTCGATCAGATCGCGCACGCGGCGCTCGTTCGACTGCGCGTTGCGCAGCTCGGCCTGGCGTTGCGACACCTGCGCTCGCGCAGCGGCCACGGCCGCCGATTCGGAAGAAGTCGTCTGATACGCGATCTCGAGTTGCGCTTGCGCGGCATCGACCGCGATCTGGTACGGACGCGCGTCGATCTCGACCAGCAGGTCGCCTTTGTTCAAGTGCTGCTGATCGCGCACGTGCACCGCGACGATCGGGCCTGCGACCTGCGGCGCGATGTCGATGCGATTGGCGTTGAGGTATGCGTTCTCCGTCGACACCGAATGCTTGGATTCGCTCCAATAGACGATGCCGCCGACGATCGCTGCGATCAGCAGCGCGGCGCCGATGCCCCACTTCACGAGCTTGCGGGCCGCGGGCCTTGCAGGGACCCGCGGCCGTGCCGCTTCGACATCGGCAGAGGCCGTCTCATCCATCGTGCGATGCTGCCATGAGTGCTATCGTTAGCGAAAGCGAACTGTCATGCCTCCCCTGCTCAAATCGAGATCTGTCTGGATTGCGTGCCTGGCCGGCTGGCTGGCGCTTGCGCTGTTCGTGCTGGCGCGCGACCTCGTGATGATCGGTCCGCAGGCGCCCGGGCTGCAGCACGACGAGCTGGCAGCGTTTCTCTGGAGCATGGTGCTGTGGGGTGCGATTTCGCCCTTCATCATTGCGCTCTGCGAGCGGCTGCCGCTGGATCGCGCCCGGCGCTGGCGCAGCCTGGCGCTGCACACCGTCGCGGCGTTCGCGTTCTGCGTCGGCGACGTGTTGCTCGATATCGTCTTCGATTTCGCCGCGCGCATCCCGCACAAGCCGCTGATCGGCGAGCTGTACGACCAGGTGTTCATCAATGTCTTCAGCTTTGCCGCCGTTGCATGCGCCGGCTATGCGGTCATCTATGCCCGCGCGCTTGCGTCGAATCGCGTCCGCTCCGCCGAGCTGGAGCGGCGCCTCGCAGAGGCGCGGCTCGAAGCGCTGACGCGCCGCTTGCAGCCGCATTTCCTGTTCAACTCGCTGAACTCGATCGCCGCACTGATCCGCTTGGCGGACCCGGAGAAGGCGCTCGCGGCGCTCGTTGCGCTCGGCGATCTTCTCCGCGTCGTGCTCTCGACCGACGGCGATGCGCGGATTCCGCTGCAGCAGGAAGTGGCGTGGGCCGAGCACTACTTGCGTATCGAGCGGCTGCGGTTCGAGGAGCGCTTGACCACCGAAGTGCGGCTGGACCCGCTGCTGGCACAGGCAATGGTGCCCGCGCTGGTGTTGCAGCCGTTCGTCGAGAACGCGGTCCGCCACGGCGTCGAACGCCACAGCGGAGCGACCTTGGTGTCGATCGCTGCAGAGCGTGAAGGCGAGTATCTCTCGCTGACCGTGCGCAACAGCGGCGAGCCCGATGCGCGCGAGCAAGCGCAACCCGCCGAGCGGCCCGGCTTCGGCCTCGGCCTCGAATCCACGCGTGAGCGTCTCGCACACCTGTACGGCAGCGGCCGCTTCGCGCTCGAAATCGCGACGTCGGCCGACGCGACGACCGCAAGAATCCGCATTCCATTGGCTGCGGCGGCTTGATGAGCGCGCCGATTCGCACAGTGATCGCCGACGATGAGCCGCTTGCGCGACGCATGCTGCGCGGCCTGCTCGCGAAGGACGCACAACTCACGATCGTCGGCGAGGCACGTGACGGCGTGGAAGCGGAAGACATGGTGCGCCGGCTCGCACCGGACCTGCTCCTGCTCGACGTGCAGATGCCGAATGCCGACGGCTTCGCTGCGATCCGCGACCTGCCGGAACGACCGGTGGTGATCTTCATCACGGCGCATGCCGAGCACGCAGTGCGCGCGTTCGATGCAGATGCTGCCGACTACTTGCTCAAGCCATTCGACGACGAGCGGTTCGAACGCGCGCTGACGCGGGCGAAAGCCGCGATCCGCACGCGCGGCCTGGTGCGAATCGCCCAGGACATCGCGAGCGACACCACTCCGCGCGAGCCGCAGCGCGCCGAACGGATCGCGCTCAACGAAGGCCGCCGCGTCGTCATGGTCGACGTTCACGACATCGACTGGATCGAAGCGGCGGACTACTACGCGCAGGTCCATGTCCGCGGCACACCGCACCTGGTGCGCGAGTCGCTGCAGGATCTCGCCGACCGGCTCGGGCCGCAGCAGTTCATGCGCATCCATCGCGGCGCGCTGGTGAATCTGCAGCGCGTGCAGCGACTCGAGCGCGCCGCGGACGCCGAGGTGCTCGTCGTTCTGGACGACGGCACGCGCCTGCGTGTCAGCCGTTCGCGACGCCAGCAAGTTGCGCAAATGCTCGGCGCCCGCTGAGCGCTGCTCTTCTGGTCGAAAGCGGCCAAGGCCCTTTCGACGACGCCGTCAAAAGGCGTGACTTTTGCCGGCTTCGCTGCACGAAATCCACCGTTCGCTGCAATTCGCCCGCCGTTCACGGCGTGTGCATTGAAGGCGCTTGCGCGCGCGCTGCATCCTGCCGTCCCCCGAACGCAACTGGAATGCCGCCATGAGAAATCTTCTTGCAGCGTTTGCTCTGACGATCTGCTGCGCGCTCGCACCGCTTGCAGCGAACGCGACGCACGACTCCGATCGCAGCACCGAATCCCTGTTGCGCGCGCACGATCGCTTTGCGCGCGAGCTCGAGCTGAACGGTCCGATCGACGGCTTCGTGCCGAACCTGACCAGCGACGTCGCCTACTTGCATCCGGGCCAGGAGATCATCACCGGCCGCGACGCGACGCGTGCGCTGCTGAAGACCGTCTATGCGCAACCGAAGGCGGTGAGCACGGTCCTGCATCGGGTTGCGGGCCAGGCTTCTGCAGACGGCTTGGTCGGCTACACCTTCGGCTGGCTCGACGAGACGACCGCGCCGAAGAACGCGCCGTCCGTCACGACGTACGGCCGCTTCATTGCGATGTGGAAGAAGCGCGACGACGGCTGGCGCATCCAGGCTTTCCTGCGTCTCAACAGCAGCGCGCCGCTTGCTCCCGTGCCGGCCGACGCGCTGATCGTCGACGGCGCCGACACTGTCGTGAAGCCCGGTCTCCCGGCGGCGCAGCGCCTGGAGATCGCCACCGCAGACTCGCGCTTCGCCGACCTCAGCATCGACCGGGGCTACACCGTAGCGTTCACGAGCTACGACATGCCGGAGTCGGTGATCGTCACGGCCGGGAGCTTTTTCTACAACCACGCGGGGGTCGAGTTCGCGTGGAGCGGCTGGACGCCCGCGGAACAGCTGAGCTGGTATCCGCTGCGCACCGAAGCCGCGGGCAGCGGCGATCTCGGCTGGAGCATCGGCCACGGCACGTACTCGTTCAACGACGGCACGACGGCGCAGCTCTCGTACTCGAAGTACCTGACCGTGTGGGTGCGCACCGCCGCGGGCTGGCGCTTCCTGATGGACGGCGGCAACGGCCGGCCGGCGCCGCCGAAGTGAGAGCGAACTGAAGGCAGAAATGAAAACGGCGCGGCGCTGTGAGGCGCCGCGCCGTCATCGCCGGAATCAATGTTGGACTATTGCGCTCCGCACGCGCCCTGGCCGGAGCAGATCAGCTTGTGCTGATCCATCTCGCTGCGCATGCTGGCCTTCTGATTTTCGATGTCGCGCAACTGCGCCTCGGTGCGGCAGTCTTCCTTCGCGAAGCGCGAGCCGGTCACCTTGACGCTCGTGCAATAAACCTGGTTGCCGTTGACGCGCTTCGCGCGGTAGCCCATCGGTGGCTTGAACGGCTTTTCGGCATCTGCAACCTTCGCCGTCGCGTCAGTCGAGTTCGCCTGGGCTGGCGCTGCCGCTTGATCGGCCGCCGCTTCCGCCGCCGCCTCGCTCTTCGAATTCGGGGCACTGGGCTCGCTCGCCCCCGCCATCGTCACTGCCATCGCCATCGCCGTCGCCCACCCTGTCGCAAAGACAATTCGCATGATCTTCCCCACGTAACCCCGGAATTGGACCGTTGACTGCACCCGAGCGGGCGATTCCACACATTAGCTACCGGCTTTGCAAGCGCTCAGCGCACGATTGGCTGGTGCCGCCCGGGCACAGTCGGGCTCCGCCGCGCCCTCTTATGTAGAGAAACGTCAGCAGGTGCATAAATCCGACACGAGCGGACCGGCATAGAATCCGGGCGGGGATGACCGGGTACTCACCCGGTATGGGAGTAGCAATGCATGCGACTGATCGCAAGGACCCGCCGTGGACGGAGATCGAGCCGTACTTCGACCGTGCATTGCAGCTGGATGAACAGTCGTGCACGACCTGGCTCGGCGAGCTCGACGAGCGCCAGCCCGACGTCGCCAAAGCGGTTCGTGCTCTGCTGCAGCAACGGGCCGCGCTCAACGCAGCCGGATTTCTGGAAGGCTCGGCGTTCGCCGGCGTCGAGAACCTCGCGCCCGCGTTCCGCGACATCGTCGCCAGACATGCCGCGCGTGTGACGGGTGGCGCGGGCGCGGAAGCAAAATCGCGCCACGGTTGGAGCGCCGGCGCCGCCGTCGGACCCTACCGGCTGATTCGCGAGATCGGTGTCGGCGGCATGAGCAGCGTATGGCTCGCCGAGCGCAGCGACGGTCAGCTCAAACGCGACGTCGCGCTCAAGCTGCCGCTGACCGGACCGCGCATGCAGGTCGAGCGTTTCGTGCGCGAGCGGGACATTCTCGCGGCGCTCACGCATCCCAACATCGCGCGCCTGTACGACGCGGGCTTCAGCGAGTCGGGGCAGCCGTATCTCGCGATGGAATACGTCGCAGGCACGCAGCTGCTCGAGACGTGCGATCAACGCCTGCTCGGCGTTCGCGAGCGGCTCCGCTTGTTCGTGCAGGTGATGGAAGCGGTGCAGTTCGCCCATGCCGAGCTGGTGATCCATCGCGATCTCAAGCCGTCGAACATTCTCGTGACCGGCGAAGGGCGCGTGGTGCTGCTGGACTTCGGCATCGGCAAGCTGCTCACCGAGGACACCGCCGAGGAAACCGAGCTCACGCAAATGTCCGGCCGGATGTTCACGCCGGGCTACGCATCGCCCGAGCAGATCGGCGGACAACCGCTGACCACGGCGTCGGACATCTATTCGCTCGGCGTGGTGCTTTACGAACTGCTCACCGGCATTCGTCCGTACCGCCTCAAGTACGAGTCGCGCGCCGCGCTGGAGGAAGCGATCCTCAAGGAAGATCTGCGGCGGCCGAGCCAGAACAAGTTCTCGCCGCAGGTCGCCGCCGCGCGCGGGACTTCGGAGCGCGCACTCGTGCGCACGCTGACGGGCGACCTCGACACGATCGTGCTCAAGGCGCTGAAGCGCAATCCGCTGGAACGCTATGCGTCGGTGAGCGCCTTCGCGCAGGACATCCTCAACCATCTGCACAACCTGCCGGTGAGCGCACGGCCGGACAGCCTGTGGTATCGCATCGGCCGATTCAGCGCGCGCTACAAGGTCTCGGTTGCCGCCGCGAGCGTCGCGGCGCTTGCGCTGATCGCCGGCTCGGCGGTTGCGCTCTGGCAGGCGCGCTCCGCGGCGGTGGAACGCGATCGTGCCGTGGCATTCGGCTCGCGCAACGAAGCGGTCACGGAATTCCTCGGCCGGATGATCACCGACGCGGCCGCCTCGCAGAAGCCGATCACGGTGAACGAGCTGCTGGCACGCAGCGAGAAGATGGCGCTGAACGATACGAGCGGCAGTCCGGAAAATCGCGCAGCGGTGCTCGAGATGATTTCCGATCGCTATGCCGCCAACGACAACGGCGAGCGGGCCCAGGCCCTGCTCACGCGCGCCCTGCAGCTGGTGGAGAAATCTCCCGACGCGGCGCTGCGCTCGCGACTCACCTGCAAGCACGCGGCAGCAGCCGCCGATCTCGGCGACAGCGCACGCTGGTTGCAAGCGATCTACGCCGAGGTGAAGCGCAATGACGCTGACCCGCAGACAGCGGCACTGTGCCTGTTGAAAGCATCAGGCATCCACGTCGCCGAAGAAAGAGCGACGGAGACGTTGCGCGATGCCCAGCTCGGCCTCGAGAAAAGCCGCCAGAGCAGCAGCGGCGGCGGCATCACGGAGGCAGCGCTGCTGGGCACGATCGGCTACGGCAACAGCTTGAGCAGCCGGCTCGCTGAGGCCGAGCGCTACTACGAGCAATCCATCGCCAAGTACCGGGAATTGGGCCGCGAGCAAAGCGACGGCGCGCTCACGGTGCTGAACGACTGGGGCATAACGATGCTCAATGCCGGCGTACCGCGGCGCGCGCTCGAGTTGCTGGACGAGAGCATTCATCTCGAAAAACAACGCGGACCCGACGTCGAGGTGACCTCGACCGTGCTGGGCAATCGCGGGCTCGCGCTTCAGGCGCTGGGCCGGTACCAGCAGGCACGTGCATCGTTCGACGAGGAGTGCCGGCTGGCAATCAGCCACAGCGATGAATTCACCGAGATGCATTGCCTGGTCGGCGGAGCCTCGGTCGCGATGATGCAGGGCGAACAGGGCGATGCGCAGCAGCTCGACGTTTCCCAGCACCAGCTCGATCGATTCGCGCGGCTGCTCGAACGGAAAAATGCGCCGGCAGACAGCCCGCCGGCTCGCGCGTTCTTGTTGGTGCAGAGTCGTGTGCTCCTCGCGCGCGGCAAGCTGGCGGAGGCGCGCAGCGGCTTCGAGCGCGTAGTCATCGATCGGCCCCACGATCAGATGAACCTCGATGGCTACCTCGGCCTCTCGATGACCGCTTTGGCGGCGAACGATGCTGCCGGAGCCGTGGAGTTCGCACGGCGCGCCATGCCGCTAGCAGCAGCCCGGAAGGGCGACTTGCCTTACTCGCACTACGTCGGGATTGCCTCGATGTGGCTCGGCCGCGCGCTGCTGCGTGCGGGCGATCGTGTCGAAGGACGCAAGGCGCTCGAAGCGGCCGTGAGTCATTTCTCCAACACGATCGACCCTGACAATCCCAACCTCGTGCGAGTCCGCGAGGAGCTACGCCAGGCGCAGCTGCTCACGTCGCGAGCGGCGCACAGCGAGCAGGATCAGCAGCACACCGATCGCTAGCGGCCCGCAGCTGCCGCCGCCGCCTGTACGGCCGCCGCCGCTCTCGCGCTTGGCGACGCGGACGTTGGCTTTGCCGGCGCGCACGTCGGCTTCGAATTTGGCGAGCGCGAGGTCGAAGTTGTCGATCATCTGCGTGGTCGCGCTCGCGAAGCCGGCAGCGTTCGACTCGCGCACCTCGCGGTCCTGATCCACGAGCGTCGTGTTGCGATTGCGGCTGTCCGTGCCGCCGGCGCGCAGGATCAGCGACTGGGTCACGGGATCGACCACCGCCAGGTCGACGAGCGTCGCGACGTCGTGGTGATTGCCCTTGAGCACGTAGGCACCGACGATCGTCAGGTAGCCGAGCGACCAATCGTTCTCGTCCGTGTTCGTGACCTGGTCGTAGGAGACCAGCGCCACGATGTCGACCGAGTACAGGCGCTGGACGCCCTGCAGCCCTTCGAAGCCGCGGTTGGTGCGCAGGTAGTAATCCGGAATCGTCACGATCTCGGTGACGAACTTGCGGTCGGCGAAGCGGTGACGGATCTGCTCCAACAGCTCTTCGCGCTGCATGGCCGTCGGGCCCGTGCCATCGGGCGTCGGCAGGAACGCCAGGCCCACACGCAGCGGCACGCGCAACTCCGGAATCTGGTTCTCCGCCGGTGGGGTCGCGCCGTGCGGATACAGGAATTCGACCAGGCTCGATGAGTTGTGCGATTGCCGCGGCCCTGCATGACCGAACATCACGGCGTCCAGCGCCGCGCATCCGGACAGCATGGAGGCAGCGACGCTCGCCAACGCGAATGTGCGGCCGGCGCGAAGGACTCGAGGCTTCATGACGACTCTCCCTCGATCGACGTGAACGCATCGGATCGATGCGGGGCGCACTGTCGAGCGGGGTCGCTTCCAGCGCAACCAAGGCCGCTCCGGTAGCACGAAAGGCGCCGCAAAGTATCGCCATGTGATACTTTCCGAAAAACCACGCCGGAGCAGACCATGGCGCAGCGGACTCAGATCGTGGCCGAGCTCAAGCGCGTCCTGCGGGCGCGCGGCCTCACCTACGCGGACGTTGCCAGGCACCTGGCCCTGAGCGAGGCGAGCGTCAAGCGCCTGTTCGCAGCAGGCGATTTCTCGCTGGAGCGGCTCGACCTCATCTGCGAGCTCGCCGGGCTCGAGATGTCAGAGCTGGTCGAAGAGATGCAGCGGCAGGCGACGCCGATCAACCAACTCACACTCGCGCAGGAGCAGGAGGTCGTCGCGGACTCGAAGCTGTTCCTGATGACGTGGCTGGTGCTCAATCGCTGGCAGCTCGACGACATCGTGCGGGTGTACGAGTTCACGCGGCGCGAAGCGCTGCGCTATCTCATCAAGCTCGATCGACTGCGCATCATCGAGCTGCAGCCCGATAATCGCACCCGCGTACTCGTCAGCCGGCACTTCGCGTGGCGGCCCGGCGGACCGGTGCACAACTACATCCACCAGAAGCTCATCAAGGAATTTCTCTCGACGCATTTTCACGGCAGCCGCGGCGAGCTGATCTTCTACGGTGGCGTCGTCTCGGCTGGCGCGTTCACGCAAATCAAGCGAGCACTGCAGAACGCCGTGCGCGAATGCACCGAGATCATGGACCGCGACCGCGCAGTGCCGCTCGACGAACGCGCGGGTGCCGCGTTCCTGGTCGCCTTGCGGCCGTGGCAGTTCAGCGGCTTCAGTCAGTTTCTGCGGAAGGCCGAGTGATGGACGCGGTCGTGACCAGCCATGGACCGGGCGATCGTTCGAGCAGCGCCGCCCAGTACCACGCCGAGACGTCGGTCCAGCGCCGACCCTCCATATCCTGCAACTGCTCGCAGACTTCGCGGCTGTCCTGCTTGCCGTGGGCGTCGAAGCAGCGCCAGCGTGTTCCGCTGTTGTCGGTGACGATGCGGGATCTGCCGATGGAATAGCCGAGCCCGCGATAGCAGTCCTCGGCGGGATGCAGGCGACGCGTCGGTTGCGTCACCCAGCGCATCACGATGTCGTGCTCACCGTCGGTGAAGCGGGCCACCGCGCCCGGGAACCCGGCGAGGAATCCAGCCTCGCGAGCGCTGAGCGGTAATTCGGTGAGCATCTGTCCCTGAAAATGGCTCGGCCAATGCGGCGCGATGTTCCGAGATGTGCCGACATTCGGCGCTGGAGGCGACAGTCCTGGAGCCAGTGCCGCACAGACGCACGCGGCGATGAACGCATACAGAACGACGGCTCGTCTGGCGTCACGCATGTACGAGCGAACGTGCCGAGGGAGTCATTCTGCGCAGCGCCGATTCGATCAAGACGATCGAGACCGCAGTCAGCGCGAACGTCGCAGCACCGACGGTCGGATGGATGAACGGCGGAAGCGGCGAGTCGCGGGTTTCGACGATGAAGAGCGCGGCCGCGCGCAAGACGTTCGCAAACAGCGTCGCAGCTCCTGTCAGAAGCAGCAGCGCTGTCAGACTGCGCCAGCCGATCGCGTCGCGATGCAATGCCATTGCACAAGCAAGCGCTGCGCCGGTCCACAGCATGCGAACGCCGCTGCATGGAGCATCGACGAGTACGGTACGGCCCTGCCACAGCAACGCGGTCCCCGAGCGCTCGACAGCGAAGCCCAGAATGTCGAGCGTCAATGCCGCGCCTCCGGCCGTGATCGAGCGCAGCGGGAATCCAAGATAGAACTGCAGCGACGCAATCACCGGCAGCGAAAGGGCGAACAACATCGCAACCGGAGCGAGCTTGCTGCGCAGATTCGTGATGCTGACCCAGCTACACGCGAGTGCAGCCATCGCCAACGCAGCGCGAATGAGTGGCGGAGCCGCCGGAACTGCGGCGACGTATGCAAACGTCAGCAGCACGGCGCACCAGAGCAGCGGATCATCCTTGCGCAGCGTCCACGCGCGCGGGTTGCGCCACGTCAGCAGCAGCGCTGCGACCAGCGCTGCTATTCCCCAGGGCTCATCCGAGCCGTCCGTCATCCGTGCCCCATACCAGCGCCAGACTGGCCAGAAGCACGCAACGTGAGCGGCGAGAGTGAGCCCGGCGAACCGCCAACTCGATTCACTGCGCACGCGACTTCGCCTTGCGGCGGCGGGCCCAAGCCGCGGCTGCGGCGGAGACGCCGATGAGAACCAGCAGCTCAGGCTCCGGCGCAGTCGGCACTTCACCGCCCACTGCGAGATTGCTCACGCCTTCCGGTAGCGGCAGTGGCTGCCGCACGGTTTGCGTGTCCTCCGGCCGCGTGTTGCGCACGACTTCATCGACCGCGATGAACGACGTGTACTGCGTCAGCAGGTGATAATCGAGCCCGAGCTGCGTGATTTCTTTCACGCGATCGGCATCGTTGAAGAGGCGCTGATAGTCGTCCAGACGCGCGATGCGTCCGCGGGCCCAGAGAAACTGCAGTGCGGCGTTGTTCGCATCGGGTCGAACCTTGCTCAGGTCGAAGCTGCGCTCGAAGGGTCCATCGCCCGCAATGCCGCGCAACGTCAGCTTGCCGCTGCGAGGACCTCGCCACTTGCCGAAGACGATCACCGGCCGCTGCGCGAGCACGTCGGGAATGCCCGGCGGCTCCATGTCGTAGATGTCGAAGCCGGTCGCGCTCAGCCGCGCCTTCGTGAGCACCGGCGACTCGATGTAACGGCGCAGTGCCTCCGCACGCTCTTCGGCCTCGCCTGCATTGGTGACGACGAAGGGTTCGCCCTGCCCGGTGCGCGCCATGCCTTCGATCAGGAAGCGATTGACTCCGGAGCCGATGCCGAAAGCGAACAGGTTGGCGTTGCCGAGATTCTCGCGAATGACGTCGAAGGCTTCGGTTTCCACCGTTACGTAGCCATCGGTCGCGACCACGATGCTGCGCGCACGATCCTCCGCTCCAGGCAGTGCGAGCGCGCGACGCAGCGCCGGCAGCAGCTCGGTGCTCCCGCCGCCCTGCTGCGAGTCGATGAATGCGACGCCGTGTTGCACGTTGCCCTGAGTCGCGGGGAGCGGCGCATCCGCGAGCACCTCGGAGCTGCCCGAAAACAGCAGTACGTTGAAGGTATCCGTCGGTCGCAGGCGTGTGAGCAGATCGCGCATGAGCTGCTTCGTGATGTCGAGCGGGAAGCCGTGCATGGAGCCCGAGACATCGATGATGAAGACGTAGTCACGGGCCGTGATCTGCGCGGGCGTGACCCGCTGCGGCGGCTCGATCATCGCCAGAAAGTAGTTCTCGCGAGCGCCTTCGAACAGCATGATCCCCGATTCGATCCCGGCGCCGGCCAGCCGGTAGCGCAAGATGAAATCGCGATTGGCCTGGTTGCCGCCTTCGCGCGGCAGCTCGACGAACGCCTTCTGCGCACCGTCGAAGCGGGCCTGCACGTTGTGGGACGGCGACCCGACTTCCTTGAGAGGAATGCCGGAGTTGACGGTCGCCGTCAGATGAAAACCGCCCAGCGGCGCCTCGCCCTGGCCCAGATATGGATTGCGCTGCCAACGATCGAGCGGTGCGGTGCCCGCCTCGCTGTCGGTCGTGTAGCGCGGTCCGACGACCGTCGGAAAGACGAGCTCGTAAATCGAGTCGGTCGGGACGATCAGCTCGGTGTAGCGCAGCTCCACCGCAATGTCGTCGCCGGGCAGGATGTTGGCGACGTTCATCTTGAAGACATTCGGCCGGTGCTGCTCGAGCAGCGCGGCGCTCTTGCCGGCGGCCTTAGCCGCTTCGTACTGTGCGCGTGCCTGCTGCTTTTCGCGGATCTGCGCGACGACGCGCCGCTCGCCGACGGTCATGGTGAGCCCGTGGACCGCCGCGCGCGTGGAGCCGGGGAAGACGTACTCGGCTTCGATCGGCCGCGTGCCGTCGTTGTGATAGCGCTGCGTGACCTTGACGTCGGCGATGACGCCGGCGATCGCGATCTCGACCTCGGTGTCCTTCAGCGGCAGCTTGTCGACCTTGGGATCGTCGCTGTGCACGAAGAAGTACGGGGACAACGTCCGATCGGCATCGTCCTGCGGGGCTGCCAGCAGCGACTGCGGCATGAAGGCCAGCATGCAGACCCAGGCAAATAACCAGGCGCGGTAGTCGCGCCGTGTTCTTGTTCGATCGTCCATGGCTCCCTCGGCGATGTATGGTGACGGCCGGAGAATGAGAAGCGATCGATGCGGCCGCCGGCGCGCAGAGGTGTGGCGCAGCGATGGCAAATCGTGACGAAGAATGACGGCGGCGCACTCTTTGGCGACAATGCACGCCGCCCTGGCAACGAGAACAACACCATGCTGCGCAAAATGCTGATCGTATTCGTGTGTGCCTTGCTGGCCGCGTGCTCCAAACAGCCGGCGCCGGCGCCCGCCAGGCCCGGGACGCTGGCCATCGTCAATGCGAAGGTTTGGACCGGTGACGATGCTCAGCCGTGGGCGCACGCCCTGGTCATCGACGGCGCGACGCTCGCGCTGGTCGGCACGAACGAAGACGCCCACAAAGCGAATGCGGAGCACGTGGTCGATGCCGGCGGGCGTTTGATCGTGCCCGGCTTCACCGATGCGCACGTGCACTTCAGAGAAGGCGGGTTCAGCCTCGCCTCCGTGCAGCTCCGCGACGCACGCACGCGCGAGGAGTTCGTTGCGCGGATCAAAGCATTCGCCGCAACGGTGCCGGCGGGGACATGGATCACTGGCGGCAACTGGGACCACAGCCTGTGGGGCGGCGAGTTGCCCACGCGCGAATGGATCGATGCGGTGACGCCGGATCACCCGGTATGGATCAACCGGCTCGACGGACACATGTCACTCGCTAACAGCGCCGCGCTGAAGCTGGCCGGCGTCACGCGCACGACCAAGGACGTCGCGGGCGGCGCGATCGTGCGTGACCGCAAGGGCGAGCCGACCGGAGTCCTCAAGGACAACGCGATGACGCTTGTCGATGCCGCCGTGCCGGCGCCGTCGACAGAGATGAAGGACCGCGGCCTGCTCGCAGCGATGAAGTACGTCAACGAGCAAGGCGTGACGACGGTGCACAACATGGGCACCTGGGATGACCTCGAGACATTCGCGCGTGCGGCAAAGGCGAGGACGCTGACGACTCGCGTCTATGCCGTCACGCCGCTCGATCAGTGGGAGAAACTGCGCGATGCGGTCGCGGCCAAGACATATGGCGGCGCCGATGGTCGCGGCGACGAGTGGCTGCGCGTCGGCGGACTGAAGGGCTTCATGGACGGTTCGCTCGGCTCGCACACCGCCGCGTTCGAGGAGCCGTTCGCGGATGCGCCGAAGGATCGCGGCCTGCTGGTGAATCCGCCGGAGAAGATGTACGAGTGGATCTCCGGCGCCGACAAGGCGGGCTTGCACGTGATGGTGCACGCGATCGGCGATCGCGCCATCGCCATGCTGCTCGATATTTATGAACGCGTGGAGAAGGAAGATGGCGCGCGCGACCGTCGCTTCCGTGTGGAACATGCGCAGCACCTGCGCGAGCAGGATATCCCGCGGTTCGCGCAGCTCGGCGTCATCGCGAGCATGCAGCCGTATCACGCGATCGACGACGGCCGCTGGGCCGAGCAGTTCATCGGCAAACGGATCGCGACGACGTACGCGTTCCGCTCGTTGCTCGACAACAAGGCGCGGCTCGCGTTCGGCAGCGACTGGTTCGTGGCGCCCGCGACGCCGCTCGAAGGAATCTATGCGGCGGTGACGCGGCGAACACTGGATGATAAGAATCCGAACGGATGGGTGCCGGAGCAGAAGATCACGGTGGAAGAGGCGCTGCGCGCGTACACGGCGGGCGGCGCGTACGCGTCGTTCGATGAAGCGCGCAAAGGAACATTGAGCGCGGGAAAGCTGGCGGACCTGGTGGTGATCGATCGCGACCTGTTCAGCATTCCGCCGGAGGAGATCAGGAATGCGAAGGTGTTGACGACGGTCGTTGGCGGCAAGGTCGTCAGCGGTGGGTGGCCCGCGGCAGCCAGCTCGCAATAGAAACGACTCACTTTGACCAGGTATGCGCGAGAGGGAAAAGGCCGGCAGTGACATGCTGCGTCGGCGGATGCACACTAACAGACGAATTGCGAGCGAATGACACATGCAGCGACCCGGAGCACCGACTCGCTGCATGCGCCTACTCATCAGTCGGCCAGCGATGGTGGAGGTGGAAACATGGACGATGTGCTCAAGCGGCTGTCAAACGTTGAGAGTTCTGTAGCGGACATCCGTGCACAGGTCAGCGGACTGACCGCGACGGTCCCGCACTTGGCAACCAAGACCGATGTGTCGCAGGTCAAGACCGAGGTATTGCAGGTAGAGAGCTCATTGATCAAGTGGCTCGTGGGCACCTTGCTCGCTGTGGCGGTGCTCACGTTTACCATTGCGCGATTCGTGAAAGTCGGCGGCTAGCCGAATCCAGAATGACTCCCCTGCCCGTCCTGCCCTTCTACTGCCAGCACTTCCGCACGCCGCTCGGCGAATGGGAATTCCTCATCGCGCCGCCGCCGCCGGATCTGGCGGGGATCGTCGAGTGCTTCTGGATCTCGCGCGGGCGTGTCACGTTTCTGTACGAGAAGATCCTGCCGCAAAACAACCTCGAGCTGATGTTCAACCTGCGCAAGCCGTTCGGCGTGCCGAACCGACCGCCGGCCGATCGCTTGTTCAAGCGCGCGTGGGTTTCAGGCATGCAGCGCGAGTGGCTGACGGTCACGCCGCAATACGACCCGAGCGAGCCTTCATATCTATTGAGCGTGCGCATGCCGCCGCTCGGCGCGTATCGCTTGCTCGGCATGCCGCTCGGTTCGGTCGCGCAGAATGTGTTCGAGCTCGACGAGGTGCTCGGCGATGCGATCGCCGCCGTGCATCAGCGCTTGGGCGACTGCGAAGACGCCTCAGCGCAGTTCGCCGTGTTGTGCGACTTCGCACGCAGTCGTCTCGCACGCAGTCGCGTGAAGTTGCGCTCCGACGCACAGATCGCCGTGGACATGCTGACGCGCACGCAGGGTACCGAGCGCATCGATGCGATCTGTCGCTCGATGTCGATCAGCCGCAAACATCTCACCGGCCTGTTCGACTCGCACATCGGGCTGACGCCGAAGACGTACGCGCGCATGTTCCGCTTCCGTCGCGTCGTCGAGCTCGTGCAACGCGGACAGGGCCTGGACTGGACGCGCATCGCGATGAGCTGCGGTTACTACGACCAGGCGCACTTCAATCACGAGTTCCGCGAGTTCTCCGGCATGAGTCCGGGCGAGTACGCGGCATCCGGCTCGGTCGACGGGCTGACGGTGGTCGTCAACGAATGAGCCGGCTGCGGTAACTTTTTTACAAGGAGGCTCGCGCCGGCCTCGTTACCATCCCGCCCATGCCAGAAATCAACCTGTGGGCGGTGCTTGCCGCCGGCGTATCGAGCATGGTCCTCGGCGGTCTGTGGTACTCGCCCGTGCTGTTCGGCAAGGCCTGGAGCGCAGCGAGCGGCGTGACCGAAGCGCAGGCGAAGTCCGCGAACAGGGCGAAGACGATGGGCACTGCGTTCGTGCTCGCGGTCATTGGCGCGGCAGTGTTCGCGATGTTTCTCGGGCCGCGACCCGCGCCGATGTTTGCGACGATGGCGGGCTTGTCGGCCGGACTGTGTTGGGTGGCAGGTTCGTTCGGCATCAACTATCTGTTCGAGCAGCGGTCCTTGCGATTGTTCTTGATCAATGGCGGATATCACACGGTGCAGTACACGTTGATCGGCGCGGTGTTGGGAGCATGGCATTGAATACGAGAGCGATTGCGGCGGTCGTGGTCGGTGCCATCTTCATGTCGGGAGCAGCGGCCGCGGCGGATGCGCCGCTCGCGCCGTTATCGCGGCTTGCAGGCCATTGCTGGAAAGGCGAATTCGCCGACGGCGGCAGTTGGGATCGGCATTGCTTCGAATGGGCGTACGACGGCAAGTTCCTGCACGACAAGCACGTCGTCACCGGCAAGCGCGCGCCGTATGGCGGCGAGACCTTCTATCGCTTCGACGACAAGAACAAGCGCATCGCTTACCACTACTTCAACAGCCAGGGCGGCTACAGCGAAGGTAACGTGCAGCCGGCGCAGAACGAGTTGCGCTTTCCCGAGGAACGTTATGAACAGGGCGGCAAGAACTTCGTGCTGCGGACCATCTGGCGGTTCGAAGGCGAGACGAAGATCCTCGCCGTGACGGAGCAACAGAAAGACGGGCAGTGGGTCGAGGCCTGGCGGATCGCGTTTACGCGCGAATAAGCCCCGTCAATTGGCCGAATCGAGCGTGAAGTAGAACGTTGCGCCCTGCTCGGGCGCACTCTCGGCCCAGACGCGGCCGCCGAGACGTCGGATCAGCCGCTCCACGGTCGCAAGTCCGATGCCGGTGCCGGGATAGTCGCCCGGCGCATGCAGACGCTGGAACGGTTTAAACAGGCGCCGCGCGTGCTGCATATCGAAGCCGGCGCCATTGTCTCGCACGAAGTAGATCGTCGCGATACCCTCGCGCTGCATGCCCAGCTCGATGCGGGCATGAGCGAGGCGCGAAGAGTACTTCCAGGCGTTCTCGAGCAGATTGGTCAGCACGACGCCGATAGCGGTCGGATCGGTGCTGGCTCGCATGCCGGGCACGCATATGAACTCCACCTGACGATCGCGATCCCGTTCCTGAAGCAGCTCGATCGCGTGTGTCGCGAGTTGACTCAGGTCGACGATCTGCAACGTCCGCGGTTGATGCGACAGTCGCGCGAGCTGCAACAGTCCATTGATCAGATCGCGCATGCGTCTCGCTGCCTGCACGATGCGGTCGATGTGCCGGCGCGCGGCCGCATCGAGCGCTCCGTCTGCCTCCTCCAGCAACATTGCGGCATGCGCATCGACGGCCCGCACCGGCCCGCGCAGATCGTGCGACACAGAATAGGAGAATGCTTCCAGCTCCTCGTTGGCACGCGCAAGCTCCGACGTGCGCGCGGCGACCCGCGCTTCCAGCGTCGCGGTGAGCTCGCGCAACTCGCGGTCTGCGGCAGCCCGCTCCAGCTCTGCGCCGATGCGATGCGCGAAGGTTTCGAGAATCTGCTGTGAGCCCGGTCCGATCGCGAATGGCGTCTCGTCCCAGATCTCCACGACGCCAGTGACGGTTCCGGCGGAGCTCAGCACCGCAGCGCCCAGATAGGCGCCCGAAACGCATTCGGCAAAGGGCGCATGCTCGGCAAACGCCATCGCGGGGGCAGTCACGTACAGCGAGCGTCGCTCGGCGCCGAGCCGGGCACAGGGCGAGTTTGCCAGCGGGTAGCCCTCGTCGGAGCCACGCTGCACCGGCCATCTACCGAGAATCCGCACCGTGGCGCTGCGCGCGTCGAGCACTCCGACTGCGGCGTGACGTGCACCGAACGCCTGGGCCAGCGTCGCCGTGCAACGCTCGACGAACACCGTGACATCCTCTGCCGGACCCGACTCCGCGAGCAATTGCAACGCCTTCTCGATGCGGACAGCTTCGGTCACGTTGAGCGCGACACATAGCGTCCTGCCGTCGGAGAGCTGCTGTGAAGAGATGTCCGCGAGCACCGTCGTGCCGTCGCCGCGCTGCAGCCCCTGAATGCTGCGCGATCCCGGCGCGGGAACGCGTCCATTCACGACGACGTCATGCATCGACAGCTTGCGCAGCTCGGCGCGGGTGCGTGCCAGCATGCTCCGGCCGACACGATTCGCGTCGAGAAACCGGCCCGCAGCGGACAGCACGAAAATCCCCACCGACGCCTGACCGATCATTGCGCGATAACTCTCCTCGCCGCTCAGCAGCCGCATCATGGTCAGCACCAGTGCAAGAAACCCGAACTCGCCGAGGAAAATGCAATCGAGCTGACCGGCGAGGATCAGCATGTTGCCCGCGAGCGCCAGCATCAGAGCGCAGATGCTTCCGGCCATTGCCACTGCCGGTAGCGAGCCACGGCGCTGCCTCTGGCCGGCAGACAATGATGCTATGTAGCCGAGCAGCAGCACGCTGACGCCCCAAAAAACCCAGGCCGCGACCGGCACGTCGGGTAAGCGGTGAATGGTCGCCGTCTCTCCCCAAGGGAGAGTGATGCGCTCCAAAAGCGGGGCTGGCCGGGATCGCGAGCCGATGGCCGCGACTTCATAGATCACACCGCTCAACGTATAGAAGGCGCTCATCGCTATGGCGATCCAGCGGCTGCCGGCTGCGAAGTAGCCTTGCACCAGCCAGGGGATCAGCGCCATCGCCAACGCACCGGAGATATTGGCATAGCGTTCGGCCGCTACGTATTCCACCGCATCGCTCGCGCTGTACACGGCGATGTGAGCGGTGGCGTGAACCGCGGCCATGAGCGCCAGTGCCGCGAAGGTAAGGTGCACCGCCCGGAACCATGGATGCCGAGCGGCGAAAACGTGAGCGACGCAGGCGTAGACGCAGATGGCCGCGACGGCCGCGAGCACGCATGCGAGGACGCTCATGAGCCGCGATCTTACGCCCGCCCGGAGGTCCGTCCATGCGGAATACCGCAGCCGCTCACGCGACCTGATTTCTCCCCGCCCGCTTCGCGCGATACAGCTGGATATCCGCCGCTTGCAGCAGCTCCGGCACTTCCGCGTTGCCGTCCCATTGCGTCAGGCCTATGCTCAGCGTCACGTTGAGATCCGCCTGCACGTGCCGCCAATGGTGGCGCTCGACACAAATACGCAGACGCTCGCAGAACTCCAGCCCTTGCTCCTGCGACAGGCCCGGCAGGATCAGCGCGAACTCCTCGCCGCCGATGCGCGCGACCAGGTCGCTCGGCCGGCACTCGCCCCGCATCAGCATCGCAACTTCGTTCAACACCTTGTCGCCGACCGCGTGACCGAGGCGGTCGTTGATCACCTTGAAATGATCGAGGTCGCCGACCGCGATACTGAGCGGATGACCGACCGCGAGCGCGACTTCCATCTCCGCCGCCAGCCGCTGCGCGAAGTGACGGCGATTGGCCAGGCCGGTCAGCGGATCCTCCTGCGATTCGCGCTCGAGCTTTTGACTGCGCTCGCGCAACGCCGCGATCAAACGCTCCTTTTCCGCGCTTGCCTTTTCCAGCTCGTGGGTCCGCTCGGTGACCCGGGCCTCCAGGCGCAAGCGATAGTCCTCGAGATCTTCGAACGCGCGCGCGTCGGCAACTGCCGGTGCGACTTGTTTGGCGAGCTGTTGCATGAGGTGCAGATCGGCCTGCGAGTACACGCCGGTCTCGGTGTGCTGGACACTGAGCAATCCCGTCACTGTGCCGCTCTCGATCAGCGGCACGACGATGACCGAGCCGGTCTCCTTGCCGGTCGCTTCCGCGCGCTGGCGCAGCTCGGCTGGTGCGCGGGTCCAAGCCTCGATGAGCAGCGCCTCGCGACGCTCCACGCTCCAGCCGAACAATCCTGCGTTCACGCTTTTGGTGCGCGCCGGCTCGCGCACCGCGCCACGCTCGTGCACGCGAAAGTCGAGGATCTGCTGACCGGCCTCGACCAGCACGAAGTAGAACTCGTCGAAGCGGAACAGCGTGCGGGTCTCGGTGAG
>DATENH010000253.1:0-10215 GCA_035275145.1 Steroidobacteraceae bacterium | reverse complement strand
AGGAGTGCGTTGACGGATCCGTCGCGCATGGAGAGCGGCGTGGTGAATGTCACGAGCCCCAGCGCGGGCCGTGTGCTGCGCAGGCCGCAAGAGAGCGAAGCGGTGATCACGATCGGCACGCCGATCGTCGAAGTCGGCGATCCGCGGCACGTCGAGGTCTACGCCGAATTCCTGTCGCAGGATGCAGTGAAGATGAAGCCGGGCGCCGCGGCGCAGATCGAGAACTGGGGCGGGCCGCCGCTGCCGGCCGTCGTCGACCGGGTCGAGCCTGTCGCGCACACGAAGATCTCCGCGCTCGGTGTCGAAGAGCAGCGTACGAACGTGATTCTGCAGTTCAAGGGCACGCCGGCCGACTCGCTGCAGGCGCACGATTTCCGCGTCGACGTCCGCGTCGTCGTCGGCGAGGCGAGGAATGCCATCCGCCTGCCGCTCGGCGCGCTCTTCCGCCACGGCAACGGCTGGGCGGTCTACAAAGTGGTCGACGGCCGGGCGAAACTGACCGAAGTGCAAGTCGCCGAGGCCGACCCTCACTTCCGCGCCGTCACCGCCGGCATCACCGAAGGCGACGCAGTCATCGTCTTCCCCGGCAGCTCCGTCGCCGACAACGTCCGCATCAAGCCGCGGAAGTAGCAGGACGGTGCCGGGAGAAAAAATAGGGGGAAACTCAGCACCGCAGCATCGCACGCAGTCGGTTCGACGGGTCGTTGATGCTGCAGTGCTGAGTTTCCCCTCGTTTTTTTGCCCCGGCACCCTCCTGAGCAACTTTCTCCAAGTGCCCGCAGGCCGTGGGGGCTACGCTTGCGGCAGGTTTCACTTGGAGCTGGACCTGCATGAATGCATCGACGATCGGTGCCGCGCTGACCGCGGCGGCCTTGTTGGGTGGGAGCTCGGCGAGTGTGGCGTCGCCGGAGCACGATAAGGCCGAGATTGCGGCCATTGATACGAAGTACCAGGACGCCGTCAAGCGCAACGACGCCGAGACGATGGCGCAGATCCTGCACGAGGACTTCGTGCTGGTGCTCGGCACGGGCAAGACCTATACGCGTGCCGATCTGCTGGAGTCCGCGCGCACTCGCCACATCGACTACGAGCGTCAGGACGAAGACCCAGGCACGCAGACGGTGCGGCTGTGGGGCGACCATACGGCCGTCGTCACAGCGCGGCTCTGGCTCAAGTACACAGCCGAGGGCAAACCCTTCGAGCGTCGGCTGTGGTTCAGCGATACCTATGTCCGTACGCCGAAGGGCTGGCGGTATGTGTTCGGTCAGGCGTCGATCGCGCTGCCGGCAGAGGCTGCAACTGCGAGTCGTTGACCGCCGGACGTGCCAGTGCTTCCCGCATGTCGCGAATGACGATCCGGTGCATGGCCGATACCACGAGCTCGACAAAGAACCGCCCCACGAGGAACGTCGGGAACCGCAGCTCGTAGTGCGTGAGCATGCGCACCGAGCTGCGCCCGTCGTCGTGAGGCTCGATCTCTATCGTCCCGCCGCGCAGCACGATCCGCTCGTGATAGCGGATCGTCTGCTCCGTGATGTCGAAGTCGATGCGCTTCCCCGGCACGAGGCGAGTGATGGTCTTCGCGAGATAGCCACCGTCGCTGTACATGCAGCGCGACACGTCGCCGACCTTGCTGTACGCGCCGCTGTGACGCTGCGGCGTCGGCAGCACCAGCCGCAGCAGCCACGAGGGCTTCCTCGTTATGTGCTCGTAGAAGCACACCTTCTGCCAAGCTCGCTGCGCCTCGCACGCCAGGCGGCCGGAAGTGACGACCAGACCGATTGATTTTTTCATTGGATCACCGCGCTGAAGAAAGCCATGTGGCCGATTTGCTCGACGTTGCACTCCGTGAAGCGGCTCGACAGCTCGCGCGCGAGTTCGCTGGCGCGATCGCCGGTGTTGTCGACGATGCGCATGCGATTCAACAGGTGCAAAACGACGTCGCTACGCCTGCGACGTCTCGTCGTGTTCGCGACCAGGCTGTAGCCGAAAATCTTCGATCCGGGATGCGTGAGCGGCCGGAGCGTGTCGAACGCATGAGCCTTGTGCCGCATGTCGCCGGGAAGGCAGTGCAGGACGCCGGCGAGAGCCACCGAATCGAAGCGGCGGCTGAGGTTCGGCATCGGCTCCAGAACGTCGCGCACCAGCATCTGCGGGTGATAGCGCGCGAGACGCCGGGCGGCGTACTCGAGGCAGTTGGGCTGCAGGTCGATCAGTAGCAGCCGCGGTTCGGTCGCAGCGAATCCGCAGCGATCCAGGCAATACCCGGTTCCCACGCCGATGTCCGCGTGATTGGACGTCACGTGCTGGCGGTAATGCTCGACCAGCAGGTCGGGCGGACAGCCCCACACGTGTCGCGCGAGCAGTCCCATGACCACCGCGTCATACATGCGCAGCGCCGCCTTCGTGTAGATCCGGATCGAGTCCATGGGCCCGACGCTAGGCGAGCCGACCCGCGCGGACTTCCGTCCGGATCAGTCAGGAACAAATAGTTTTGGCCTGCCGGCCGATCAACGGCTTACGGCGTTCCGGAATGATCATTCCGGAGCTGGGCCTTGCGATAGTCGCCCGGCGACAGGCCGGTCGCCTCTTTGAACGCGGCGTAGAACGCCGATTGCGACCGGAACCCGGTCTGCATGCTGATCGAGAGGATCGATTGCGCAGGGGCCGAGACCAGCAGCACTTTCGCCGCTGCCAGCCGGCAGTCGCGCACGTACTTCGAGAACCCCATCCCCAACCGCGTGTTGACCAGTTCCGACAGCTGATGACTCGAAATGCCGAGCTGATCGGCGAGCGACGCCAGGCTGAGGTCCTCGCTCTGATACACCTTGGAGACGGTCATCAGCTCGCGCAGGCGCTTCAGGCAGGTATCGACGTCGACATCGCGCAGCGTCGAGGTTCCGTACCTGACGCGCGCCGCCTCGGCCAGATCTGCGATCAGCTCCGGGCTGGCGAGCAGCGCGACGATCATGATTGCAAACGCCACGCCGATCGCGTTGTTGTAGAAGTAGTAGAAGATCGCGTCGTCGATGAACGGAATGGCGAAGCCGAGGATCAGGACGCTGACGCCTATCAAGGACATCACGGAGAAGTAGAACAGCGCGAAGCGGAACTGTTTGCGCTGCGCCCGCAGGCCGTAGACCAGGTAGCCCAGCCAGACCGAATAGCCGGCGCCGAAAGTCAGGAGGATCGGCAGCGCCACCTGCAGCGGCAGCACGAACAGCAGCAGGATCGGCAACAGGTGCAGCAGGGCGAGCGGCCGGAACGGCGCTGTGGGGTTGATCGCCCAGTAACCGAAGAAGTAGAACGAGGATGGCACGACGAACAACGCCAGGCGGTAAGGGAACAGGTCGAGCGGTTGCGCGCCGCCGCCAAAGTAC
Organism: Steroidobacteraceae bacterium; assembly: GCA_035275145.1. GTDB lineage: Bacteria > Pseudomonadota > Gammaproteobacteria > Steroidobacterales > Steroidobacteraceae > Steroidobacter. The sequence continues at coordinate 6,835 of DATENH010000253.1, read as the reverse complement.
CGCAGGTGAACCATCTGTATGCATGCGAGCGCTGCCAGGAGCACCCCGCACGAGATCACGGAGTAGGCCGACTTGCCTTGAACGTCGAGCAGGAGCGCATAGGTGCAGAACAGCAGCACTGCGCTCACGGCTGAGAACCCCGCCACGGCGCTGCTGATCGTATCCATCAAACGTCGAGGCCGATCGAGCGCATCAGCTCGAGGCCGTTGCTCTTCGTGACGATGCCCTCGTGCAGCTTGAAGTCGAACATCATGCGGCCGTCGCGCAGCTCGTCCTGGAAGTGCAGGTTGCGCAGATGACCGCCCTGGCCGACGTCGATTTCCGTGAGGGCGAGGTCATGAGTGGTGACCAGACCGATCGCGCCGCGCCCGAGCAAGGCGCGGATCACGCCTTGCGCACCGACGAACCGGTCCCTCGAGTTCGTACCCTGCAGGACTTCGTCGAGCAGGAACAGCAGCGGTGGCGTGCGCGCCGCCAGCTCATTGAGATGTCGTAGACGCGTGATCTCGGCGTAGAAGCGCGAGCTGCCTTCGTGCAGCGAGTCGTTGATGCGGATGTTCGCGCCGACCTGCAGCGGCGACAGCCGCAATCGTTGAGCTCGCACCGGTGCGCCGGCCATCGCGAGCACCGTATTGATGCCGACTGTGCGCAGCAGAGTGCTCTTGCCCGACATGTTCGAGCCGCTGATCAGGAGTCCCCGCGTCTCGCTAGACATTGCGACGTCGTTGCGCACACACACCGCGCCCGCCAGCAGCGGATGACCGATCGACACTGCCTCGAAGGACGCGGCTCCCTCGGCCAGCTCGGGGAACGGATCGTCCGGATGCTCGTAGTGGTAACCGGACAATGAGATCAGCGCCTCGAGCTCGCCGATCGTCTGCAACCAGACTCGCACCGCATGGCCGTGATGCCTGCGCCAGCGCTCCGCTGCGAGCGCCGCGTGCACGCTGTAGAGCAAAGGGAGATCCAGAACCGCGAGAATGATATTCCGGCGCGATTCGATGAACTGCACGACGGTACCGAGCCGCGAGATCGCCTGCGACGCGCGAATCCCTTCCGACGACAACTGATCGTGCAGCCGCTTCGACAACGCAGCCTGGACCGGCTCACGCTCCAGGCGTTCCGTCAGGCTCGCGAGCAGCTTGAGACTGTCGAACGCGCGCTCGGTGCTGTTGAAGATTTCGATGAGCTGACGGCGCAGCAAGCGCATGACGCCGAATTCAAGTGCCAGTACGACGATCAGCGGCGATGCGTGCCCGCTGTTGCTGAAGATCACCAGCGTCGCAATGAGCAGCAGCGGTAGCACGAGCGCGACCGGCAACACCCATCCGACACGGAGTTGATTCGGCGACTCCGCCCAGCGCACGAGCTCCTCGGGCTGCACACCCACTCCCGCCGTCTCGCCGAGCACAGCAAGGTCTTCGCGCAGATCGAGCCGGTCACGCAGCTCAGCGACGGACTGTTGTCGCTCCAGAACAGTCGCGACCGGAGCGGGTGCGAGTAGCCAGCCGGCGAGCGCGTTCTCTCCCATACGCGTGCGTGCAATAGATAGCAGCTCGAACAAATTGCCGGCACCGAACAGATCGAGATCCGCCGCATAGACGTGATGCGGATCGTCGAAGCGTGTGCCGGGGTTCCCCTGACCGCTCCAGCGATCTTCGATGCGGGCAATGCCTGCCCGATAGTGGGCGGCGGCTCGATCTGCACTCGCTCGCGCGCGCCGCACGCGCGAGTGGTAGATCACGGCGACGATGAACAACCCGGCCGGTAGCAGCCACCAGTAGTCGCCCAGCCAGATCGCAGCGACCGCCAGGATCGCAAGCGCAACCCGGACGTTGGAGATTCGCGCAGAAGCGACTTTGAGCCGCGCGACCTGCTCTTCGCGCGCACGCAACCGCTGGGTGTACTGCGTCGAAGGTGTCACGGTTGCTGCGGCAGGCCCGCGGCAACGTAGTCGCTCACGTCGCGGATCTGTTCCTCCGTTAGTAGTGTTCGCATGGCAGGCATCTGCACGCCGCCTTTTGCAACACGCTCCCTGATCGCCGCAGCGTCTCGCAGCGATGTCAGCGCCGGCGCTCCGCCAGCGACACCTTCGCCACCGCGTCCGTGACAGATGGCGCAGTTGCTCGCAAAGATCGGCTGACCCTTGCGCACGCGCTGCGGATCCGGCGCCGGCCCGTGTGCAGCGGGCGGAAGAGCCGAGACCGCAGGCGGTACTGCGGGTTGAGTTCCCGCAGAGTTCGACAGCGCGAGTGCGACGTACTCGGCGTGATGCTCGGCCGTACTCACTGCAACGACGATGTATTGCTTGCCTTGATGCATGTACGTCATCGGCGCGCCGGTCGTCTTCGATGGCAACTCGATCTCGGCGACTACCGCGCCGGTAGCCTTGTCGTAAGCGCGGAACATGTTACCGCCCGGATCGCCGCTCAGTGCGCCGGCTTCGCCAAGAAATAGCAGCGTCTTCGTGAGCAGCGGGCTCGGGCGGATGCCGAACTGACCCATGTTCGCGAAATCCAGCACCAGCCCGCGCAGCGCCGGATTGTTCTTCACGAAGTCGGACGCGGGGCCGATCGCCTTGCTCCAGCGATGCTCGCCTGCGTTCATGTCGGTGGCAGTGATGCGGCTCCACGGCGGCTTCGTGATCGGCAGGCCCCGCGGGCCGGGCACGACCGTCGTGGCGGCGCGCACGTAGTCGAAGTCGGTCAGCTTGGGATCCGCCGGGGTCAGTGCTGCAACCATCGGCTTGTTTTGCGTCGGCACGTACATCATGCCGTTTTCTGGATCGAACGCGCCGCCATTCCAATTCGCGCCGCCGCCGTAACCGGGATTCACCCACGTTCCTTTAGTACCGCCCTCGATTACGCGCGTGACTGGCGTATACATCGGCCCGCGCACGTACTGTTTCGCGATCTCCAGCGCTTCGGCATGCAGCCACGGAGCGAAGTCGATCAAGTCTTCGTCGTGATAGCCGAGCCGCTCGTACGGTGCCGGTTTCGTCGGGAACGGCTGCGTCGGCGACAGACGCTCGCCGGGTACGTCGGAAGCGGGCACGGGACGTTCCTCGATCGGCCACACCGGCTGGCCGGTCACGCGATCGAATACGAACGACATCGCTTGTTTGGTGAGGAGCGTGACCGAGCGGATCCTGCGACCGTTCACCGTGATGTCCCCGAGGATCGGCGCGGCAGGCGGATCGTAGTCCCACACGCCGTGATGCACGACCTGGAAGTGCCACACGCGCTTGCCCGTCCGCGCATCGAGACAGACCAGGCTCTCGGCGTAGAGATTGTCGCCGAGCCGGTGACCGCCGTAGAAATCGTGCGACGGCGTTTCGATCGGCAGGTACACGTAACCGAGCTCCGGATCGGCGCTCATCAGCGTCCACACGCCGGTGTTGCCGGTGTAGGCCCACGAATTCTTCTCCCACGTTTCCACGCCGGGCTCGCCGCGCTGAGGAATCGTGTGAAAGGTCCAGAGCAGTTTTCCGGTGCGCACGTCGTAGCCGCGAATATGGCCGGGCACAGCTTCCTTGTTGGATGCCGCGACTTCCGAAACCGTTTGCGCAACGATGACGTCGCCGACGACGATCGGCGGCGAGGAAGAGCCGACCATCGGCACGGGGCGATCGGTGAGCTGCTCTTTGAGCAGCACGGTGCCCTGCCTGCCGAATTTCGGATCGGCGCGGCCAGTGCGCGCGTCGATGGAGATTAGGCGTCCGTCGAGCGTGTTGAGGAACACGCGCTTCTCGCGGCCGTCGCTCCAGTACGCCACGCCGCGGCCGCTCGGCGGCACGCCACCGCGGCCGGCAATCGTGCGTGGCTCCGGCGTGAATACCCACAACGTCGCGCCGCTCTTCGGGTCGATCGCTGCGGCCTGGTGCAAGCCTGCGCTCGTGTACAGCACGCCATCGATCATCAGCGGCGTCGCTTTGAAGTTGACGTCCGGGCGGCCTTCGACGGGCAGCGACTGCCATTGCCATGCGATCTGCAGCTCGCGGACATTCTTTGCATCGATCTGATCGAGCGACGAGTAGCGGGTCGAGCCGGCATCGCCGCCCCAGTAATGCCATTCGCCGTTGCGCATGCCCTGCTGTGCGTGCGCGAGCGAGCAGCAGGCGAGGGCGCCCGCGAGCAGGAGGGCTGCGTGGAAGTTCATGGGAATCGCGGATAGCCCGGTTCGAGCTGGATGCCGAGACTGTTGATCGCCAGTGCGGTCATCGTGTAGCCGCCGCTCGTGTAGACGATCTCGATGAGCCGCTTCGTGTCGTAGTACTTGGCAAGCGTCGTCCACGTGCGCTCGCTCACGAACGCTTCGCGTCGCAGCTCGTCGGCAGCGCGCAGCACCGCAGCGTGCTCCTCGCTCCAACCCGGCGCATCCGGACCGCTCTTGATGCGGCGAATCTCCTCCGCGGAGAAGCCAGCCTTCTGCGCGGCTTCGACATGATGTCCCCACTCGTACTCCGCACCCGTCAGCGCAGCAGTGCGCATGATCAGCAGCTCGCGCGTCTTCGGCGGCAGCAACGAGTCGCGTTGCAGATAGCTGCCGAATTTGTAGCGCGGGCCGTACAGGACCGGATGATTCAACATCGTCCGGTACAGGTTGAGCACCGGCCCGGTGAGCTTCTGCTCGGCGATCAGCTTGCGCTGTTCTTCCGACCACGCGGATTCGGCCAGCGGCGGGACGCGCGGTTGTTTCAGCCGCGGCGATTTCGGCTGCGTCGCGGGCGCAGGCAGCGCCCCATCTTTCGGCAGACGATCCTCGAGTCCCGGATCAAGCTGCACGCCGAGACTGTTGAGCGCCATCGAGACGAGCTGATATTGCGCGGCCGTGTAGAGCGCCTCGATCACCTGCTGCACGGAGTACTTGGCCCGCAACGCGTTCCACGTCGCCTCGCTGATCATCGTGTCATAGCGCAACTCGTCGACCATTCGCAGCAGCGTGCGCTCGAAGTCCGACCAGCCCGCAGCCGCAGGTCCCTCGGCGATGCGATGAATGTCCTGATTGCTGAGACCGGCCTGTGCCTTGGCGATGCGTGCGTGCTGTGCCCACTCGTATTCGGACTGGCATAGCCAGCCCATGCGCAGCATCACGATCTCGCGTTCGCGCGGCGGCAGACTGGAGCCGTCGAGGATGAATCGACCGAGCGGACTCCAGCGGTTGTAGAGATCGACGTCGTGAGCGAGCGTCTTGTAGATGTTGAAGTCGGGACGACTCGCCAGCATCGCCTCCTGCTCGGGCGTGCGATTCTCTTTGCCGAGCGGCGCGATGCGCGGAGTCTGCAGGCGCGGCGTGAAGCCTTGTTCTGCACCGAGGGCGGTCGCGGGAGGAAACAGCAGCGTCGCACCTGCCAGGAACAGCGGTGCGAACTTGGCACGGGCTCGCATCATTCCCGCAATATAGCTCAACGGCGCGCGATATCGGGGCTGAGCACCGGCTTGACGTCGACGATCGGTGTGCCGTCGATCGCTTCCAGACTGCGCACTCGCACCCGGGCGCCTTCGATGGCAGTCACCGTCACTTCATGCAGACCGAGCGGATTCGGGCGATGCGGAGAGCGCGTGCTGAAGACGCCTTCGGCAGTGCGCGAAACGTCGCCACGAGGATGCACGCTCAGCACGTCGCGCCGCGCGCGGTCGAGCCAGGTGATCAGAACCAATTCGTCGCCGGGCCGGATGCTGCGAAGTCCCTCGACCGCCGTGGGCTCGAACACGAGCCACGCCTCGGGCGCGCCTTCGTCGGCCTGTCGCGGAGCGGCATCCAGCGCCGTGAGACTCGAGGAAACCTTGCCGATTGCTTTGATCGCAAAATTGCTCATGCGGGATTCCCTTGGCGCAAGTGACTTTCGTCAGGGTGGCGATACGACGCAAGGTCAGGTGGGTTTCCCGGGAACATAACCCGGTCCCGGGGATCAGACGTTCGAGCAGGCGTACCGGACGGTCGGTCAATCGGAATAAGGCATTTCGCCGGTACACTGTACGCACCTGGAGAAGTGAGAGACATCATGACGAATGCACGTTACACCGGCCGCTGCTTCTGCGGCGAGGTCGAATTCGAGGTTACCGGCGTCCCGGCTGCAATGGGCTATTGCCACTGCGAGTCCTGCCGCCACTGGTCAGCGGGCCCCGTCAACGCGTTCACATTGTGGAATCCGCAGGCGCTGCGCGTTACCAAGGGCGCCGGCAGCATCGGTACCTATAACAAGACGCCGGTCAGCTACCGCAAGTGGTGCACGAAGTGCGGCGGCCATCTGTTCACCGATCATCCGCCGCTGAAGCTCGTCGACGTCTACGCCGCGATGATCCCGGAGTTGAAGTTCGAGCCCGCGCTGCACGTCAACTACCAGGAGACCGTGCTGCGCATCAAGGACGGCAAGCCCAAGATGAAGGACTTCCCGAAGGAGATGGGCGGCTCGGGCGAGCTGCTGCCGGAGTAGTGTCGGCGAAAGGCGCCTAGGCGACTTTTCAACCTGGAATGTATAGTCCCCGCCATGGCAACAGGTTGGGCCGGCGACGGCGCAGTACAGGATCAGATCGATGCGACAGTGAAGGACGGCGTGAGCCGGGCGCAAAGCCGCCTGGCCACGGGTCCGGGACTGGAGCATTGCGCGGAATGCGGCGCGTCGATTCCCGAGGCGCGCCGCAACGCCATTCCCGGCGTGCGCCTGTGTGTCGCATGCCAGGAGGCTGAAGACCGCGAAGCGGAGCACTTCAGCGGCTACAACCGGCGCGGCAGCAAGGACAGCCAGCTGCGGTAGCCGGCAAAAGTCACGCCTTTTGACGGCGTCGTCGAAAGGGCCTTGGCCGCTTTCGACCAGAAGACTAGATCAAGTCAC
>DATENH010000252.1:0-2665 GCA_035275145.1 Steroidobacteraceae bacterium | reverse complement strand
AAGAAATATCGATCGCACCACTCTTTGTGCGTCCGATACACGTCAGCGCCGAACGGCTCGCACGCTTGCTGTGCCGTGCGGTGCCAATGCAGCACGTCTTCATCGAACGGATAGTAGGGCGTGAGATCGAAGCCGCCGCCGAACCACCACGCGACCGTGTCCTGTTTCGTGGCGCAGAAGAAGCGCACGTTGGCGTGCGTCGTCGGCACGTAGGGATTGAGCGGATGAAATACGAGCGACACACCCGCCGCGAGCCACTGCGCATCCTGCAACTCGGGACGCTGCGCGGTCGCACTCGCCGGCAGCTTCGCGCCCATGACGTGTGAAAAATTTACGCCGGCCTGCTCGAAGACAGCGCCATCGCGCAGCACGCGACTCTCGCCGCCGCCGCCTTCCGCGCGTTGCCAAGCGTCGCGACGAAAGTGCGCGGTGCCGTCGGTCTGCTCGATCGCGTTACAGATGCTGTCCTGAAGTCCGCGCAGATAGGACAGCACTGCCGGAACGTCGGGAGCGGAGGGCGCCATGACTACTTCTTCGGTCGCTTCGCCGCTGCCTTCTTCTTCATGGCGGGAGCTTTCGCCGCCGGGGTCTTCGCCGGTGCTTTGGCTGCAGCTTTCACCGGAGTTTTCGCCGCCGGCTTCGCCGGGGACCTGGCGGAATGCTGTGGGTCGGGCTTCAGCCTGACTTCTTTCGCCGCAGTCTTCGCTTTCGCTGCTGCCGGCGCCGCCGTCGCGTCTGCTGCCGCCGGCGCCGCAGTCTTCTTCGCGAATCTGCCGAAGCGACCCTTGCCGCGTTCCGGCGCGGCGGCGAGCAGCTCCTTGCACTCGTCGAGCGTCAGCTTCTTCGGCTCGCGATCCTTCGGAATCTTGGCGTTCTTGACGCGATCGGTGATGTACGGGCCGTAGCGGCCGTTCAACACCTGGATGCCCGCGTCGGGGAAGTCGAGGATGATGCGGTTCGCGTCCAGCTCCTCCTTCGCCTTGATCAGCTCCAGCGCGCGCGGCAGCTCGACCTTGTACGGGTCGTCGTCTTTGATCGAAGCGAACTTCTTCGCGCCGTACTGCACGTAGGGGCCGAAGCGGCCGATCGCGACACGGATCGCGTGACCGTCGGGCATGTGCCCGACCGTCTTCGGCAGTTGGAACAGCTCCAGCGCTTCCGGCAGCGTGATCGCATCCATGCGCTGATGCGGCCGCAGGCTCGCGAACCTCGGCTTCTCCTCGTCGTCCTTCGTGCCCATCTGCACGAACGGACCGTACTTGCCGTAGCGGACCGACACCGGCTTGCGCGTCGTCGGATCCTTGCCGAGCTCGCGTGCTTCCGACACGTCCTCGCGCGTCACGGTGTCGTCGACGTGGTCGAGGCGCTGCTTGAATTCCTTCCAGAAGCGATCGAGCACCGGCACCCACGCCTCGTGACCGTCGGCGATTTCGTCGAGGTCGTCCTCCATCTTGGCGGTGAAGCCGTACTCGACGTAGTGATGGAAGTTGCGCGTCAGGAAGCGATTGACGATCTTGCCGAGGTCGGTCGGCACGAAGCGGCGATTGAGCAGCTCGGTGTACTTCTTGTTCACCAGCGTCGAGATGATGCTCGCGTACGTCGACGGGCGGCCGATGCCGTGCTCTTCCAGCGCCTTCACCAGGCTCGCTTCCGAGTAGCGCGGCGGCGGCTCGGTGAAGTGCTGCTCGGGCCGGATGCCGAGGAGCTTCAGGCCGTCGCCGACCGCGAGCGGCGGCAGGATGCGGTCGTTGTCGTCGTCGCTGCTGTCGTCGACCCCTTCCTTATATACGGCGATGTAGCCGGGCTTCACCAGCGTCGAGCCGTTGGCGCGTAGAACAGCCGTTGCGCCTGCGCGCTGCGCGCCGGGGCCGGGCACGAGATCCACGGCAACGGTGTCGTACACCGCCGGCTCCATCTGGCTCGCGACCGCGCGTTTCCAGATCAGGCTGTACAGCTTGAGCTGATCGGCATCGATATGGCCTTCGAGCCGCTCCGGCGTGACCGCCGCCGACGTCGGGCGAATCGCCTCGTGCGCTTCCTGGGCGTTCTTCGATTTGGTCTTGTAGATGCGCGGCGCCTCGGGCAGCGATTCCGCGCCGTACATCGTGCCGATGACCTGGCGGATTTCCTGCACGGCCTCGTTGGCGAGGTTCACCGAGTCCGTGCGCATATAAGTAATGAGACCGACGGCGCCTTCGCCGAAATCCACGCCTTCGTAAAGCTGCTGCGCGAGACGCATCGTGCGCTGGGCGCCGAAGCCGAGCTTGCGCGCCGATTCCTGCTGCAGCGTCGACGTCGTGAACGGCGGAGAGGGATTGCGGCGGCGCTGTTTGCGGTCGATCGAAGTAACACTGAGCTTGCCGGCCGCCGCGGCTTCGATCGCCGCGCGCACGTCGGTCGCCTGCTGCTCGCTCGTGACCGTGAACTGCTCGACTTTCTCGCCGCGATACTCGATCAGTCGCGCCGGGAACGCTTGCTGCGCTTTCTCGACATCGGCGTCGACGGTCCAGTACTCGCGCGGCTTGAAGCGCGCGATCTCTTCTTCGCGCTCGCAGATCATGCGCAGCGCCGGGCTCTGCACGCGGCCGGCGGAGGCGCCGGGCAGGCCGGCCTTCTTCCACAGCAGCGGTGACAGATTGAATCCGACCAGGTAGTCGAGCGCGCG
>DATENH010000251.1:0-15146 GCA_035275145.1 Steroidobacteraceae bacterium | reverse complement strand
GCGGCGTTTCGCCGCCCGCACGATGGCCCGCGCCTACGTGGACTTGTACGCGCGCCTGTTGGACAGCCGCCCGGTGCTGCGCGCGTCCTAGACCTTTTCGCGAGGGACCCGATGAGCTCCGCCGACGAACCCGGTGAACGGCGCGGCTTACTGCCGCGCTTCACGCTCAAAGACGACAACATGTTCCTGCTCGCCGATGCGCTGGGCGATATCCAGGGAGCGGACGACGGGCTGTTCATGAACGACACGCGCATGCTGTCGCGCTTCGATCTGTTCGTCGCAGGCCGGCGTCCTTCGCTGCTCGGCGCCGCGATCAATCGCGACAACACGCTGTTCACTGCGCATCTCACCAACCGCCCGCTGGCCGCTCCCGGCGAGCTGGCGATTCCGAAAGGCGTGATCCACATCGAGCGCAATCGCCTGCTGTGGCACGGCCGCTGGCACGAGCAGATCACACTCACGAATTTCGGCGACCGCGATGCCGAGGTTCCGCTGCTGTTCGCCTACTCGGCCGACTTCGCCGACATCTTCGAAGTGCAGGGAACCGTCCGCAAGGAGCGCGGCGAGATCCTGCCGGCGTCGACCGCGAATCAGACAGTGAAGCTGTCGTATCGCGGCCTGGATAAAGTCGTGCGCACGACCTACATCGAGTTCTCGCCTGCGCCGGTCGCGATCTCAGCGACGCAAGCTGAGTTCAGGCTGCAACTGCGACGCGGCGAGCGCAGCAAGCTGTCGATCGAGATCGGCACCAGCGACGAGGGTGCACCTTCGCGCGATCGGTTCGACACGGCGGCCCGAGAACTTTCCGCTGACATGCAGCAGCGCCTCGATCAGGGCGCGTCGATCGACAGTTCGGGCCGGCTGTTCGGTCAATGGGTCGACCGCTCGCGCGCCGACCTGGCTTTACTGACGACGTCGCTGCCGACCGGGCCGTATCCGTATGCCGGCATTCCATGGTTCGCGACGCAGTTCGGGCGCGACGCGATCATCACGGCGCTGCAGACTCTGTGGCTCAACCCGCGGCTCGCGGCCGGCGTGCTGAAGTTCCTGGCGTCGACGCAAGCAACCGAGGATTCGGCGTTTCGCGATTCGCAGCCCGGCAAGATCATGCATGAGACGCGGCGCGGTGAGATGGCAGCGCTGCAGGAAGTGCCGTTCGGCCGCTACTACGGCGGCGTGGACACGACGCCGCTGTTCGTGATGCTCGCGGGTGCATACGAGAGCCGCACTGGCGACCGCACATTGATCGACAGCATCTGGGATTCGTTGGTCGCCGCGACGGGCTGGATCGAGCGCCGCATGGCTGCGAGCCCGACCGGCTTCCTCGACTATGCGCGCGGCGAAAACACCGGCTTGGTCAACCAGGCTTGGAAGGACAGCCACGACTCGATGTTCCACGACGACGGTCGCTTTCCGAAGGGGCCGCTCGCCGTCGTCGAAGTGCAGGGCTACGCGTACGCGGCGCTCAAGTGCATGTCGGAGCTTGCGACCCGGCGTGGCAACGAAACGCGAGGCACCGAATGGTTACGCAAAGCGGATGCGCTACGCACGGCGATCGAGGAACGCTTCTGGGTACCGCAGATGCACTACTACGCCATCGCAATCGATGGCGACGGTGCACCGTGCCGCGTGTATGCATCGAATGCGGGGCACCTGCTCTACTGCGGCGTGCCGAGCGAAGAGCGTGCGGCACTCGTAGCTGCGCAGCTGATGTCGAACCGATTCTCGAGTGGCTGGGGCATCAGGACGCTCGCTGAGAAAGAGCCGCGCTACAACCCGATGTCGTACCACAACGGTTCGATCTGGCCGCACGATACTTCGATCTGCGCGGCGGGCATTTCACGCTACGGCGGACGGGCCAACGTCGTGCAGATCCTCAGCGACATCTTCGAGGCCGCGAACCAGTTCGGCATGCGCTTGCCCGAGCTGCTGTGCGGCTTTCCGCGCGTCGCGGGCCAGGGACCGGCGCCTTACCCGGTCGCCTGTCAGCCGCAAGCGTGGTCGTCCGGTTCGGTGTTTCTGTTGCTGCAGGCGTGCCTCGGCGTCCAGATCGACGGCGAGCGCAAGGAGGTGCACGTGACGCGCCCGACCCTGCCGATCGGCGTCGAGTCGCTGACCGTTCGCGGCCTTTCGGTCATGGGCGCGACGATCGATCTGGACTTCGAACGCATCGGCGACGAAGTCGTGCTCGTGCCATCTCGGCACCTGGACGCCGGCGTACGCGTCCTCGCTCATCTGTAGCGCTGAAACCGCTTGACCCTGACGTACCGTCAGGGCCTAGAGTTCGTCCGCATCGGGAGGTCGCATGTCCTTCACCGTCGGACAACTCGCCAGGCTCACCGGACTTACCGTCCGAGCGCTGCATCACTACCACGCGATCGGCTTGCTGGAGCCGTCGCAGCGCTCGGACTCCGGCTATCGCCTGTACACACAGGTGGACATCGTGCGGCTGTTCCGCATCCAGGCGTTGCAGCGCTTGAACTTGTCGCTCGAAGAAATCGCGGCGGTGCTCGCGAAGAACGGCGCGCCGCTGCCGGAGATGATCGCGCAGCAGCTCGACGAGCTCGACGATCGCATCGAGAAGGCGAACGCGTTGCGCTCGCGCCTGAGTCAGCTTCACGAAGTGCTGACGCGCGGCGGCGAGCCGGTCGCGGGCGATTGGCTCGCGGCAGTCGAGCTCATCACGCAATACGACAAGTACTGCTCCTCCGACGAGCTGCAGCGTCTGCTGGTTTACAGCAACGCCGAGAAGGATCAGTGGCGCGCAATCATCGACGAGCTGCGCGAAGCAGTGCGGCGCGACGTGCCGGTGCAGAGCGAGCACGCACAGACGCTTGCCGATCGCTGGATGCAATTGATGCTGTCGCGCGTCGGCGGCGACATCGCGCTCGCAATCAAGATGAAGCTGGCGTACCAGGCGCAGCCGGATCTGCAGGCGCGCATGCAAGCGCAAAGCGGGCTGGATCCGGCGACGCTGGACTACCTGACGCGAGCGTTGCGACACGGGAATCTCGCAGCGTGGGCCAGGCATCTCGATGCTCCGGCACTCGAGCGCCTGAGCATGCCGGACGATCGCATGCGCGAGTTGCTGCGTGTCGCAGGAGAGCTGCGTAGCGCGATGGCTGCAGGCGAAGGAGTCGATGGCATCGGCGTGCAGTCGCTGGTCGCCGAATGGGAAGCGTTGCTCGACGAGTTCTCCGGCGGCGACGCGGCGATCAAGGATCGCATGCACCAGGCGCTGCATGCGGACGCGCTGCTGCAACGACGCTGGGCGCTGGATGCTTCCCTGATGGAATTCGTGCAGCGGGCACGCAATGTCGGACGCAACGGGAGAGGGATTCATGGCCGAGCGTGATTTGAGCAAGCGCATCGTTTATCGCGTGGACGGGATGGGCGAGGCGCGCGTGCGCAGCGCGGTGTACAAGCGCGATGCCGGCGCGGAACTCAAGATGAACATCTACACGCCCGCTGGCTTGCGTGGCGACGCACGCGTACCGGCCGTGTTCTTCGTGCATGGCGGACCGATTCCGGCAGACTTCACACCGCCGACGCAATGGGGTGTGTTCGTGTCGTACGGCGAGTTGGTTGCAGCGTCGGGGCTGGTCGGCGTGACGTTCAACCATCGACTGTTCGGATTGACCGACTACGAGCGGGCGCGATCGGATGTCGCGGCAGCGATCGAATACGTGCGCAGCCATGCGGCTGAGCTCAACGTCGACGCCGACAGGATCGCGCTCTGGTACTTCTCCGGCGGCGGACCGCTGCTGACACCCATGCTGCGCGATCGTCCGGACTACGTGCGCTGCTTGCTGGCGTTCTACGCGTACCTCCAGCCGGCGGAGGCGCAGGTGCGCGCCAAGAGCGCCGGTGTGCCGATCTTCATCGCGCGCGCCGGGCTCGATCAGCCAATGATCAACGAAACGATCGATCGCTTCGTGCCGGAAGCGTTGGCCGGTAATGCAGCGCTGGACCTGATGAACCACTCCAGCGGTCGGCACGGTTTCGACATCCTCGATGATGACGACCGCTCGCGCGAGATCATTGCGCGCGCCGTCGCTTTCGCGCAGGCGCACGTCCGCAGATCAGATCGATAGCAGTCGCAGCGACTGAGCGCAGCACCGTGCGCGATTCTCCCGCTCGCGCGCGGATCGCCATCGAGTACAGCACCGCCAACGCGATCATCGCCAGCGCCTGCGGATCCGCTGCGGCATCGATTTCGCCGGCCTCCTGAGCCTGCTCGATCCGCGCCGCGACCAGTTGCTCGAACTCGCGCAGCGCGCTCGCCAACCGATTGCGCACTTCCTCGTCGCCGAGTGCCTCGGTTACCGCTGTGCCGATCAGATAACAGCCGCGCGCCGGATCGCCCGACGGTAGATACGAAGCGAGCGCGTAGTCGTAGAAGCGCTGCAGTCCTTCCGCGAGCGAGAGCTGCGGATCGAACGCTTTCGCGATGCCCTCCTTCGAGCGCTCGGTGTAGCGATCGAGCGTCTGCAGATAGAGCGCGCGCTTGTCGCCGAAAGCTGCGTAGAGGCTCGGCCGGTTCATGTCGGTCGCATCGCTGAGCTGATCGAGCGATGTCGCCGAATACCCGAACTGCCAGAACGCGCTCATCGCCTGCGCAATCGCAGTGTCGGCGTCGTAAGCACGCGGCCGCCCGCGCTGTCGCGGCGCGGAATGAGCTGTCTTTTTATGTACCATGTTGCAAAAAAATACCTTGACGAGCGCTAATATTATACCGCACAGTACAGAAACACACTGGCCCGCCCGCGATCTCTACGAACGTCTGAGGAGTCGTCATGGAACTGTACTTCGCTCCCCTCGCCTGCTCGCTCGCCACGCGTATCGCCTTGTACGAAGCCGGCGCGAGCGCGCGCTACACGCAGGCCGATACGCACACCAAGAAGCTGCCCGACGGCAGCGACTTCTTCGCGGTCAACCCGATGGGCCAGGTGCCCGCGCTGCGACTCGACGACGGCACGATTCTCACCGAGAACACGGCCGTCCTGCAGTACGTGGCTGAGAAATTTCCCCACGCGCGCCTCGCGCCGCTGCCCGGAGTGGAGCACAGCAGGATGCAGCAGTGGCTGGGTTTCATCGGCACCGAGCTGCACAAGGCAGTGTTCGTGCCGATGCTCGATGAGCACGCCTCGGACGAGGTCAAGCGCTACAGCCGCGAGAAGCTGCCGCGGCGCATGGAGACGCTGCAAGCGCATCTGCGCGGCCGTGAATTCCTGCTCGACGAGTTCAGCATTGCCGACGCGTACCTGGCGACGATTCTGAACTGGGCGCAAGCCACGCAAGTGGATTTGCGGCAGTGGCCGGAGGTTTACGAGTACCACCAGCGCATGCTGCAGCGGCCGAGTATCGCGAAGGCGGCGGGAGAGGAATTTGCGATGTACAAGGAAGAAGTGGCGCGCAGGAAGCGGGCGTAGCCCCGACTCCTATTTCTTCGGCGCGTACGCGATGCACTCGACTTCGACCCGCGCGTTGCGCGCCAGGCCGTTCGTGGCCAGCGCGCTGCGCGCCGGGAAAGGCTTCTTGAAGAATTCGCCGTAGACCTCGTTGAAGGTCTGCCACTCGGCGATGTCCGCGAGGAATACCGTGCACTTCACGACGTCCGACATCGACGCACCGTGGCGCGTGAGGATTTCTTTGATCTGCGTGAGCGCCTGACGCGCTTCGGCCTTGATGCCGCCGGCCACGGGCTTGCCGGTCGCGGAGTCCATCCCGATCTGTCCAGAGAGGAACATCAGATCTCCGACCCGCACGGCATCGGAGAACGGCAGATCGCGCCGGGCCGGATCGTCCGAAGGCATGAACTCCGGCTTGGCGTGCTCGGCGCCGAGCGCCGCGGTGCTGACCAGCAAAGCGAACGTGACCGCAGCGAGGCGATTGCGACGAAGCATGATGGGTTCCTTCAGAGAGTGCGGACTTTGGCGAGAAACTCTAGCAGCGCGGCGTTCACCGGTTCGGGCCGCTCTTGCTGAATCCAGTGACCGGCGCCTTCGACGACCACCTTCTGCACGCCCGGTACCGCACGGCTCATGTGTTCGACTGCTGCCGCGCCGCGCTTGCCCGCGACCACCGGGTCGCGCGTACCGTAGATGAACAGTGCCGGCTGACGAATCGTCGCGTCCTGCCACGGCGCCGTCAGCGCCCAGTTGCGATCGATGTTGCGATACCAGTTGAGCCCGCCGCGAAAACCGGTGCGCCGATATTCGCTCGCGAACTTTTCGACGTCCTGCTCGCGCAGCCACGCCGGCAGAGACTTCGCGACGGCGAGCGGATCGAGAAAGCCCCGCCCTTCCGCCACCATCATCGGATTCTCGCGATCGATCGGGATGTCGCCCGAGACGCCGTACAGGAGCTTGCGCAGCGTGACGGCCGGATCGCGCTCGAATTCCGCTTCCGCGACGCCGGGTTTCTGAAAGTAGATCCAGTAATAGTTGCCGAGCCCGGCGTCCTTGAGCGTCTGCAACGGCGCGGCAGCCGAGCGCGGCCGGTGCGGCACACTCATCGCGACCACAGCAGGAAACAGATCCGGCCGCATCATCGCTGCGGTCCACGCGACCGGCGCGCCCCAGTCGTGCCCGACGATGATCGCTTTCTTCTCGCCGAGAGCTGCGACCAGCGCAACCACGTCGCCGACGGTGTGCAGGATCGTGTAGTCGTTCACGTCTGCCGGCGCTTCGGTCTCGCCGAAGCCGCGCATGTCGGGAGCTACGGCGCGAAACCCCGCGGCCGCGACCGCCGGAATCTGATGCCGCCACGAATACCAGAGCTCGGGCCAGCCGTGACACAGGATGACGAGCGGGCCCGTGCCCTGCTCCGCGACGTGCATGCGAATGCCGTTGACGTTGACTGCGTGATGCTTCAGTTCCCCAGCCATGAGCTCACCTAATTTCGATTTGTATGAATCTTGGGCAGGAACGCCGCGAGCACGCCGAGCAGCGGCAGATACGCGCAGACGCTATAGACGAACTGGATGCCTGCGGCGTCGGCGAGGTGACCCAGCACCGCCGCGCCAATGCCGCCCATGCCGAACGCGAGCCCGAAGAACAGCCCGGAGATCATGCCGACCTTGCCGGGCACGAGCTCCTGCGCGTAGACGAGAATCGCCGAAAACGCCGATGCGAGGATCAGGCCGATCGGCACGCTCAGCACGCCGGTCCAGAACAAGTTCGCATGCGGCAGCAGCAGCGTGAACGGCAGGACGCCGAGAATCGAAAACCAGATGACGTACTTGCGGCCGACGCGATCGCCGATGTGACCGCCGGCCAGCGTGCCGATCGCGACCGAGGCGAGGAACACGAACAGATGCACCTGCGCGTTCCACACCGAAACGTGGAAGCGCTCCATCAAGTAGAACGTGTAGTAGCTCGACAGGCTCGCCATGTAGAAGTACTTGGAGAAGATCAGCACGATCAGAATCGACATTGCGCCGATGACTTTGCCGCGCGGCAATTGCGTGAGCGCGTGCTGCGCAGTCTTGCGCACGGCGTCGAGCCGCACTGTCTGCCGCGCATACCAGGAACCGATCTTCGAGAGCAGCACGATGCCGAGCAGCGCTGCAAGCGCGAACCAGGCGACGCTGCCCTGCCCGTTCGGCAACACGATGAACGCTGCCGCGAGCGGACCGATCGCCGAGCCCGTGTTGCCGCCGACCTGGAACACCGATTGCGCAAACCCGTGACGTCCCCCGGATGCGACGCGCGCGACGCGCGAGGACTCGGGATGAAAGACCGAAGAGCCGAGGCCGATGACTGCCGCACCGAGCAGCAGCACCGGGAAGGTGCTTGCCGAAGCAATCAGCAGCAGACCCGTCAGCGTGAAGCCCATGCCGAAGGCAAGCGCATACGGCATCGGCCGGCGATCGGCGTAGAGTCCGACCAGCGGTTGGAACAGCGAGGCAGTGACCTGATAGACAAACGTCACCTGACCGATCTGACCGAAGTCGAGTCGCAGCCCTGTCTTGAGGATGGGATACATCGCCGGCAGCAGCGACTGCATCATGTCGTTCAGCAAATGGCAGAAGCTCAGCGCCCCCAGAACTGCCATGGCAGCATTGATTTCCCGGCCTTGAACGTCGACGTTGGAGCTCATGGCGGGAGGATATCGCGGGCCCCGTTGAACCGCTCGCGAAATTACGGGAACGTAAATGACGTGGATGGCGAAGGCAGGGAACGTGCTGCCGGTGCCGGCGTCTAATCTCCATCATTAACGGAGACGAGTCATGGAAACCCAGCTGAAATCCCTAGCGCGAGCCGGTCTGGCAGGGGCGTGCATGCTTGCCGCCGTGCTGTCGCATACCGCCTACGCGGATGCGCCCGCGGACAGTGCACAGCCGGTGCAATCCGTCTGGAAGCCAGTCGAAATCAAGTATTCGTATGTCGGCTTCACGACCGCCTACGACTGCGATGCTTTCGAATCCAAGATCAAGAGCATTCTGTTGAAGCTGGGTGCCGCGCCGCAGACCCGGGTGCAGGCGAACGGCTGCATCAATACGCGCCCGTCGCGCAACTTCTTCGTCACCGTGACGACTGCGACGGCGATCCCGGCGAGCGAAGCGAAGGAGCCGGCGAACAAGGCGACGAAGGAGCTCGCCGAGCGCCTCACCGGCAAGAAGGATCCGCTGCAGACCGATCCTTTCCCCGCGCAGTGGCAGACCGTCGACTTGTCGCGCGACCGCAAGCTGGATCTCGAGCCCGGCGACTGCGAGCTGATGGAAGGTCTCAAGAAGGAAGTGCTGCCGAAGCTCTCGGTCAAAGTGATCGAGGACCGCGTGCTGTGCACGCCGCACGACCTCAGCATCCAGACG
This sequence comes from Steroidobacteraceae bacterium, assembly GCA_035275145.1. Taxonomy (GTDB): domain Bacteria; phylum Pseudomonadota; class Gammaproteobacteria; order Steroidobacterales; family Steroidobacteraceae; genus Steroidobacter. The sequence goes on along the minus strand of DATENH010000251.1, from coordinate 6,328 downwards.
CCGCAGCTCACCGTCTCTGCGTTGGTGCCGATGCCGAAGGCAGACGACTCCACTGCTGCCGACCGAAGGTGAAAGCGGATCCCGCCTGTCAGAGTGTCGTAGCGGCACTCGAAGACGATCCCTTCTACCTTTCGATCTCGGAAGACTTTGCCGGCGACGTCGCGGAACGGCGCAGTGTGCTGGCGCGATACTTCGCGTATTCCATCGAGGAAGGCCGGACGCTGGGCCGAACGGTTCACCTGGCAGATCCGAGTTACGGCGTCGCCGTGTGGTTGCTGCCTCAGTCGGATGAGATCCACGCGAGTGCCGCTGCACGGAAGCGCCAGTTCCTGGAGAGCACACTCGGCGCTCGCGGAGCGCGCAACTACTACAGCATGGTTGGGTCCATGAGCGGCAAGTCGAAGGCGCTGGTCAGCGACAGCGCGTGGTACTTGTCGATCATCGCTGTCGATCCTTCGTTGCACGGCCGCGGTTTGGGGCAGCAACTGCTGGCCCCGACTTTGAGGGAGGCCGATGCGAACGGCGCAGTCAGCTATCTGGAAACGTTCGGCCTGCGCACGGTGCGCTTCTACGAGCGCCTAGGGTTCGCGACCGCGGCGCGATTCGATGAGCCGACGACCGGAGCGCAGTACGCGCTGATGGTGCGAAATCCTCACCCTTGAGGTTCCAGTGCGTACGCGCGCTTGAACGCAGGCCGCGCAGCACAGCGGTCCGCGTATGCGAACAGCACCGGCTCGTTCTCGATCATCTTGAACTGACGCAGGAAGTTGCAGCTCATGCCGAGCAGCACGTCCGCGGCGCTGAAGTGCTCGCCGAGAATCCACGGGCCGCGCTCCAGCGCAGTTCGCATCACCTGCAACATCTGATCCCAGCCGCCCCAGCCGTAGCTCACGGAGTTGGGCTTGAGGCCGCCGAACTTCTCGCCCATGGCCGGCTCGATCACCGAGTTCGTGTACATGAGCCACATGAGATAGGCGCCCCGCTCCGGGCTGCCGATCGGCGGCGCGAGCTTCGCAGCGGGATATTGATCGGCGAGGTAGGCGCAGATGGCGCCGGAATCCCAGATGTGTACGGCGCCATCCTCGAGCGCCGGTACTTTGCCCATCGGCGACGCCGCACGAAACGCGGGATTCGCGCGCGATTTCTCGTCGCGAATGTCGATGCGCACGCGCTCGTACGGCACACCCAGCTCTTCCATCATCCAGACGGCGCGCACTGCGCGCGTCCGCTCGCACCAATAGAGCTTCATGCGCCTACTCCTTTATATGCCGGGGACGGAAAGCATAGCTGGCCTTATATACAGTGGCAACTACTTCAGGAGGCGATCGAGATGCTCTCGAATGTGCGCTGCTTGTGCCGGCGTGTGAGCGAGCGCGATTGCCTTGTCGAACGCGACCCGTGCTTCGTCCGTGCGGCCGAGCTCGTTCAGCCACGCGCCCTTCGCCCCGAAGAAGTGGAAGTAACCCTGGAGCTTCTCGCCGAGCGGCTCGATCATCTCCAGCGCGGCGGCCGGACCGTGTAACTTCGCAACGGCCACGGCGCGATTGAGCGTGACGACGGGTGATGGTTGGAGTTGCTCCAATACAGCGTACAGCGTGTCGATCTCCTGCCAATCCGTATCCGTGGCGCGCGCCGCGCGCGAGTGGACGGCGGCGATGGCCGCTTGCACTTGATACGGGCCGGGGCGCCGATGCCGCAGCGCCTTCTCCACGAGCACGAGAGCCTCGCCGATCAGCTCGCGATTCCACTGACTGCGATCCTGATCTTCGAGCAGCACGATTTCATTGTCGCGATCGAGACGCGCCTTGGCGCGCGCGTGCTGTAGCAGCAGCAGCGCCATGAGCCCCATCACTTCCGGCTCGCTCGGGAAGAGCCGCAACAACAAGCGCGCGAGCCGGATCGCTTCCTCGCACAGCGATGTGCGGACGTGCGCCGTGCCGCCGCTCGCGGAGTAACCTTCGTTGAACAGCAGGTAGATCATCGACGCGACAGCAGCGAGCCGATCGCCGCGCGCCTCGGCGCCTGGTGTCTCGAAGGGCACCTCAGCCGAACCGATCGCGCGCTTCGCGCGCGTGATCCGCTGCTCCATCGCCGATTCGCCCACCAGAAATGCGCGCGCAATTTCCTTCACGGTGAGGCCGGACACGATGCGCAGCGCCAGCGCGATCTGCTGTGTCGCAGGCAACTCGGGATGACAGCAGATGAACAGCAGTCGCAGGATGTCGTCGCGGTAATGCTCGGCGTCGAGCTGATCCGCGAGCGTCGCCTGCCCATCGTCGTCATCGTCAGCGAGCGCTTCCTCCGAAGGCAGCGCCTGCTCCTTACTGCGCCGGCGCTTGTCATCCAGCGCGGTATTGCGGCCGACGAAGATCAGCCAGGCAGCCGGGTCGCGCGGCGGGCCCTTTACCGGCCAGACCTTGAGGGCGCGCAGCGACGCTTCCTGGAAGGCTTCTTCAGCCGTGTCCAGATCGCGGAAATACCGCAGCAGCGCCGCGACCGCCTGGGGGCGGGCGGAGGTCAGGGCGGCGTCGATCCAACGCAGGTCAGTCACTGATGAAGTCTCGCATAGACCCAAGGACGGATAACGCGCCGAGGTTCCGACACTTGCGCGTCAAAACCAGTTGTAGTTGAAGCTGATGCTGATCCGCGGCGACGCCGCCGGATTCGGCGGCACTTCGTGGCGCAGCCAGCTCTCGAACAGCACCAGCGCGCCGGCCTGCGCCGGAATCACGACCCAGCGCTGTCTGTTCGTGCTGACCTTCGCCTTCAGCGGCGGCGCGGCCATGTAGCGATCGAGACGCGGATCTTCCAGCTTCAATCCGGCCGAGCCGCGCGGCGTATGCACGTAATACGTGCCGCTGATCGTCGCGAGCGGATGCAGGTGCAAACTGTGCACGACCTGCCGCGGCATGATGTTCACCCAGCAGTCGGTCATCTGCAGCTCGCGCCCTCGCAGATCGAACTCGAGCGATTTCGCGAACGATGCGACATGCCGATCGAGCCCGCTCCGGAGCTGCGCGAACGTCGGCGACTGCTCGTACAGGCGACTCGCCGAGTTGTACGAGGTGTAGCCGCCGGGATAGTTCTTCGCGGACCAGCGCCGGCCGGACTCGTCGTCGCGCTCGAGTTGCCGGCATTCCCGCAGCAGGCGGCGATTCAACGCCGCCCCGCCCGCGAGCCGCGCCGTATACACCAGCGTTGGAAACAAGCTCTGCACGTTCATCCGGACTCTCTGCACTAACCGCCAACGGCTTCTTCTCTATAATACCGGCCGCCGTTCGTCCGCTGCCCGGGGTTTGCGTGCAACCGATCATTTCCGTCGTCGATCTCGTCAAGACTTATGCCTCGGGCTTCCAGGCGCTCAAGCACATCGACCTCGAGATCCGGCGTGGCGAGATCTTCGCGCTGCTCGGGCCGAACGGCGCCGGCAAGACCACGCTGATCAACGTCATCTGCGGCATCGTCAATGCCACCTCCGGCAAAGTCACCGCCGACGGCCACGACATCGTGCGCGAGTTCCGTGCCGCGCGCTCCAAGATCGGCCTGGTGCCGCAGGAGCTGACGACCGACGCATTCGAGAGCGTCTGGGCGACGATGGAGTTCAGCCGCGGCCTGTTCGGCAAAGCGCCGAACTCCGCGCATCTCGAAAAAGTGCTGCGCGACCTGTCGCTGTGGAACAAGAAGGACGACAAGATCATGACGCTCTCGGGCGGCATGAAGCGCCGCGTGATGATTGCCAAGGCGCTGTCGCACGAGCCGCAGATCCTGTTCCTCGACGAGCCCACCGCCGGCGTCGACGTCGAGCTGCGGCGAGACATGTGGGAAATGGTGCGGCAGCTCCGCGCGAGCGGCGTGACGATCATCCTCACCACGCACTACATCGAAGAGGCCGAGGAAATGGCCGATCGCATCGGCGTGATCAACAAGGGCGAGATCGTGCTGGTGGAAGAGAAGAGCGTCCTGATGCGCAAGCTCGGCCGCAAGCAACTCACTCTGCATTTGCAGCACCCGCTCGAACGCGTGCCCGCGCAGCTCGCGGGGCGGCAGCTCGAGCTGTCCGCCGACGGCAACGATCTCATCTACACCTTCGACACGCAGGCGGACAGCACCGGCATCGCCGGCCTGTTGCGACAGCTCAACGAGCTCGGCATCGACTTCAAGGACCTGCGCACCGAAGAGAGCTCGCTCGAGGACATTTTCGTGAACCTGGTGAGCACCCGGCGATGAACACCTACGCGATCCGCTCGATCTATTTCTTCGAGATGTCGCGCTGGTTCCGCACGCTCGTGCAAAGCGTGGCGTCGCCCGTGATCTCGACCTCGCTGTACTTCGTGGTGTTCGGCGCGGCGATTGGGTCGCGCATGGCACAGATCGACGGCGTCAGCTACGGCGCCTTCATCGTGCCGGGCCTGATCATGCTGTCGGTGCTGACGGAGAGCATCTCGAACTCGTCGTTCGGCATCTACATGCCGCGCTGGGCCGGCACGATCTACGAAGTGCTGTCGGCGCCGATCTCGTACATCGAGATCGTGACCGGTTATGTCGGCGCGGCAGCGACGAAGTCGATCCTTCTTGGACTGATCATCCTGTCGACGGCGCGGTTGTTCGTGCCGTTCCACATCGAGCATCCGCTCTGGATGGTCGCGTTCCTGGTGCTCACCTCGGTGACCTTCAGCCTGTTCGGCTTCATCATCGGCCTGTGGGCGAGCGGCTGGGAGAAGCTGCAGATCGTGCCGATCCTGATCATCACGCCGCTGGCGTTCCTCGGCGGCAGCTTCTATTCGATCGGCATGCTGCCGCCGTTCTGGCAGAAGGTGACGCTGTTCAATCCCGTCGTCTACCTGATCAACGGCTTTCGCTGGGCGTTCTACGGCATCGCGGACGTCAGCGTGTGGCTAAGTCTCGGCATGACGTTCGTGTTCATGTCCGCGTGCCTGGTGGTGATCTGGTGGGTGTTCAAGACCGGCCACCGCATCAAGGCGTGAGGCCGCCTGGCTCTTGCCTGTAGCCAGCCACGACCCGAACAGGATCATCGCCATCCCTACGGCCGTCCCTATGCCGAACGGCTCGTTCAGCACGAGCACGCCGATCACCGCAGCGACCGCGGGATTGATGTATGCGACGACGGACGCACGCGCCGCGCCGGCCGCGTTGATCAAGTAGAAGTACAGGTACAACGCGAGCGCCGTGCACAAGACACCGAGCGCCACCACGGCAGTAAGCGACAAAGCCGAAGGCATGTGATCCGGCGCGGACAGCACTGCGAACGGCAGCAGCAGAATCGACGCGACCACGAGACTCGCCGCCACCGCGCCGAGCTCGTCGACGTCCGAGAGCCAGCGCTCGACGACGAGCGGCCCGATCGCGTAGCCCGCGACCGAAACCATGATGCACGCGACGCCGGCCCACAGCATCGGCCCGTGGCCAGTGTCGAGGCCGACGATCGCGACCACGCCGCAGAAGCCGATCGCGAGGCCGGCAATGCGCAGCGCGCCGATCCGCTCCTTGACGCCGAACAACGGCGCAATCACCACGACACTCAACGGCACCGTCGCGATCAGGATGCCCGTCAGCGACGAGCTGAGCCACTGCTCTCCCATCGCGATCAACGAGAACGGCACGACCAGCTCGGCCACGGCGAAAGTCCAGACCGCGACCTTGTGTGCGAACGCGCGTTGCAAGGAGCCGCGCCGCCAGGCAATCGGCACGAGCACGATGGCCGCAAGCGTGATGCGTCCCCATGCCACGCACACGGGCGACAGATCGTGCAGAGCCAGCTTGATGAAGAAGTAAGGGAGACCCCAGATCGCGCACAAGGCCGCGAACGTCGCCCAGGTGCGCCACGTCATGGCGTAGGACGTTACCACAGGAACTAAGCGGGTCCACAGCCATTGAAACTGGGACTTCCCTCATCCGCACGCCGCGGAGCCGCTGCTATGAAAACCTCACTTTCTGTCCTCCTCGCAGCACTGTTTGCCGCGGTCTCGGCTTGCTCGGACGGCAATGGTGCAGACCAGGTCGAGCAACCGAGCGCGCCAGCTCAATCGTCGGCGCAACCGTCAGTGTTGCCGACGCACGCGGCCGGTGTGGCCGCGGCGCTGCCGGACTTCGCGGCGCTCGTCGATCAATACGGCAAAGCTGTCGTGAACGTCGAAGTCCTACAGCAAGCGCGTCCGACGCGCGGCCCCGGCGGCGGCGCGAATTCGGACGATCCGTTGCTGGATTTCTTCCGGCGCTTCGGTTTGCCGGCGCCGGGCAGTGGCGGCAGACCGGAAGACAGCATGCCGGCGCGCGGCGCAGGCTCGGGCTTCATCGTCAGCAACGACGG